>NZ_JANFAK020000006.1 GCF_024721315.2 Streptomyces sp. Isolate_45
CGCCGCCGCCGAGTCCGCCGCCGAGACCCCCGAGGTCGCGGAGGTCACCCACGAGCACCCCGCCGTCCCGGCGGGACCCGCCCCCGACCCCGGACGCGCCCTCCTCGGCCCCCTGCACCGCCACGCCGCCGACGGCTTCCACCTCGACGCCGTCTACGACCGCCTGTTCGTCCGCCCCGTCCGCGGGGCCGCGAGCCTGGTCCGCTTCCTCGACCGGGAGGTCGTGGACACGTACGTCCGCGGCGCGGGCACCGGCACCCGGCTGCTCGGCAGCCTCGTGCGCCGCGCCCAGACCGGCAACGTGCAGACCTACCTGAGCGCCCTGCTCGCCGGCGCCGTGGTCCTGGCGATCGCCACCGCCGTCCTCGCCAACGTCAACGCCGGATCGTGAGCCGTGAGTCAGCCGTGATTGATATCAGCCCGTCCGTGATGCAGTTCCTTCTGGCGTTCATCGTGGCCGCACCGCTCCTCGGGGCCGTCGCCGCCCTCCTGCCGGCCCCGCCCGGACTCAAGGGCAGGAGCCCCGAACAGGCCGTCCTGCGCCACGGCGTGACCGTCACCGGCGTCATCCTCGCCGCGGCCATCGCCCTCACCGCGGGCTTCGACCACGACGCCCCGTCCCGCTTCCAGGCGACGACGGACATCAGCTGGATCCAGGCGCTGAACATCCGGATCCACCTCGGCGTCGACGGCATCTCGCTCCCCCTCCTCCTGATGACCGCGCTGCTGTTCTTCCTCTGCGCGGTGTACAGCTACCACAAGCTCCCCGATGGCCCTTCCCCGAAGGCCTTCGTCGCGCTGCTCCTCGTCCTCGAATCGGGGACGCTCGCGACCTTCGCCGTCCTCGACCTGCTGCTCTTCTTCCTCGCCTTCGAGATGGTCCTCATCCCGATGTACTTCCTCATCGCCCGCTGGGGCGGCGCTCAGCGGCAGGCCGCCGCCTGGAAGTTCATCCTGTACACCCTCCTCGGATCCGTCGTCATGCTGCTCGGTCTGCTCCTCATCGGACTGAACAGCGGCACCTTCGACATGGTGGCACTCGCCTCCGACAACGGCCGCGAACTGACCCACACCACCCAGCTGCTGGCCGTCCTCGCCATCGGCATCGGCCTCGCCGTCAAAACCCCCATGTGGCCGCTCCACAGCTGGCTCCCCGACGCCCACACCGCCGCCCCCACCGTCGGCTCCGTCCTCCTCGCGGGCGTCATGCTGAAGATGGGCACCTACGGGTTCGTCCGCATCCTGCTCCCCGTCACCCCCGACGGCATGCACACCTTCGCCCCGTACCTCGGCGCCTTCGCCGTCGTCGGCATCGTCTACGGATCCCTCGCCTGCCTCGCGCTGGCCCGCAAGGGCGGCAAGGGCGACCTCAAGCGCCTCATCGCCTACTCCTCCGTCGGCCACATGGGCTTCGTCCTCCTCGGCATCGCCTCCATGACCCCGACCGGGGTCAACGGCGCGCTCTTCGCGAACATCGCGCACGGCCTGATCACCGGCCTGCTCTTCTTCCTGGTCGGCGCCCTCAAGGACCGCTACGGCACCGCCGACCTCGACACCCTCGCCGGCGCGACCGGCGCCGCCCTGTACGGCCGCGCGCCCCGCCTCGGCGCCCTCCTCGCCTTCGCCGCCGTCGCCTCCCTCGGCCTGCCCGGCCTCGCCGGCTTCTGGGGCGAGATGCTGGCCCTGTTCGGGGCGTTCGACCCCGCCGAAGGCCTGTCGCGGCCGGCCTTCCTCACCTACACGGCCGTCGGCGCGTTCGGCACCCTGCTCACCGCCGCCTACCTGCTGATCGTCGTACGGCGCGTCTGCATGGGCGACCCGAAGGCCGAACCCGGGATCACCGTCGCGGACGTCCAGCGCCACGAGTTCGCCGCCTGGACCCCGCTCGTCGCCCTCACCGTCCTCGCGGGCCTGTGGCCCGCGGTCCTCCTCGGCCTCACCGACCCGGCCGTCCAGAAGCTCCTCGCAGGAGGCAACTCATGACGGCCCTGACGGTCCTCGCCGCCGAAACCCCCAGCCTCGTCCAGTCCGTCGACTGGCTCGCCATCACGCCCGTGGTGGTCCCCGCCGCCGTCGCCCTGCTCGTCCTCGTCGCCGACCTGTTCCTGCCCGAAGGACGCAAGCCGCTCCTCGGCTGGATCTCCGTCGCCGGCCTCGCCGCCGCGACCGCCGCCCTGTGGCCCCTGCGCGCCGGCGACCGCACCACCTTCTGCCTCACCGGCGACCCGACCGCCTGCTCCTACACCGCCGACCACTTCGCGCTCGTCGTGCAGTTCCTGGTCCTCGCCGGCGCCCTCGTCACCGCCCTCATGTCGGTCACCGCCGTCCGCGAGACCCGCATGCCCGCCGGCGAGTACTGGTTCCTGCTGCTCTCCTCCGCCGCCGGCGCCGCCCTGCTGCCCGCCTCCCGCGACCTCGCCACCCTGATCGTCGCCCTCGAAGTGGCCTCGCTGCCCGCCTTCGCCCTGGTCGGCATGCGCCGCGGCGACCGGCTGTCCTCCGAGGCCGCCCTCAAGTTCTTCCTGTCCTCCGTCACCGCCACGGCCGTCTCCCTCCTCGGCGTCGCCTTCGTCTACGCCGCCACCGGCTCCCTGCACCTCGACCAGGTCGCGGACCGCCTCGAAGACGTCCCCGCGCGGTTCGACACCCTCGCCATGGCCGGCGTCGCGCTGACCCTCGTCGGCTTCGCCTTCAAGACCGCCGCCGTCCCCTTCCACTTCTGGGTCCCCGACACCTACGTGGGCGCCCCGCTGCCCATCGCCGGCTACCTCTCGGTGATCGGCAAGGCCGTCGGCTTCACCGGCCTGATCCTCGTCACGGTCATCGCCTTCCCCGCGTACTCCGACATCTGGGGCCCCGCCCTGGCCGTCCTCGCCGCGCTGACCATGACCCTCGGCAACGCCGCCGCCCTGCGCCAGTCCGCGGACCGCCCCAACAGCGCCGTACGGCTCCTCGCCTGGTCCTCCGTGGGCCAGGCCGGCTACCTGCTGGTCCCGATCGCGGCGGCCGCGTACTCCGATCGCGACCAGATCGGCTCCACCGTCGCCTACGCCCTGATGTACGGGGCCGTGAACCTCGGAGCCTTCGCCGTGGCCGCGCTCGTCGCCCGGACCAAGCCCCTCCAGCGGATCGCCGACTACCGCGGCCTCTACGCCGAGCGCCCGTTCGCCGCCCTCGCGCTGGCCTTCTTCCTGCTGTGCCTCGCGGGACTGCCGCCGGGCATCATCGGCCTCTTCGCGAAGGTCACCGTCTTCCGGTCCGCCGTCGACGCCGGGCTCGGCTGGCTCGCCGTCGTCATGGCCGCCAACGTCGTCGTCGCCCTCTACTACTACCTGCGGTGGACCGCGCTCCTCTTCCGCTCCCCCGAGGACGGCGCCCCCGCCGCGCGGCCCGCCGCGGCCAAGGTCCCCTGGCCGGTCACCGCCGCGATCGTGCTCACCGCGGCCACCGCCGTGGTGCTCTCCGGCGCCCCCCAGCTCGTCCTGCGCTTCGCCTCGGGCAGCCTCTTCCCGCAGTAGGACGCGGCAGGACCCCTCAGGTCGGAGCACGTTCACCCGCCCGGCCCAACGCCCACCACCACCCCCGGACCGGCCCTGCGGGGGCGGCGGCCCCGCCGCGCCCCGGGAACCGTACGGCCCCATCTGGCGTTGACCAGGAAGGGAGGGTCCACTGGACCGTAGACCCTCAGACCTTGGACGGGGTCCCCCCTGCCGCACCACTTGGAGGGCGTACCGTGCACCGCCGGCACAACGGGCTCAAGACCGCCGTACTCCTCGGCGGGCTGTCCGCACTCATCATCGTCATCGGAAGCCTCTTCGGGCGGACGGGCCTGATCGTCGCCGTCGTCGTCGCCCTCGGGACGAACGCCTACGCGTACTGGAACAGCGACAAGCTGGCTCTACGCGCGATGCGCGCCCGCCCCGTCAGCGAGTTCGAGGCCCCCGAGCTGTACCGCATGGTGCGCGAACTCTCCACGTCCGCGCGCCAACCCATGCCACGGCTCTACATCTCACCGACCGAAGCACCCAACGCCTTCGCGACCGGCCGCAACCCGCGCAACGCCGCGGTCTGCTGCACCGAGGGCATCCTGCGCATCCTCGACGAACGCGAACTGCGCGGGGTGATCGGCCACGAGCTGAGCCACGTCTACAACCGGGACATCCTGATCTCCTCGGTCGCCGGCGCACTGGCCTCCGTGATCATGTTCCTGGTGAACTTCGCCTGGCTGATCCCGATCGGCCGGTCCAACGACGACGAGGGCCCCGGCCTCATCGGCATGCTGCTGATCATGATCCTCGGCCCGCTGGCCGCGTCCGTGATCCAGCTCGCCATCAGCCGCTCGCGCGAATACGAGGCGGACGCCTCCGGAGCCCAGCTCACCGGTGATCCCCTCGCCCTGGCCAGCGCCCTGCGCAAGCTCGATGCGGGCACCAAACAGCTCCCGCTGCCCGCCGAACCGCGCATCGAGACGGCGAGTCACATGATGATCGCCAACCCCTTCCGGCCGGGCGAAGGACTGTCCAAGATGTTCTCGACACACCCTCCGATGGCCGAGCGCATCGCCCGGCTCGAACAGATGGCAGGACGCAGTCAGTGAAGACCATCCTCAACATCATTTGGCTCGTGCTCAGCGGGATCTGGCTGTTCCTGGGCTACTGCCTGGCCGGCGTGATCCTCTGCATCACGATCATCGGCATTCCCTTCGGCATAGCGGCGTTCCGCATCGCCGTGTACGCCCTCTGGCCGTTCGGCTACACCACGGTCGAACGCCGTGACTCCGGCGCCGGCTCCTGCGTGGGCAACGTCCTGTGGCTGATCCTGGCCGGCTGGTGGCTGGCCCTCGGCCACATCGCCACCGGCATCGCGCTGTGCATCACGATCATCGGCATCCCGTTCGGCATCGCCAACTTCAAGATGGTCCCGCTCTCCCTGCTCCCGCTCGGCCGCGAGATCGTCCCGACGGACGCCCCGTTCGCCTCGCGCTGACCTCGGACGTCCCGGGGTTATCCACAGGGTCGAACGGATGTCGGGGGCATGCGTCACCATGAACGCATGAACGAATCCGAGCAGTTGCTGGAGCAAGTCACCGACCGGTTGAGGGGCTGCGCGGCCGGGCGCCACGAACACCTGCCCGCGCAGCCGGGTTCCGGGGGGCCACCCCGGGCCGCCCCTTGGCCCGGCCCCGCGCCGCCCCTCCCGGGGTCAACGCCGCCCGCGTGACCACCGGAGGCGAGGAGTGCGTCGCGCAGGCCGGCACCCGCCGGCGAACACCCCGACCGCGGTGACGGCCCGTACCTTGACAGCTGAACCGAGAGCCCGCGCGCAGACGTTCGCGATCGCGTAGCGCGCAGCGGTGGTCGGGTTAGACGACGCCTTCCCGGCCGGGGAGCGGCGCCCGCTTGCGTTCCCACCCCTCCAGGGCGGTCAGGCAGGCGTGGTCCAGGTGCCGCAGCCCGCTCAGGTCGAGCCGCACGTGCTCCCCGTTCGGCAGCGCGTCCAGCGCGTCGAGGAGTTTGGGCAGCCTCAGGAAGCTGGCGTTCCCCACCACCCGCACGCACAGCTCCTCGCCCTCCTGGACCTCCTCGATGTGCACGTGGGAGGTCTCCCAGGCCGCCTTGGCGACGGCGAGCCCCAGGCCGATCAGCACCCCTTCGAAGAGGTTGGTGACCACGATCGCCGAGGCCGTGACCAGCAGGACCACGGCCTCCCCCCGGTGCGTGCGCCACAGCCCGGCCACGGCCCGGACCGGCAGCAGCTTCCACCCCGCGTGCAACAGCACCCCGGCCGGCGCGGCGAGCGGAACGATCTCCAGGAGTTGGGGGAAGGCCACGGCGAACAGCAACAGCCAGGCCCCGTGCATCACCCGGGAGGCGCGGGTCCTGGCCCCCGCCTCCACGTTGGCGGCGCTGCGGACGATGACGGCGGTCATCGGCAGCGAGCCGAGCATCCCGCACACACTGTTGCCCACGCCCTGGGCGATGAGTTCCCTGTCGTAGTGCGTCCTCGGCCCGTCGTGCATCCGGTCGACGGCGGCCGCACTGAACAGCGTCTCCGCGGAGGCGATCAGCGAGAGCGCGACCACGGTCCCGACGGCACCCACGGAGGCCAGCACCCCGAAGTCCGCCCAGCCGGGCGGCGCCACAGCCTCCAGCACCCCCGTCACCCGCACCTTCTCCACGGGCAGGCCCAGCAACACGGCCACCGCCGTCGCGGCCGCCACCCCGACGAGAGCCCCCGGCACGATCCGCAGCCGCGCCGGCACCCGCGGCCACGCGACCAACACCGCGACGGTCGCGGCGCCCAGCGCGACGGCCGACCAGTCCGCGCGCCCCACGAGCGCCGGCAGCCCGCCCAGCTTGGCCAGGGTGTGCCCCGGCGCCGTCACCCCGCCCAGGGCGTAGAGCTGCCCGGCGATCAGCACGAGCCCGATCCCGGCCAGCATCCCGTACACGACGGCGATCGAGATCGCCCGGAACCACCGCCCGAGCCGCAACACCCCCATGCCCAGCTGCAACAGCCCGGCGGCCAGCACCAGCACCCCGAGCGCGGGCAGCCCGTACGCCCGCACCGCCTCGTAGACCAGCACGGTTAGCCCGGCCGCGGGCCCGCTCACCTGGAGGGAGCTCCCACGGAACCACCCGGTGACCAGCCCGCCGACCACCCCGGTGACGACCCCCAACTCGGCCGGCACCCCGGAGGCGACGGCCACCCCCACACAGAGCGGAAGCGCGACCAGCGCGACGACCACGGACGCCGCGAAGTCCTGGCGGAACGTGCCGGCCCCAGGCATGCGGGAACCCCCTGCCATCCGGTGATTGACGATTCACCCAGCGTGGTGGCCGCACCGGCCCGTGCCTAGTGATCACAGGGGGGCCGCGTAGGAGCACGCGCCGCTCACGCCCCGCACACACCCTCCGAGCGCCGACGACGAAGGGCACGACACGGGCGCCCGCCGCAACCTCCCCGGCGAACCGCCCCCGTCGTGCCCTCGGGGTTCGTTCAGTGCTGCGCGAACGGGCCCGGAACCACCGGACCCGCTGATCAGCGGTAGTTCACGAACTGGATCGCGAAGTCCAGGTCCTTGCCCTTGAGCAGCGCCTGAATGGCCTGGAGGTCGTCACGGCTCTTGGAGCTGACGCGCAGCTCCTCGCCCTGGACCTGGGCCTTGACGCCCTTGGGGCCCTCGTCACGGATGATCTTCGCGACCTTCTTGGCGTTCTCCTGGGAGATGCCTTCCTCGATCGTCGCGAAGATCTTGTACTCCTTGCCGGACAGCTGCGGCTCGCCGGCGTCCAGCGCCTTCAGCGAGATCCCGCGCTTGACCAGCTTGGTCTCGAACACGTCGAGGACGGCCTTGACGCGCTCCTCGGAGTTCGCCTCCATCAGGATCTTCTCGCCGGACCAGGCGATCGACGCGCCCGTGCCCTTGAAGTCGTAGCGCTGCGAGAGCTCCTTCGCGGACTGGTTGAGGGCGTTGTCGACCTCCTGCCGCTCGACCTTCGAGACGATGTCGAAACTGGAGTCGGCCATGTGCTGTGGCTCCTTGAAGTCGGCTGTGATGTGCCCCGAAGGGCGCGGCCGGACATCCCCGGCCCGCTCCGCAAAGCCTAGCCATCACGCCCACGTGGGGGGCTGATCAATCCGGTGGCGGACCACACCCGCACATCGGGTATTGTTTACGTCGTTGCCACGGAGCGCCGCCGCAAGGCGGAAAGACGGCAACGATCATGGCGGTGTGCCCGAGTGGCCAAAGGGAGCAGACTGTAAATCTGCCGGCTCAGCCTACCCAGGTTCGAACCCTGGCGCCGCCACGCGAGTAAAACCCTCGTCCATCCGCGAAAATGCGGTGGACGGGGGTTTTTTCGTACGTCCCGTACCGGGCGAGCGCCCGCTGGACGCCCCGCCGGCGTCCCCGGTGCACTCAGGAAGGCCCGGCCATCGTCAGGTGGTAGGTCGTGTCCACCCAGAAGCCGTTCGTCGCCGAGGCCTCGATCTCCAGCACGAACTGACCCGCCGGAAGCGGTTCGAGCGCGCACCACAGACCCCACGCGACCCGCGGTATCCCCATGGACTGGAACGTCCCCGACGTGAACTCGCGCACCTCCAGCGGACGACTGTTCACCGCCGCCGAAGCCCGGGTCACCTCCATCCGCCACGGCTTGGTCACCAGCGGAACCACCGGACGCTGCGTGTTCAGGACCGGGAAGAACAGCCGACGGCCCGCCGCAACGGTGCAGCGCCGCACCACCCTGCCGCCGTACGTCCCCGCCAGGAACCAGAGGTCCTCCGGCTGCCGCCAGTCGGCGTACACCCCCGTCGTATCGCTCACCGGGCTCCGGTCGGCCGGCGCGGACAGCGCCCACTTCCACCACCGGGCCGCCAACCGGCCGCCCTCGGCCGCACCGACGTTCCAGTCGCCGTCGCCCATTCCCAACCCCGGAACCTCACGGGACCGCCCCCTGCGGTCGACATCCGGGTGACCCTATCGGGCGCCTCCGGCGCACCGATGGGGGCGGCCGGTCGTTCACCGGCCGTGACATGGACTACGGACACACGCGGAAAGGTCGGGGGCGGCGTCCTGCTCGCCCTGCTCGGCGCCGGGATCCCCGCCCTGGTCGGGGCCGCACTGCACACCCCGGTCGGAGAGCCGTACCGGGAGACCCGGCTGTACTTCGGCACGCAACGCCCCGACGGCCGGGAGCCCGTGGGGGAGGCGGAGTTCCTCCGGTTCCTGGACCACGACATCACCCCGGCCTTCCCCGAGGGGCTCACCCTCCAGGACGGCCGCGGCCAGTGGCGCGGCCAGGACGGCACGACCATCCGCGAGACATCGTACGAAGTCATCCTGCTCTACCCCGAGAAGGAGGCGGAGGAACGCTCGGTACGCGTCGAACGAATCCGGCAGACCTACGAGAAGCAGTTCCAGCAGGACTCCGTCGGACGCTCGGACGACAAGCTGGACGCCGACTTCTGACGCCCGTTCAACGGCGGGCCGGGCGCCCGCCCCCGCTCAGGTGCCCGCCATGTTCTTGACGGCCACCGACACCGGGGTGGAGCCCGCGACCAGTTCCAGGGTCAGGCCCGCCGTCGCCGGCGTCTCCACCAGCTCGGCGAGCACCGCCGCGACGTCGTCGCGCGGGACGGACCCGCGCCCCGTGTCCGCCTCCAGCCGGACCTCGCCCGTCCCCGCCTCATCGGTCAGCGAACCCGGCCGCAGGACCGTCCACTCCAGGCCCAACCGGGTACGGACGTACTCGTCGGCCTCGCCCTTCGCCCGCAGGTAGACGTCGAAGACCTCGTCGCCCCCGTGCCGCGGGTCCGCACCCATCGAAGAGACCATCAGGAAGCGCCGCACGCGCGCCCGTTCGGCCGCGTCGGCGAACAGCGTCGCCGCGCCCCGGTCCACGGTCTCCTTGCGCTCCGCCCCACTGCCCGGACCGGCGCCGGCGGCGAACACCGCGACGTCCGCGCCCTGCAGGATGCCCGCCACGTGCTCGACGGACGCCGACTCCAGGTCGCACAGCACCGGTTCGGCGCCCGCCTGCCTGAGGTCGTCGCCCTGCGCCGGATCGCGGATGATGCCCGCGACCTCGTACCCGCGCGCGGCGAGCAGTCGCTCCAGCCGCAGCGCGATCCGACCGTGTCCACCCGCGATGACGATGCGCATGTCCCGACCGTACGTCGAGCCGGGCGCGGGCGCCCGCGAACGCCCGTCCGGCGCCTCAGGCCCCCGACTCCGTACGGCCCTGCCTGGGCAGGTCCAGGGCCACCGCGACCGCCGAGTCGCAGTACTCCCGTACGGCACTCGTACGGGCTACGACACGCCCCCGGTGGATCACGATCCGGCTGTACGCCAACGACAGCACCCCGGCGATCCGGTCCCCGCGCACGGCGAGCAGCTCCGCCGGGAAGCCGGCCTCCACCCGCACCTCGGGCAGCCCCATCGCCTCCCGGGCGGCGCTGCTGACCGTCTCGTAGGCCTCCGGAGCACGCAGCCCGCCCTGGGAGGCCAGCAGGTACGCGGCTTCGAGCGGGTCCCCGCGCCCGACCGGGTTCCCGGCGTCCCGCAGTGCCCCGCTCCCGGCCGTCACGCGCACCCCGGCCGCCCGCAGCAGACGTACGGGGGCGGTGCGCAGGCCGCGCCGTTCCAGGGCCGCGCAGTCGCCCTGGGGCAGGCACGTCACCCGTACGCCCGCCGCCGCGAGCTGGTCGGCCGCGCGCGAAGCCGCCTCGAGCGGGAGCCGCGACAGACCCCCGCAGGGCCCGATGCTCACCCCGGGGCGCAGCCCGCCGGCCATCGCCGCGAGCCGGGCGAGACGGCCGGGGTCGTCACCGTCCGTGTGCAGGTCCACGGGGCAGCCGTGCTCCGCGGCCAGCTCCAGGACCGCTTCGACGAAGCCCGTCGGATCGGGATCCAGATCCGGGCAGCCCCCGATCACGGAGGCGCCCATCTTGACGGCGTCGCGGAGCATGGCCAATCCGTCCGCGCCGGCGGCCCCCGTCAGCAACCGCGGCACGGCCACGGCCGTCAGGTCGGCCAGCCCCCGCAAGGACCGCCGCGCCTGGAGGACGGCCTCCATGGGGCCGAGCCCGTGCACATCGCCGATCCGCACGTGGGAGCGGACGGCGGTCGCGCCGTGACCGAGCTGGAGCAGGGCAGCCTCGGTGGCCCGGCGCTGCACCTCGTCCAGGCCGTACGAGACGGGCCCCTCGCCGTCGGCGGTCAGGGCGGTGTCCCCGTGCGCGTGCGGCTCGGCGGGGGCGGGGAGCAGCAGGTATCCCCGCAGGTCGACCCGGGACAGCGTGGGGGCGGTCAGACTGCCCGCGGTCCCGACGGCCTGGATGCGACCGCCGCCGAGCCGGACGTCGACGGTACGACCGTCGGTGAGCCGCGCCCCGGCGAGGAGAAGACCGCCGGCCTCGGGCGCGCCCCCGAGGCCGGGGGCGCGGGAGGGGCCCTCCGCCGGGTTCCGCGAGGAGTGGGAGGGCTGCTGCGGCTGGCTGTCGGACATCGCGCTCCTGCGGTGGCTCGGGCGGTTCCTGCGCCGTGGCCACAGCCCGCGGCCCAAGATCACGCAGCGTGGTCAGAGCCTAGGGCGCCCGACTGCCCGCTTCGCGGAAGAGCGCAATAGTCGTACCGGTGTGGTGCCCCGGCGCGCCCCGGCGCGACCTGCCGCTCCGGCGCGGCGGGGGAGGAGCGGGGAGGGGTCGCCGAGGACATGTGGTGCGTCCGTGACGGCGAGAGTCGGGTGGCGCGGTGTGAGCTCCCGCACAATCGGCCCGAAATCTGTCGGACGGGCGCCCGCGCGGTGATCGAAAATCTTCACCGGCCTCCTCCCGAGGCCAGTCGCCGCAAAGGATTTGGGCGATCGGCGGGCAACCGTGTAATGTCTTCATCGCTCGCCCCAATAGCTCAGTCGGTAGAGCGTCTCCATGGTAAGGAGAAGGTCTGCGGTTCGATTCCGCATTGGGGCTCTGGTGAGTGAGGTTCCCCACCCTCGGGTGGGGAGCGGATCTCATCAAAGCGGCGTAGCTCAGTCGGTAGAGCAAGCGGCTCATAATCGCTGTGTCACCGGTTCAAGTCCGGTCGCCGCTACAACTAGTAGCCGATTGCGGGGTCGGTCTCCCGATCGGCTACTCTTTTATGCGTTCATCCGTCCCATAGTCCGTCAAGGAGCACTCACGTGGCTGCCACCGACGTCCGCCCGAAGATCACGCTGGCCTGCGTGGAGTGCAAGGAGCGGAACTACATCACCAAGAAGAACCGGCGTAACAACCCGGATCGCATGGAGATGAAGAAGCACTGCCCGCGTTGCAACTCGCACACCGCGCACCGCGAGACCCGCTGATCCTGGCGAAGTCTCGAATATAGGCACCGTCATGAGGTCGTCCCCGTCATTGGGGGGCGGCCTTGTGTCGTTTCCGCACGGATCACGATCCGGCGCGGGGCGGCGCGTCCCTCTCCGTCTGTTCTTTCGTGTCCCTTCCACAGGAGGTAGTGAGCCATGGCCCTCGACCAGACCTTCGTCGGGCGGACCTACCCGCCCACCGATCCGTACGAGGTCGGCCGGGAGAAGATCCGCGAATTCGCGGTCGCGGTGGGTGATGAGAATCCCGTCTACACCGACCCGGAAGCGGCCAAGGCGTTCGGCCACTCCGACGTGATCGCACCCCCGACCTTTGTGTTTGCCATCACATTCGCGGCGGCGGGACAGGTCGTCGAGGACCCCCAGCTGGGTCTCGACTACAGCCGCGTCGTGCACGGCGACCAGAAGTTCTCGTACGTCCGTCCTGTCCGCGCGGGCGACCGGCTCTCCGTGACCTCGACGATCGAGGCCGTGAAGTCGATGGCCGGCAACGACATCATCGACATCCGCGGCGAGGTCCACGACGCCTCCGGCGAGCACGTGGTGACGGCGTGGACCAAGCTCGTGTCCCGCGCCCCCGAGGAGGCCTGAGATGACTGCCCGCATCCAGTACGACGACGTCGAGGTCGGCACCGAACTGCCGGCGGCGTCCTTCCCCGTGTCGCGCGCGACGCTCGTCCGCTACGCCGGGGCCTCCGGCGACTTCAACCCGATCCACTGGAACGAGAAGTTCGCCAAGGAGGTCGGACTGCCGGACGTGATCGCCCACGGCATGTTCACCATGGCCGAGGCGATCCGTGTGGTGACCGACTGGACGGGCGACCCGGGTGCGGTGGTCGACTACGGAGTCCGCTTCACCAAGCCGGTCGTGGTCCCGAACGACGACGAGGGCGCACTGATCGAGGTCACCGCGAAGGTGGCCGTCAAGCTGGACGACAAGCGCGTACGGGTCGACCTGACGGCGATGAGCGCGGGCCAGAAGGTCCTCGGCATGTCCCGCGCGGTGGTCCAACTGGCCTGAGCGGGGTCGGGTTGGGCGGGGTCTTGTTCCTCGGGCCCGCGGGGCTGGTCGGGATGGGGGTGGGCGGGGTGTCCTTGGCCCGGATCAGGGCGGGTTTGGGGGGTTCCCGCCGGTCTCATCGTCTCCCCGTGTCGGGCCGGTCCCTCAAGGGCGCTCCCTGCGGTCGCGTCGCTTCGCGATGGCCTTCGGCCACCCTTGACCGACCGACCCGACACGGAAAGCCGAAGACCGACGGGAACCCCCCGAACCCGCCCTGATTCGGACCGGTGGGACCCCGCCCCCGGACCCCGCTCACGTCCGCAACCCCGACTGCCGGCACCCGGCACCCCGCACCTCGCCCCGTCCTCCCCGCCACCCTTGACCCGGTTAGTGATTGAGCACTAACTTAGAACCATGGCAAGGATGAGTGCGGAAGAGCGGCGCGAGAGCGTCGTGCGGGCGGCCATGTGTGAGTTTGCGCGTGGCGGCTATTACGGGACGTCCACCGAGGCGATCGCCAAGCGCGTCGGTGTCTCGCAGCCGTACCTGTTCCGGCTCTTTCCCAACAAGCAGGCCATGTTCCTCGCCGCCACCACCCGCTGCATGGAGGAGATCAGGCTGGTCTTCGAGGAGGCCGCCAAGGGGCTCAGCGGTGAGGAGGCCATGGACGCCATGGGGGCGGCCTACCTGACGTTGATCGCCGAGCAGCCCGACAAGCTGCAGATGCAGCTCCAGGTGTACGTGACCGTGGCGGCTGCCGAAGCCGCCGGGGAGCGGGAGTTCGGCGAGCTGGTCCGGGCCGGCTGGATGGATCTCTGGGACACCGTTCGCCTGCCCCTCGGTGGGGACAGCGAGCAGGCGGGCTCCTTCATGGCCTACGGAATGCTCATCAACACCCTCGCGGCCCTCGGGTTCCCGCCGGGGCACCGCGTGTGGGAAGGGTGCTGGCTCTCCGGGTCCGCCGAGTCCGCCCGTTTCGCCGAATCCCGCGAGTCCCCGCAGGCCTGAGTCCGTCCGCCCTCCGAGCCCCACCGCTCCCGCCCGTCCCACCCCGTCCCGCCGGCCGGTGCGGCCTGCCCGCAAAAGTTAGTAATCAGTCACTACCAAAAGCGTCACGCTGATCAGGGGGAAACACCGTGAGCACACAACCCGCCCTCGGAGCGCCCGCGCCCCGCCTCGGAGCGCCCGCGATCTGGGCTCTCGTCCTCACCGGCGCCGCCAGTTTCATGGCCGCCCTCGACAACCTCGTCGTCACCACTGCCCTCCCCGCGATCCGCGCCGACCTCGGCGGGAAGCTGGAGGACCTGGAGTGGACGGTGAACGCCTACACGCTGACCTTCGCCGTCCTGCTCATGTTCGGCTCCGCGCTCGGGGACCGGTTCGGCCGGCGGCGGCTCTTCATCATCGGGCTCGGGATATTCACGGCCTCCTCCGCCGCGGCCGCGCTGTCGCCCGGCATCGACGCGCTCATCGCCGCCCGGGCCGTTCAGGGCGTCGGAGCGGCGATCATGATGCCGCTGACCCTCACGCTGCTCACCGTCGCCGTCCCGGCCGCCCGCAGGGGCATGGCCCTCGGGATCTACGGGGCCGTGACCGGTCTCGCCGTGGCCAGTGGTCCGCTCATCGGGGGCACCCTCACCGAGCACATCTCCTGGCAGTGGATCTTCTGGCTGAACGTCCCGATCGGCCTCGCCCTGATCCCCCTCGCCCGCCTGCGCCTCGCCGAGTCCACCGCACCGAACGCCCGCCTCGACGTACCCGGCACCCTGCTGATCAGCGCCGGCCTCTTCGGCATCGTCTACGCACTGGTCAACGCCAACGCCGACGGCTGGACCAGCGCGCCCGTCCTCACCGGCCTCATCGCGGGCACCGCGCTCATCGGCGCCTTCATCCGGCACGGCATGCGCGCCGCCGACCCCGTCCTGCCCATGCGGCTCTTCCGCGACCGCGGGTTCCTCGGGATCAACGTCGCCGGCCTGCTCATGTTCCTCGGCATGTTCGGCTCGATCTTCCTGCTCAGCCAGTTCCTCCAAGGGGTCGTCGGCTACTCGCCCACCGAGGCCGGACTGCGCATGCTCCCCTGGACCGGCATGCCGATGATCGTGGCCCCGCTCGCCGGCATCCTCTCCGACCGGATCGGCGGGCGGCCCGTCGTCGCCGCCGGGCTGGCGTTCCAGGCCATCGGGCTCGGCTGGTTCGCGGTGGTCCTGAGCACCGACGTCTCCTACGCCGCCCAGCTCCCGGCGCTGATCCTCAGCGGCATCGGCATGGCCCTCTACTTCGCCCCGGCCGCCAACGTGCTCATGTCCACGGTGCGCCCCGCCGACCAGGGCAAGGCCTCCGGAACCAACAACGCACTCCGCGAGGTCGGCGGCGCCCTCGGTGTGGCCGTCCTCGCCTCCGTCTTCTCCGCCCAGGGCGGCTACGAGACCCCGCAGGCCTTCACCGACGGGACCGTCCCCGCCCTGTGGATCGGGGCCGTCGCCGTCGCCCTCGCCGCAGGGTTCGCGCTGCTCGTGCCGCGCCGCGGCAGCGGGCCCCTCACCGGGTCGGAGCCGGTCGTCGAGGCCCGCAAGGTGCCCATCGCCGGCTGAGGCCCCGCAGCACACCGGTTCCCCACCCCACCGGCCCCACCCCACCGGCCCCGCTCGCCGGCCGGGTCCGACGCCCGGGCGCGGCCGGGAGAACCGCAGCACCGCCCGCACGCGAAGTTCCGTACGGCTCAACGCGAAGGAGCGCCCGTCATGCCCGACATCCCCTGGTCCACGCCCGTCCAGCCCGCACCCGACGCCGAGGTCTACGTCATGGCCTCCCGCTTCGAGACCGTCACCCTCCTCGGCGCCCTCAAGTTCTTCCTCAAGGCGCCCGGGATCATCGCGCAGATCCGCAAGGCTCCCGGCGCGCACGGCGTCGCCCTCCGGGCGCGGGTGCTGCGCCGCACCTTCCTCACCCTGTCCGCCTGGGAGGACCGGGACGCCCTCTACCGCTTCGCGGGCAGCGAGCCGCACCGCTCCGGCTCCCGCGCCGCAGCCGCCCACATGAAGGAATCCGAGTTCACCTTCTGGAGCGTGCGGGCCTCGGAACTCCCCCTGGGTTGGGCGGAGGCCGAGCGCCGTCTGGCCGAGCGGAAGCGGGCGCACTGAGTGCCCCGCCGGGATGCGAGGGGGACGGACCGTACTCTTGTGCTCGTGCAGGAACTCCACGACGCCCCCCTCGCCCCGCTGACCACCTTCCGCCTCGGCGGCCCCGCGGCCCGGCTGGTCACCGCGACCACCGACGCCGAGGTCGTCGACGCCGTCCGCGCCGCGGACGCCAGTGGCACTCCGCTGCTGGTCATCGGCGGCGGCAGCAACCTGGTCATCGGTGACCAGGGCTTCGACGGCACCGCCCTGCGCATCGCGACGACCGGCTTCGTCCTCGACGGCACCCGGCTGGAGCTCGCCGCCGGCGAGAACTGGAGCGACGCCGTCGCCCGCACCGTCGACGCCGGACTCGCGGGCATCGAGTGCCTCGCCGGGATCCCCGGCTCGGCCGGCGCGACCCCGATCCAGAACGTCGGCGCGTACGGCCAGGAGGTCCGCGACACCATCACGGAGGTCGTGGCCTACGACCGCACCAGCGGCGAAACGGTCACCCTGACCGCCGCCGAGTGCGACTTCCGCTACCGCAACAGCACCTTCAAGGACCAGCCCGACCGGTACGTCGTCCTGCGCGTGCGCTTCGCCCTGGAGGACGCGGGCGGCCTCTCCGCCCCGATCAAGTACCCGGAAACGGCCCGCGCCCTCGGCGTCGGCGCCGGCGACCGGGTCCCGGCCGCCACCGCCCGCGAGACGGTGCTGCGCCTGCGCGCCGGCAAGGGCATGGTCCTCGACCCCGCCGACCACGACACCTGGTCGGCCGGCTCCTTCTTCCACAACCCGATCCTGACCGACGAGGCGTACGCCGCCTTCCTCACCCGCGCCCAGGACCGCCTCGGCCCCGACACGGCCCCGCCCGCGTACCCGGCCGGCGAGGGACGTACGAAGACCAGCGCGGCCTGGCTGATCGACAAGGCCGGCTTCACCAAGGGCTACGGCACCGGCCCGGCCAGGATCTCCACCAAGCACACCCTCGCCCTGACCAACCGCGGCGAGGCCACCACCGAGGACCTCCTCGCGCTGGCCCGCGAGGTCGTCGCCGGTGTCCACGAGGCCTTCGGCGTCACGCTCGTCAACGAGCCGGTGACGGTCGGCGTCCGCGTCTGACATGAACTGCCCCCAGCACGGGGCCGGCACGGACCCCACGCGCCTGGTGGGCCGCGAGATCAGCAGGGTCGTCGCGTCCTGGCACGTCTGTGAAGGCGAACGCTCCGAGGCGCCGCTCGACGTGTGGCTGATCGACAGCGTCGGCGACTCCACGCGGATCACCACCGGCTCCGACCAGTGCCTCATCGTCGAGTCCGCGACCCCGCACGAGCCCTACGACCTGGGGGAGTGGGGCCGCATCGAGGTCGGCGAGGACCTCGGTGACCACCCGTTCCTGCCCCACGTCGGGCGGACGATCGCCTCGGTCGCCGAGTTCGCGCTGCCCGAGCAGGGCCGCACCCACCTGGAGATCGGGTTCCCCGGCGGCCACCGGGTGCGGGCCGACTGCTACGAGGGGGACCTGCGGCTCACCCGCTGAGCCAGTGGTCGATCCCGTCCAGCAGCTTGGCCTGGACGTCGTCCGGCGCGGCCGAACCGCGCACCGACTGCCGGGCCAGCTCGGCCAGCTCGGCGTCCGTGAACCCGTGGTGGCGACGCGCGAACTCGTACTGCGCCGCCAGCCGCGAACCGAACAGCAGCGGGTCGTCCGCGCCCAGCGCCATCGGCACGCCGGCCTCGAACAGGGTCCGCAGCGGCACGTCCTCCGGCCGCTGGTACACGCCGAGGGCGACGTTGGACGCCGGGCAGACCTCGCAGGTGATCTGCCGGTCGGCGAGCCGCTTGAGCAGCCGGGGGTCCTCGGCCGCCCGTACGCCGTGCCCGATGCGGGCGGCGTGCAGGTCGTCGAGGCAGTCCCGGACGGAGGAGGGCCCGCCCAGCTCGCCACCGTGCGGGGCCGCGAGCAGGCCACCCTCGCGGGCGATGGCGAAGGCCCGGTCGAAGTCGCGGGCCATGCCGCGGCGTTCGTCGTTGGAGAGCCCGAACCCGACGATGCCGCGGTCGGCGTAGCGGACGGCGAGGCGGGCGAGGGTGCGCGCGTCGAGGGGGTGCTTCATGCGGTTGGCGGCGATGACGACGCGCATGCCGAGGCCGGTTTCCCGGGAGGCGGAGTCGACGGCGTCGAGGATGATCTCGACGGCCGGGATCATGCCGCCCAGCAGGGGGGCGTAGGAAGTGGGGTCGACCTGGATCTCCAGCCAGCCGCTGCCGTCCCGGACGTCCTCCTCGGCGGCCTCGCGGACCAGCCGTCGGATGTCGTCGGGCTCGCGCAGGCAGGAGCGGGCGGTGTCGTAGAGCCGCTGGAAGCGGAACCAGCCGCGTTCGTCGGTGGCCCGGAGTTTGGGCGGTTCGCCGCTGGTCAGGGCCTCGGGCAGGCGGACGCCGTACTTGTCGGCCAGCTCCAGCAGCGTCGCGGGGCGCATCGACCCGGTGAAGTGCAGGTGGAGGTGGGCTTTCGGCAGAAGCGTGAGATCGCGTACGTGCTCCATCTGGTGATCCTGCCGTACTTGTCACCCGATCGGCAGCCGCTTTCCCTGAACGGGACCTTGCCCGAACGTAAATATGAGCTGCTGGGGGGCGGGACGGGGCGCAGCGGACCCGGCGGCGGCCGGGCCCGGAAACGACGGAGCGGCGCCACCCCGCCGGGGTGACGCCGCTCCGTACGCCTCGACGATCAGGCCTTGGCCTCGGCGAGCAGCTTCTGGAGCCGGGACACGCCCTCGATCAGGTCCTCGTCGCCCAGGGCGTACGAGAGGCGCAGGTAGCCGGGGGTACCGAAGGCCTCGCCCGGGACGACCGCGACCTCGGCCTCGTCCAGGATCAGCGCGGCGAGCTCGACGGAGGTCTGCGGGCGCTTGCCGCGGATCTCCTTGCCCAGCAGCTCCTTGACCGACGGGTACGCGTAGAACGCGCCCTCGGGGGTCGGGCAGAACACGCCGTCGATCTCGTTCAGCATCCGCACGATGGTCTGGCGGCGGCGGTCGAAGGCGGTGCGCATCTCGTGGACGGCGTCCAGGTTGCCGGAGACGGCGGCGAGCGCCGCGACCTGGGCCACGTTGGAGACGTTGGAGGTGGCGTGCGACTGGAGGTTCGTCGCGGCCTTCACGACGTCCGTCGGGCCGATGATCCAGCCCACGCGCCAGCCGGTCATCGCGTACGTCTTGGCGACGCCGTTGACGATGATGCACTTGTCGGCGAGCTCGGGGACGATCGCCGGGAGCGAGACGAACTTGGCGTCGCCGTAGACCAGGTGCTCGTAGATCTCGTCCGTCAGGACCCACAGGCCCTTGTCGGCGGCCCAGCGGCCGATGGCCTCGGCGTCGGCCTCGGAGTAGACGGCGCCCGTCGGGTTGGACGGGGAGACGAAGAGGACGACCTTCGTGCGCTCGGTGCGCGCGGCCTCCAGCTGCTCGACGGAGACCCGGTATCCGGTGGTCTCGTCGGCGACGACCTCGACCGGGACGCCGCCCGCGAGGCGGATCGACTCCGGGTAGGTGGTCCAGTACGGAGCCGGGACGATGACCTCGTCGCCCGGGTCGAGGATGGCCGCGAACGCCTCGTAGATGGCCTGCTTGCCGCCGTTGGTCACCAGTACCTGGGACGCGTCCACCTGGTAGCCGGAGTCGCGCAGCGTCTTCGCGACGATCGCGGCCTTCAGCTCGGGGAGGCCGCCGGCCGGCGTGTAGCGGTGGTACTTCGGGTTGCGGCAGGCCTCGACCGCCGCCTCGACGATGTAGTCGGGGGTCGGGAAGTCGGGTTCGCCCGCACCGAAGCCGATCACCGGACGCCCGGCGGCCTTGAGGGCCTTGGCCTTGGCGTCGACGGCGAGGGTGGCGGACTCGGAAATGGCGCCGATACGGGCGGACACCCGGCGCTCGGAGGAAGGCGTTGCAGAGGTCATGCGGCCAATCGTCCCAGACGGCCCAGAAGGCCCGCACACCGTTTCAGGTACCGGACGGAGCAGGTTCGGATCTCTTCTGTTCGACGTCAGGGCCCGGACCACGTACACTCACCTGTCGTTGGTCCTCATCAACCGCCCGGAACGTGAGCACTCCGTGCACTCGCTCGGATGCGGTAGGTTGGGGAACGCAAAGGGTCGTAGCTCAATTGGTAGAGCACTGGTCTCCAAAACCAGCGGTTGGGGGTTCGAGTCCCTCCGGCCCTGCTCCACACTCCTTCTCGGATGTGTGCGCAGGTACGTACTTCGATGCAACGCCGTGCGGCGCAACCGGGCGCGGCTACGGCCACGACCCGGATTCAGGTGAGAGACGTGACGGACGCCCTGGGCTCCATCGACATGCCTGACGCCGAGGACGACACTCGCGAGAAGAAGTCCCGCAAGGGCGGTAAGCGCGGCAAGAAGGGCCCTCTCGGCCGGCTCGCGCTCTTCTACCGTCAGATCGTCGCGGAACTCCGCAAGGTCGTTTGGCCCACCCGTAACCAACTCACGACGTACACCTCCGTGGTGATTGTCTTCGTCGTCATCATGATCGGTCTGGTGACCGTGATTGACTATGGGTTCCAGGAAGCCATCAAGTTCGTCTTCGGCTGATCCCCGCGGAGGGCGGCGCCTTGATGGGTGCCGCCCGTTTTCGCATGTTCCACCACCTTTTGTATCCAGGAAGAAGCAGCCACCGTGTCTGACCCGAACCTGAACGCGAGCGACGAGTCCGTCGAGTCCGTCGAGTCCGTTGAGGACCAGCTCGACATCGTCGAGGCTGCCGACGCTGTGGACCCCGACGAGGCCGAACTCGCCGACGCCGACGCCGGCATCGCCGCCGAAGAGGCCGCGCTGCACGTCGAGGACGAGGTCGACGCCGAGGCTGAGGACGACGCCGAGGTCGAAGAGGCCGACGACTCCGACGACGAGACCGCCGAGGTCGACGTCGAAGCCGCGGACGAGAGCGACGACGAGGAGGCCGAGGAGGCCGCCGAGGTCGAGCCCGCCGAGCCCGTCGACCCCACCCAGGCCCTGCGCGACGAGCTTCGCCTGCTCCCCGGCGAGTGGTACGTGATCCACACCTACGCGGGCTACGAGAAGCGCGTGAAGGCGAACCTGGAGCAGCGTGCCGTCTCGCTGAACGTCGAGGAGTTCATCTACCAGGCCGAGGTGCCCGAGGAAGAGATCGTCCAGATCAAGAACGGCGAGCGCAAGAACGTCCGGCAGAACAAGCTGCCCGGTTACGTTCTCGTCCGCATGGATCTGACGAACGAGTCCTGGGGCGTCGTCCGCAACACCCCCGGTGTCACCGGCTTCGTGGGCAACGCCTACGACCCGTACCCGCTGACCCTGGACGAGATCGTCAAGATGCTCGCGCCGGAGGCGAAGGAGAAGGCCGACAAGGCCGCCGCCGAGGCCGCGGGCCTGCCGGCTCCCGCCGTCAAGCGCACCATCGAGGTCCTGGACTTCGAGGTCGGCGACTCGGTCACCGTCACCGACGGCCCGTTCGCGACGCTGCAGGCGACGATCAACGAGATCAACCCGGACTCGAAGAAGGTCAAGGGTCTCGTCGAGATCTTCGGCCGCGAGACCCCGGTCGAGCTGAGCTTCGACCAGATCCAGAAGAACTGACCCGGATCCGCTGATCCGGATCTTCTGAACGACGCTTCCGAACCAGGTCAGATCGCCCCGTAAAGGGTGGTCTGACCTGCTCGGTTTTTAGCCCCGCGCCTGTACCCGTTATCGTGGTGCGGTATGCCTCCATCCGGATGACCGGTTGGCGGCTGAAAACTCTCACTAGGACCCGGAGAGAGCAATGCCTCCCAAGAAGAAGAAGATCACGGGGCTTATCAAGCTCCAGATCAAGGCCGGTGCGGCCAACCCGGCTCCGCCGGTCGGCCCCGCGCTCGGTCAGCACGGCGTCAACATCATGGAGTTCTGCAAGGCCTACAACGCCGCGACCGAGTCGCAGCGTGGCATGGTCGTGCCGGTGGAGATCACGGTCTACGACGACCGTTCCTTCACCTTCATCACCAAGACTCCGCCGGCCGCGCGTCTCATCCTGAAGAGCGCGGGCGTGGAGAAGGGCTCCGGCGAGCCGCACAAGACCAAGGTCGCGAAGCTCACGCGTGACCAGGTCCGCGAGATCGCCACGATCAAGATGCCTGACCTCAACGCGAACGACATCGACGCCGCCGAGAAGATCATCGCCGGCACCGCGCGTTCGATGGGCATCACGATCGAAGGCTGATTCAGCCACCCAGCACGACAGTGGTAGGGCCAAGCGCTGGTCCGCACCACGACTCCACGCCTGAAGTCACTACACAGGAGCAGAAGTGAAGCGCAGCAAGACTCTCCGCGCTGCGGACGCCAAGATCGACCGGGACAAGTTCTACGCCCCGCTCGAGGCCGTCCGTCTCGCCAAGGAGACCTCCGCGACCAAGTTCGACAGCACCGTCGAGGTCGCCTTCCGCCTGGGTGTCGACCCGCGCAAGGCCGACCAGATGGTCCGTGGCACCGTGAACCTCCCGCACGGCACCGGCAAGACCGCCCGGGTCCTGGTCTTCGCGACCGGTGACCGTGCAGCGGCCGCGGAAGCCGCCGGCGCCGACATTGTCGGCGACGACGAGCTGATCAACGAGATCGCCAAGGGCAACCGCCTCAACGAGTTCGACGCCGTTGTCGCCACGCCGGACCTCATGGGCAAGGTCGGCCGCCTCGGCCGCGTGCTCGGTCCCCGTGGCCTCATGCCGAACCCGAAGACCGGCACCGTCACGATGGACGTCGCCAAGGCTGTCACCGAGATCAAGGGTGGCAAGATCGAGTTCCGCGTCGACAAGCACTCGAACCTGCACTTCATCATCGGCAAGGTCTCCTTCTCCGATGAGCAGCTGGTCGAGAACTACGCGGCGGCCCTGGACGAGATCATCCGTCTGAAGCCGTCCGCCGCGAAGGGCCGCTACATCAAGAAGGCCGCCCTGAGCACCACCATGGGTCCCGGCATCGCCCTGGACTCGAACCGCACCCGGAACCTCCTCGTCGAGGAAGACCCGGCTGCCGTTTGATCGGGCCGAGCCTGACCGGCTCCCTGCACGACTGAGCGGGCCCCCCACCACCCTTCGCGGGCGGTGGGGGGCCCGTTCGTCGTGTTCCGCACCACAGAAGGGCGCGTAAGCCGTAATGGCCGCGCGTTCGTGCGTGACGGGAACGTAAAGTCGAAATCAAATGACGATCACACAAGGGGTGGGGACCTTCATGTCTGCATACCGCAGGAAGACCATCGGCGCCGCGCTGGCCGCCGTACTGCTCGTGGGCGGGGCCACGGCGTGCGAGGACGGGAAGGGCGAGAAGAAGGACGGCGCCGCCGCCCCGGCACCGTCCAAGTCGGCCCCGGCGACGCCCGCGATGGCGCCGGCCGCGTTCCTGGAGAAGACGAAGAAGAAGTCCGCGGAGATCACCTCGCTGCGGTACACCATGTCCGGCACCGCCGCGGGCAACGCGATCTCCGGCGAGGCCGCCATGCGCCTCAAGCCCGACGTCGCGATGTCCATGACGATGGCCTCGCCCGAGACGCCCGGGCAGGACGTCGGCATCCGCCTCCTCGACGGCGCCCTCTACCTGGGCAGCGAGGGCAAGTGGATGAAGTTCGACCTGAAGGCGCTGGCTCCGGACCAGGCCAAGCAGCTGGACGCCCTCGGCGGCGGCCAGCAGGGCGAGAACCCGGGCGACAAGGCGAACGACCTGAGCCTGTCCAAGGACCTGAAGACAGTCGGCGAGGAGACCATCGACGGTCAGAAGACCACCCACCTGACGGGCACGATCGGGCTGGACCAGCTGCGGGATCCGAGCGCCGCCACCACGCCCGAGGCCAAGGCCCGCCAGGAGAAGAACCTGAAGATGCTGGAGGCCCAGGGCATCAAGGAACTGACGATGGACATCTGGATCGACGAGTCCGACCAGACCAAGCAGGTCCGCACCCGCGGCCAGGGCACCGAGGGCCCGATGGACGTCACGATCAAGTTCCACGACGTCAACAAGCCCGTCGACGTCACGGCGCCGCCGGCCGATCAGGTCGTGGACCTGGCGGAAATGATGAAGGGCGGCGGGGAAGGCGCCGCCTGAGTGCCCTCGACGGCACCGCGGTACCAGTTCCGATGACGGGGGAGAACGAATGAACAAGGCTGTACGGACCCTGACCAGGGCCGGCACGGCAACGGCGGTCGCCGCGCTGCTCGCGGCGGGACTGACCGCCTGCGGGGACACCGGTGGGGACGGGGGCGGGGCCGCCGGGGACGGGCGCGGGGCGAACGCGGCGCAGCCCGCGGAGGCCACCCCCGCCGACGTCGTGAAGGCCGCGTACCTGAAGACGGTGGCGGCCAAGTTCGCGAAGGCGGACGTCACCGTCGTCGACGGTGGCAAGACCCACCGGATGCAAGGGACCAAGGGCTGGTACCCGGCCGCCACCGAGATGACGGTGGTCGGATCGGGCGCCGCCTCCACGGTGATGATCGGTGACGTCGTCTACTCCCGTCCGGCAATGCCCGTCGCGGGCAAGACCTGGATGAAGCTGGACCTCGCCAAGGGCGGCAAGGGCCGTAGCCGCATCAACGACGACCCGGCCGAGTACCTCGGGCTCCTCCTGGGCCAGCAGAAGCTCACGTTCGTCGGCGTGGAGCCGACCGACGGAACCGAGACGCGGCACTACAAGGCCTCCCTCACCAACGCCGACCTGCTCAAGGCCGACGAGTCGAGCAAGGTGATGGAGGAGGCGAACCGTACCTACCTCCACGAGGCGATGGAGGACGTCACCGGCCAGGAACTGGACGTGTGGATCGACGCGCAGGGTCACCCCGTCCGCGTCGAGACCTCCCGGACCGAGGCCAAGGGCGGGACGGCGAAGGTCAGCGCCAAGTTCTCCGAGTACGGCACGGTCGCACCGGTCGTGGCGCCGCCCGCGGACCAGGTGACGACCTACGAGGAAATACTGAAGGGCGCGGACACGTCGCTGGAGGGGGCGGACCGCACCCTGAGGGACGCCGGACTGGGCGGCCTCAAGGGTTCCTGAGGCGATTTGCCTCGACCGGACCGCTTCACGTACGCTTCACCAGAAGCCAAAGACCGCTGGTCGTTGCCCTGCTCGAAAGAGTGAGGCGACCGAAGGATCCGCTGAGTGCGGACGTCCTGCGCAGGTGTTCGTGGAGAAGCTCCCGGAGTGATTCGGTCGAGCTTACGCCCCGTGCGCTTGCGCCGGGGCGTTTCGTTTTGTTCAGCCCCTTCTGAGCGGTCCTCATCACCCGGAAGGAGGCCGACGCTCTATGGCAAGGCCCGACAAGGCTGCCGCGGTAGCCGAGCTCACGGACCAGTTCCAGAGCTCGAACGCCGCCGTGCTGACCGAGTACCGGGGTCTCACCGTCGCGCAGCTCAAGACGCTGCGTCGTTCGCTCGGTGAGAACGCCCAGTACGCCGTGGTGAAGAACACGCTGACCAAGATTGCGGCCAACCAGGCCGGGATCACCGCGCTGGACGAGCACTTCGCTGGTCCGACCGCGGTCGCCTTCATCACCGGTGACCCGGTGGAGTCGGCGAAGAGCCTGCGTGACTTCGCCAAGGACAACCCCAACCTCATCATCAAGGCGGGTGTCCTTGATGGTAAGGCGCTCACCGCCGATGAGATCAAGAAGCTTGCGGACCTCGAGTCCCGCGAGGTTCTGCTCAGCAAGCTGGCCGGCGCGTTCAAGGGCAAGCAGTCCCAGGCTGCCTCGCTCTTCCAGGCGCTGCCGTCGAAGTTCGTCCGCACCGCGGAAGCGCTTCGCGTCAAGCTTGCCGAGCAGGGCGGTGCCGAGTAATTCGGCTCGCGCACTGATCCACGCCGCCTAGTGCGTGGGTCGTAGCGGGCCGTTACGCCCGCCTCTATATACATCCGGCACCTGCCGATTTAGTGGAAGGATCGCCCATCATGGCGAAGCTCACCCAGGACGAACTCCTCGCCCAGTTCGAGGAGCTCACCCTCATCGAGCTCTCCGAGTTCGTTAAGGCGTTCGAGGAGAAGTTCGACGTCACCGCCGCCGCGGCCGTCGCCGTTGCCGGTCCGGGCGCCCCCGCCGCCGTTGAGGCCGCTGAGGAGCAGGACGAGTTCGACGTCATCCTCACCGGTGCCGGCGACAAGAAGATCCAGGTCATCAAGGTCGTGCGCGAGCTGACCTCCCTGGGTCTGAAGGAAGCCAAGGACCTCGTTGACGGCGCCCCGAAGCCCGTCCTCGAGAAGGTCGCCAAGGAGGCCGCTGACAAGGCCGCCGAGGCCCTCAAGGCTGCCGGCGCCGGCGTCGAGGTCAAGTAACACCTCTGAGGCTCTCTGAGGCCTCTTCCAAGGGCGATCACCCGTAAGGGTGGTCGCCCTTTGGCGTACCCGCAGTGCCTGACTTGCCCTGGTCTCGTTGGGGAGTAGGGTGATCATCGTTGCCCCGGAGCAGGGTCCGAAGATGATCCGCTCGGAGCACGGGGCCTTGACGAACGGCCGGCGGCGCGCAATTCTCAGTCCCGTTGCCGACTCCGCCCGGTGGGATTCGAGATACCAGGCATGGATCGGTTACGAAGAGGGCAGTACTGATACGCGCTCTGTGTGCGATGCCGAGCGTTGGCAGGGGTAGTTCAAACGACATGGGGAAGGCCTGTTGCCGGTTTCCGGAAACCTGGTCTGGACATCAGTGAGCCGAGTGGCTACACTGACCCTTTGCGCTGCCTGTTAGCTGCCCCCTGCCCGTCGCCAGGGGCATGCCCACGCTTGAGCACACTGATTGATCGTCTCCGACCTGGTCTTTTCGCCGGATCGAGAACGTCCGTCTTCCGTGTCGGCTGGGACCGGTACGCGCGTAGTGAGTCCGAGCCCTCGGAAGGACCCCCTCTTGGCCGCCTCGCGCAACGCCTCGACCAATACGAACAACGGTGCCAGCACCGCCCCGCTGCGCATCTCCTTTGCAAAGATCAAGGAGCCCCTCGAGGTTCCGAACCTCCTGGCGCTGCAGACCGAGAGCTTTGACTGGCTGCTCGGCAACGCCGCCTGGAAGTCTCGCGTCGAGTCGGCGCTTGAGAGTGGACAGGACGTCCCCACCAAGTCCGGTCTGGAAGAGATCTTCGAGGAGATCTCGCCGATCGAGGACTTCTCCGGGTCGATGTCGCTGACCTTCCGCGACCACCGTTTCGAGCCGGCGAAGAACTCTGTCGACGAGTGCAAGGAGCGCGACTTCACGTACGCGGCTCCGCTGTTCGTTACTGCCGAGTTCACGAACAACGAGACCGGAGAGATCAAGTCTCAGACGGTCTTCATGGGCGATTTCCCGCTCATGACCAACAAGGGCACCTTCGTCATCAACGGCACCGAGCGTGTCGTCGTGTCGCAGCTCGTCCGTTCCCCCGGTGTCTACTTCGACTCCTCCATCGACAAGACGTCCGACAAGGACATCTTCTCCGCCAAGATCATCCCTTCCCGGGGTGCCTGGCTGGAGATGGAGGTCGACAAGCGCGACATGGTCGGTGTCCGCATCGACCGCAAGCGCAAGCAGTCCGTCACCGTCCTCCTGAAGGCTCTCGGCTGGACCACCGAGCAGATCCTCGAGGAGTTCGGCGAGTACGAGTCCATGCGCGCCACCCTGGAGAAGGACCACACCCAGGGCCAGGACGACGCGCTGCTCGACATCTACCGCAAGCTGCGTCCGGGCGAACCGCCGACCCGCGAGGCCGCTCAGACGCTGCTCGAGAACCTCTACTTCAACCCGAAGCGCTACGACCTCGCGAAGGTCGGCCGCTACAAGGTGAACAAGAAGCTCGGCGCCGACGAGCCGCTCGACGCCGGTGTGCTCACCACCGACGACGTGATCGCGACGATCAAGTACCTGGTCAAGCTGCACGCGGGTGAGACCGAGACGACCGGCGAGTCCGGCCGTTCGATCGTCGTCGAGACCGACGACATCGACCACTTCGGCAACCGTCGTCTGCGCAACGTCGGCGAGCTCATCCAGAACCAGGTCCGCACGGGTCTGGCTCGTATGGAGCGCGTCGTCCGCGAGCGGATGACGACCCAGGACGTCGAGGCGATCACGCCGCAGACCCTGATCAACATCCGGCCGGTCGTCGCCTCCATCAAGGAGTTCTTCGGCACCAGCCAGCTGTCGCAGTTCATGGACCAGAACAACCCGCTGTCGGGCCTGACCCACAAGCGCCGTCTGTCGGCGCTGGGCCCCGGTGGTCTGTCCCGTGAGCGGGCCGGCTTCGAGGTCCGAGACGTCCACCCGTCGCACTACGGCCGCATGTGCCCGATCGAGACCCCCGAAGGCCCGAACATCGGTCTGATCGGCTCGCTCGCGTCCTACGGTCGCGTCAACGCGTTCGGTTTCGTCGAGACCCCGTACCGCAAGGTCATCGAGGGTGTCGTCACCGACGACGTCGACTACCTGACGGCCGACGAGGAAGACCGCTTCGTCATCGCCCAGGCCAACGCCGGCCTGAACGACGAGATGCGCTTCACCGAGAACCGCGTGCTGGTTCGTCGTCGTGGCGGCGAGATCGACTACATCGCCGGCGACGACGTCGACTACATGGACGTCTCCCCGCGCCAGATGGTGTCCGTCGCGACCGCGATGATCCCCTTCCTGGAGCACGACGACGCCAACCGTGCCCTCATGGGCGCGAACATGATGCGCCAGGCCGTTCCGCTCATCAAGGCGGAAGCGCCGCTCGTCGGCACCGGCATGGAGTACCGCTGTGCGGTCGACGCCGGTGACTCGATCCGCGCGGAGAAGGACGGTGTCGTCCAGGAGGTCTCGGCCGACTACATCACCGTCGCCAACGACGACGGCACGTACACCACGTACCGCGTCGCCAAGTTCTCCCGCTCGAACCAGGGCACCTCGGTCAACCAGAAGGTCATCGTCAACGAGGGTGACCGGATCATCGAGTCCCAGGTCCTCGCCGACGGTCCCGCGACCGAAGAGGGCGAAATGGCCCTCGGCAAGAACCTGCTCGTGGCGTTCATGCCCTGGGAAGGTCACAACTACGAGGACGCGATCATCCTGTCGCAGCGCCTCGTACAGGACGACGTCCTCTCCTCGATCCACATCGAGGAGCACGAGGTCGACGCCCGTGACACCAAGCTGGGCCCCGAGGAGATCACCCGGGACATCCCGAACGTCTCCGAGGAGGTCCTCGCCGACCTCGACGAGCGCGGCATCATCCGCATCGGTGCGGACGTCGTCGCCGGCGACATCCTGGTCGGCAAGGTCACGCCCAAGGGCGAGACCGAGCTGACCCCCGAGGAGCGCCTGCTCCGCGCGATCTTCGGTGAGAAGGCCCGCGAGGTGCGTGACACCTCGCTCAAGGTCCCTCACGGTGAGATCGGCAAGGTCATCGGTGTCCGCGTCTTCGACCGCGAGGAGGGCGACGAGCTTCCTCCGGGCGTGAACCAGCTGGTCCGCGTCTACGTCGCCCAGAAGCGCAAGATCACCGATGGTGACAAGCTCGCCGGCCGTCACGGCAACAAGGGTGTCATCTCCAAGATCCTTCCGATCGAGGACATGCCCTTCCTTGAGGACGGCACGCCGGTCGACATCATCCTGAACCCGCTGGGTGTCCCGTCCCGAATGAACCCGGGTCAGGTCCTGGAGATCCACCTCGGCTGGCTCGCCAGCCGCGGCTGGGACGTCTCCGGTCTCGGCGAGGAGTGGGCCGAGCGCCTCAAGGTCATCGGCGCCGACCGCGTCGAGCCCGGCACCAACGTCGCCACCCCGGTGTTCGACGGCGCCCGCGAGGACGAGCTCACAGGCCTGTTCGAGCACACCATCCCGAACCGCGACGGCGACCGTCTGGTCCTCCCGTCCGGCAAGGCGCGTCTGTTCGACGGCCGCTCCGGTGAGCCGTTCCCGGACCCGATCTCCATCGGGTACATGTACATCCTCAAGCTCCACCACCTGGTCGACGACAAGCTCCACGCGCGGTCGACCGGTCCGTACTCGATGATCACGCAGCAGCCGCTGGGTGGTAAGGCGCAGTTCGGTGGCCAGCGCTTCGGTGAGATGGAGGTGTGGGCGCTCGAGGCTTATGGCGCCGCTTACGCCCTCCAGGAGCTGCTGACCATCAAGTCCGATGACGTCACCGGCCGCGTGAAGGTCTACGAGGCCATCGTCAAGGGCGAGAACATCCCCGAGCCGGGCATTCCCGAGTCCTTCAAGGTGCTCATCAAGGAAATGCAGTCGCTCTGCCTCAACGTGGAGGTGCTGTCCTCGGACGGCATGTCCATCGAGATGCGCGACACCGACGAGGACGTCTTCCGCGCGGCGGAGGAGCTCGGTATCGACCTGTCCCGGCGTGAGCCGAGCAGCGTCGAAGAGGTCTGACGGGCCTGACGGGGGGCTCGCTCAAGAGCCCCCCGTCATCCCCGGGACCGTTCAGACCATGATTGAGACTCGACCCCGAAAGAGGGATTGACGCACAGTGCTCGACGTCAACTTCTTCGACGAGCTGCGGATCGGCCTTGCCACCGCGGACGACATCCGAACCTGGTCCCACGGCGAGGTCAAGAAGCCGGAGACCATCAACTACCGCACGCTCAAGCCCGAGAAGGACGGACTCTTCTGCGAGAAGATCTTCGGTCCGACCCGGGACTGGGAGTGCTACTGCGGCAAGTACAAGCGTGTCCGCTTCAAGGGCATCATCTGTGAGCGCTGTGGCGTCGAGGTCACGCGCGCCAAGGTGCGTCGTGAGCGGATGGGCCACATCGAGCTTGCCGCTCCCGTCACCCACATCTGGTACTTCAAGGGCGTCCCGTCGCGCCTCGGATACCTGCTGGACCTCGCGCCGAAGGACCTTGAGAAGGTCATCTACTTCGCCGCGTACATGATCACGTTCGTGGACGACGAGCGCCGCACCCGCGACCTCCCGTCGCTGGAGGCCCACGTCTCCGTCGAGCGCCAGCAGATCGAGAACCGTCGCGACTCGGACCTCGAAGGCCGCGCCAAGAAGCTCGAGACCGACCTGGCCGAGCTTGAGGCCGAGGGCGCGAAGGCCGACGTGCGCCGCAAGGTGCGCGAAGGCGCCGAGCGCGAGATGAAGCAGCTCCGTGACCGCGCCCAGCGCGAGATCGACCGCCTCGACGAGGTGTGGAGCCGCTTCAAGAACCTCAAGGTCCAGGACCTGGAGGGCGACGAGCTGCTCTACCGCGAGCTGCGCGACCGCTTCGGTACCTACTTCGACGGTTCGATGGGTGCCGCGGCGCTGCAGAAGCGCCTGGAGTCCTTCGACCTGGAGGAGGAGGCCGAGCGCCTCCGCGAGATCATCCGTACCGGCAAGGGCCAGAAGAAGACCCGTGCGCTCAAGCGCCTCAAGGTCGTCTCCGCGTTCCTGCAGACCAGCAACAGCCCCAAGGGCATGGTTCTGGACTGCGTGCCGGTGATCCCGCCGGACCTTCGTCCGATGGTGCAGCTGGACGGTGGCCGCTTCGCGACCTCCGACCTGAACGACCTGTACCGCCGCGTGATCAACCGCAACAACCGCCTGAAGCGCCTTCTCGACCTCGGTGCCCCCGAGATCATCGTGAACAACGAGAAGCGCATGCTCCAGGAGGCCGTCGACGCCCTCTTCGACAACGGTCGTCGTGGTCGTCCGGTGACCGGTCCCGGTAACCGTCCCCTGAAGTCCCTCAGCGACATGCTGAAGGGCAAGCAGGGTCGATTCCGTCAGAACCTCCTCGGCAAGCGCGTGGACTACTCCGCGCGTTCCGTGATCGTCGTCGGTCCGCAGCTGAAGCTGCACCAGTGTGGTCTGCCCAAGGCCATGGCGCTGGAGCTCTTCAAGCCGTTCGTGATGAAGCGCCTGGTCGACCTGAACCACGCGCAGAACATCAAGTCGGCGAAGCGGATGGTCGAGCGCGGCCGCACGGTCGTCTACGACGTCCTCGAAGAGGTCATCGCCGAGCACCCGGTCCTCCTGAACCGTGCGCCCACGCTGCACCGCCTCGGCATCCAGGCCTTCGAGCCCCAGCTGGTCGAAGGCAAGGCCATCCAGATCCACCCGCTCGTCTGCACCGCGTTCAACGCGGACTTCGACGGTGACCAGATGGCCGTGCACCTGCCGCTCTCCGCGGAGGCGCAGGCCGAGGCCCGCATCCTGATGCTGTCCTCGAACAACATCCTCAAGCCGGCCGACGGCCGTCCGGTCACGATGCCGACCCAGGACATGGTCCTCGGTCTGTTCTTCCTGACCACCGACGGTGAGCTCCGTGACGTCAAGGGTGAGGGCCGCGCGTTCGGTTCCTCCGCCGAGGCGACCATGGCGTTCGACAACGGTGAGCTGGCGCTCCAGTCGTCCGTCGACATCCGCTTCCCGGTGGGCACCATCCCGCCGCGCGGTTGGGTGCCGCCGGTCGCCGAGGAGGGCGAGCAGGAGTTCCAGCCGGGTGACAGCTTCCGTCTGAAGACGACCCTGGGTCGCGCGCTCTTCAACGAGCTGCTGCCCGAGGACTACCCGTTCGTCGACTACTCGGTGGGCAAGAAGCAGCTCTCCGAGATCGTCAACGACCTGGCGGAGCGCTACCCCAAGGTCATCGTGGCGGCGACGCTCGACAACCTGAAGGCGGCCGGCTTCCACTGGGCGACCCGTTCGGGCGTCACCGTGGCCATCTCCGACGTCGTCGTTCCCGAGGCGAAGAAGGAAATCGTCGCGGGCTACGAGGCCAAGGACGAGAAGGTCCAGAAGCAGTACGAGCGCGGTCTGATCACCAAGGAGGAGCGCACTCAGGAGCTCATCCAGATCTGGACGCAGGCGACCAACGAGGTCGCCGAGGCGATGAACGCGAACTTCCCCAAGACGAACCCCATCTTCATGATGGTTGACTCGGGTGCCCGAGGAAACATGATGCAGATGCGACAGATCGCCGGTATGCGTGGTCTGGTGTCGAACGCGAAGAACGAGACCATCCCGCGTCCGATCAAGGCGTCCTTCCGTGAGGGCCTCACCGTTCTGGAGTACTTCATCTCCACGCACGGTGCCCGTAAGGGTCTGGCGGACACCGCCCTGCGTACCGCCGACTCGGGTTACCTCACCCGTCGTCTGGTGGACGTCTCGCAGGACGTCATCATCCGCGAGGAGGACTGCGGCACCGAGCGCGGCCTCAAGCTCAAGATCGGTGTCAAGGACGAGGCGGGTGTCCTCCGCAAGGCGGACGACGTCGAGACCTCCGTGTACGCCCGCATGCTGGCCGAGGACGTCGTCATCGACGGCAAGGTCATCGCGCCGGCGAACGTGGACCTCGGTGACGTGCTCATCGACGCCCTCATCGCGAACGGCGTCGAGGAGGTCAAGACCCGCTCGGTCCTGACCTGCGAGTCCGCGGTCGGCACCTGTGCCTTCTGCTACGGCCGCTCGCTGGCCACCGGCAAGCTGGTCGACATCGGTGAGGCGGTCGGCATCATCGCCGCCCAGTCCATCGGTGAGCCCGGTACCCAGCTGACGATGCGTACCTTCCACACCGGTGGTGTGGCCGGTGACGACATCACGCAGGGTCTGCCGCGTGTCGTCGAGCTCTTCGAGGCCCGTACCCCGAAGGGTGTCGCCCCGATCTCCGAGGCCGCCGGCCGCGTGCGGATCGAGGAGACCGAGAAGACGAAGAAGATCGTCATCACGCCCGACGACGGCAGCGAGGAGACGGCGTTCCCGATCTCCAAGCGCGCCAAGGTCATCGTGCACGAGGGCGATCACGTCGAGGTGGGCCAGAAGCTCACCATGGGTGCGACCAACCCGCACGACGTGCTGCGCATCCTCGGCCAGCGCGCCGTCCAGGTCCACCTGGTCGGCGAAGTCCAGAAGGTCTACAACTCGCAGGGCGTGTCGATCCACGACAAGCACATCGAGATCATCATCCGGCAGATGCTGCGCCGCGTGACGATCATCGAGTCCGGCGACGCGGAGCTCCTGCCGGGCGAGCTCGTCGAGCGCTCGAAGTTCGAGACCGAGAACCGTCGTGTGGTCACCGAGGGCGGTCACCCCGCCTCCGGTCGTCCGCAGCTGATGGGTATCACCAAGGCCTCGCTGGCGACGGAATCCTGGCTGTCGGCCGCCTCCTTCCAGGAGACGACCCGAGTCCTGACGGATGCGGCGATCAACGCCAAGTCCGACAGCCTCATCGGCCTCAAGGAGAACGTCATCATCGGTAAGCTCATCCCGGCCGGTACGGGTCTTGCCCGCTACCGCAACATCCGGGTGGAGCCGACCGAGGAAGCCAAGGCAGCGATGTACTCGGCCGTCGGTTACGACGACATCGACTACTCGCCCTTCGGCACCGGCTCCGGCCAGGCGGTCCCGCTGGAGGACTACGACTACGGCCCGTACAACGGCTGAGTCGCAACAGAGCGGTAAACGCAGGGCGGTCACCCGAGAGGGTGGCCGCCCTGCGGCGTTTCCGCAGCCCGGTATGCCGGTACCCGGTATCCCCGGCATCCCCGTATCCCGTTCTCCCGGGGTACGGGTGAGCCCCCCGGCCGTCCGGCCGGGGGGCTCACCCGTGGGGGTCGCGCCTACGCGTTCTTCTCGCGCCGCCGGCGGAGGTACGTGGTCGTGGTGACCGAGGCGAGGGTGAGGAGGGCCAGGGCGGCGGCTGCCAGGCCCGGGGTGAGGCCCTTGGGGGTGAAGGTGCAGGAGACCTTCGACGTGCCGGGCGCGATGTCCAGGGCGACCAGGCCGTGGAAGGGGCGGATCGGGGCCGAGCACTGCCAGCCCGGGACGTTCGTCATGGCGATGACGGCGGTGCCCGAGGCGCCGCTCGGGAGGGTGGCCTCGATGCTGTGGCCGCCCGCATCGACGGAGGTGGCGCCGGTGGCGGTCAGGTCGCGGATCCGGGCGTCCAGGGCGGCCCGGTCCAGGCAGCCGACGGGGCGGGGGCCGGCCGAGGCGTTCTCGGTCCGGGTTTCGACGGTGACCTCGACGGTTCCCGAGGCGGGGACGGGGCCCAGGGGGAGGACACCGCTCATCCGGTCCTCCAGGGGGCGGCGCGAGGAGCCGTGGGTGAGGGTCCCGTACAACTCGGGGGAGTACCAGAAGGCCTCGGAGCCGGGGGCGCACCGGGCGGTGTACGTCTGTGTGGTGGCGGTGCCGCCGCGGCGGACCTCGGGGACGGTGTACACGGTGGCGCCCAGGACGTTCTCCTGGCGGGCGTAGACGCTGTCCGCGGGGTTCGGGGAGGCGTACGGGGTCGAGCGGAGGGTGACCAGGGGCGGCGCCGGGAAGGTGGTGCCCGTCCAGGAGCCGGGGGCGGTGCCCGGGCGGACCCGGGCGCCGATCGAGAAGATCGCGTCGAGCACCGGGTTGTCGGCGCCGAAGAAGGTCCGGCCGTCGTTCTTGTAGCCGTAGCCCAGCGGCTCCAGGGCCCGGTACGTGGCCTCGGGGAGGTAGCTGCTGTAGTACTGCGGGCCCTCCGCCTGGAGGGCGAGGGCGTCGTTGTACGAGGTCTGCGGGGCGCCCGAGTCCGTCCGGTGGGCGGGCCATCCGTCCACCCCTCGGACGGCGTCGAAGTGGTTGGTGATCGACTGGCTGGAGGTCGCGGCCGGCTTCGCCCAGCGTTCGCGCGCGCGCCGGGCGTCGGCGTTGGCCGCGGCGGCCGTGGACTCGGCGAAGACGACGGCGACCATCAGGGCCGCGGCGACCGGGACCAGGTAGCGGCGCTTCTCGCCCAGCGCCAGCAGCACCAGGGCCAGCAGCGAGAGGGCGCCGCCGCCGAGGACCGCGGGCCACGTCCAGCCGCCGAAGTCGTCGGTGCGGCGCAGTACGAAGGTGGCCACGACCAGCAGCGCGGCGGCGAGCGCCAGGTGGAGCGGTCGGGGCCGGTTGGCCAGCGCCAGCCAGGCCAGGACCACGACCATGCCGCTGAAGACGAACGCCTCGCGGTACGGGTTGCCGTTGGGCACGGCCAGCCCGTGCCACAGGTACTGGGTCGGCGGGAACTGGAAGGAGACGACCACGAGCAGGGTCGCGGCCGCCCACACCAGTCGGGTCCGCTTCGCGATGGCCGTGTTGAAGAGGAAGGCCGCGGCCAGGATCAGGCCGAGGGAGGCGACGTAGAGCCGGGGTCGGCCGCCCCACAGGTGCGTCGCCGGCAGCATCCCGGCGAGGAACACCTCGATCCGCACCGGGTCGAAGGCGCCCGCCGTCGTGGGCTGCGCCGCCCCGCTGGACAGGAACGACGGCAGCAGCAGGGGCAGCGTCAGCAGGATGCCCGTCGCCGCCGCGGTGGCCGCCCGGGCCAGGGCCCGCAGCCGTTGGGCGCCCGTCATGTCGAGGGTGATCAGGCGGATGGCGAGCAGTACGCAGGCCGCCATCGTGGCCATCATCGCGGTGTAGAAGTTGCCGAACCAGGCGAGGGCCACGAGCAGGGCCACCCCGGGCCACCGGCGCCCCTCCAGGCACCACTCGACGGCGATGCCCAGCATCGGCAGGGCCACCAGGCCCCACAGCCACATCGGGATGTACGAGGCGTCGCTCAGCGCCCAGCCGCACAGCCCGTACGTCGCCCCGAGCACCCCCCGCTGCCACCACGGGCCGGGCTGGAGCTTGCCGAGGTAGACGGTCATCAGGGCGGCGGCGGTGCCCATGGTGAGCGGGGTGATCGCGAAGACGGCCAGGTCCACGTGGTCGCGCGGAACGAGCACGGCCGACCAGGAGAACGGGTTGCCGAGGTACGTGTAGTAGTCGGACAGGAACTGCTGGCCGAAGCCCCCGCGCCAGGTGAAGAGGACGTCGCCGGCGGCCTGGCCGTGGACCAGGTCCCAGAGCGCGCGGTGGAACGGGACGTACTGGTTGGCCTGGTCGTTGAGGGCCCGGCCGGTGTTGCCGAAGGGGAAGGTGCCGCGCGCCGCCCAGGCCGCGCAGAAGGCGCCCGAGGTGACGAGGAACGCGAGGAGCGGCCCGTAGAGGCCGGTCAGGCGGCCCCGCCGGCGCGTCGAGGGGCTCCGGCCGTCGTCGGGAGGCGGGCTTCCGGCCGTCTTCGGCTCCGAGGTGACCGTCCCCAATGTCCTGCTCCTGGCGCTCGTACGTTTTTGGACTGACTCGCTGGGATTCGCTGGAAGTGTAGTTGGCCCGCCCTACCACGCCGGTGCGGGCTTCGCGCGGCCACCCCGCCCCGGAGGGCGTACGCCCGTGCGGCGCCTGACCTGTGGGGGTGCGACGGCCGCGGTGGCGGGGCTTATGTTTTGACCGGAGTGGATGCGGTAGGTACGCTCAGACCTTGTGCCTGGGGTGTGCCTGGGCTCCTGTGCGTGTCCATCAACCGCACGTGAGCCCGCATCGGCCACCGCGATCCATGCGTTTCCGTGCTTGCGCGGAGGTCCGCCGGATCCGACACACCCGACCGCGTGGGTCGGCAATGTTCCAGGTTAGTTTCACTACACGGCACACAGAAACCGGAGAAGTAGTGCCTACGATCCAGCAGCTGGTCCGTAAGGGCCGGCAGGACAAGGTCGAGAAGACAAAGACCCCCGCGCTTGAGGCTTCGCCCCAGCGTCGCGGCGTCTGCACGCGTGTGTTCACGACCACCCCGAAGAAGCCGAACTCGGCGCTCCGTAAGGTCGCGCGTGTGCGTCTGACCTCCGGCATCGAGGTCACCGCTTACATTCCGGGTGAGGGACACAACCTGCAGGAGCACTCGATCGTGCTCGTGCGTGGTGGCCGTGTGAAGGACCTGCCGGGTGTTCGTTACAAGATCATCCGCGGTGCGCTTGACACCCAGGCTGTCAAGAACCGCAAGCAGGCCCGCAGCCGCTACGGCGCCAAGAAGGAGAAGTAAGAATGCCTCGTAAGGGCCCCGCCCCGAAGCGCCCGGTCATCATCGACCCGGTCTACGCATCTCCTCTGGTGACGTCGCTCATCAACAAGATCCTCCTGAACGGCAAGCGCTCCACCGCCGAGCGCATCGTTTACGGCGCCATGGAAGGCCTCCGCGAGAAGACCGGCGCTGACCCGGTCATCACGCTGAAGCGCGCGCTGGAGAACGTCAAGCCGTCGCTCGAGGTCAAGTCCCGCCGTGTCGGTGGCGCGACCTACCAGGTTCCGATCGAGGTCAAGCCCGGTCGCGCGTCCACCCTCTCGCTGCGCTGGATCGTGGGTTACTCCCGCGCCCGTCGCGAGAAGACCATGACCGAGCGCCTCATGAACGAGCTCCTCGACGCCTCGAACGGCCTCGGTGCGGCCGTCAAGAAGCGTGAGGACACGCACAAGATGGCCGAGTCCAACAAGGCCTTCGCGCACTACCGCTGGTAGTCCCACCCCACATCGAGACCGAGAGAAGACCGAAGCCTTATGGCTACCACTTCGCTTGACCTGGCCAAGGTCCGCAACATCGGGATCATGGCCCACATCGACGCGGGCAAGACGACCACCACCGAGCGCATCCTGTTCTACACCGGTGTGTCTTACAAGATCGGTGAGGTCCACGACGGCGCCGCCACGATGGACTGGATGGAGCAGGAGCAGGAGCGTGGTATCACCATCACGTCTGCCGCCACCACCTGTCACTGGCCGCTCGAAGACGTCGACCACACCATCAACATCATCGACACCCCGGGTCACGTTGACTTCACCGTCGAGGTGGAGCGTTCGCTCCGCGTCCTCGACGGCGCCGTCACCGTGTTCGACGGTGTCGCCGGTGTTGAGCCGCAGTCCGAGACTGTTTGGCGTCAGGCGGACCGCTACGGCGTCCCGCGCATCTGCTTCGTCAACAAGCTGGACCGCACCGGCGCCGAGTTCCACCGCTGCGTCGACATGATCAAGGACCGCCTCGGTGCGGTTCCGATCGTCATGCAGCTCCCCATCGGTGCCGAGGCCGACTTCCAGGGTGTCGTCGACCTCGTCACCATGAAGGCGTTCGTCTGGTCCGCCGAGGCGACCAAGGGCGAGATGTACGACATCGTCGACATCCCGGCCACGCACACCGAGGCTGCTGAAGAGTGGCGCGGCAAGCTGGTCGAGACCGTCGCCGAGAACGACGACGAGATCATGGAGCTGTTCCTGGAGGGCAACGAGCCCTCCGTCGAGCAGCTGCACGCCGCCGTGCGTCGCATCATCCTCGGCTCCGGCAAGGGCAAGGGCGAGCCCACGATCACCGCGGTGTTCTGTGGCACGGCGTTCAAGAACAAGGGCGTTCAGCCCCTGCTCGACGCCGTCATCCGCTACCTCCCGTCGCCGCTGGACATCGAGGCCATCGAAGGCCACGACGTCCGTGACGCCGAGGTCGTCGTGAAGCGCAAGCCCTCGGACGAGGAGCCGCTCGCGGCGCTCGCGTTCAAGATCATGCGTGACCCGCACCTCGGCAAGCTCACCTTCGTCCGGGTTTACTCGGGCCGCCTGGAGGCCGGCACCGCGGTGCTGAACTCCGTCAAGGGCAAGAAGGAGCGCATCGGCAAGATCTACCGCATGCACGCGAACAAGCGTGAGGAGATCGCCGCGGTGGGCGCCGGTGACATCGTCGCCGTCATGGGTCTGAAGCAGACCACCACCGGTGAGACGCTGTGTGACGACAAGGCCCCCGTGATCCTGGAGTCCATGGACTTCCCGGCTCCGGTCATCCAGGTCGCCATCGAGCCCAAGTCCAAGGGTGACCAGGAGAAGCTGGGTGTCGCCATCCAGTCTCTCGCGGAGGAGGACCCCTCCTTCCACGTTCACTCGGACGAGGAGACCGGCCAGACCATCCTCGGCGGTATGGGCGAGCTGCACCTCGAGGTGCTGGTCGACCGTATGAAGCGCGAGTTCAAGGTCGAGGCCAACGTCGGCAAGCCGCAGGTGGCCTACCGCGAGACGATCCGCAAGACCGTCGAGCGTCACGACTACACCCACAAGAAGCAGACCGGTGGTACCGGTCAGTTCGCCAAGGTGCAGATCGCGATCGAGCCCATCCTCGAGGCCGACGGTCCGGCGTACGAGTTCGTCAACAAGGTCACCGGTGGCCGCATCCCGAGGGAGTACATCCCCTCGGTCGACGCCGGTGCGCAGGAAGCCATGCAGTTCGGCATCCTGGCCGGCTACGAGATGACCGGCGTTCGCGTCATTCTTCTCGACGGTGGCTACCACGAGGTGGACTCCTCGGAGCTCGCCTTCAAGATCGCCGGTTCGCAGGCATTCAAGGAGGCCGCTCGCAAGGCGTCCCCCGTCCTGCTCGAGCCGATGATGTCCGTTGAGGTCACCACGCCCGAGGAGTCCATGGGCGACGTCATCGGTGACATCAACTCCCGCCGTGGCCAGATCCAGGCCATGGAGGAGCGTCACGGCGCTCGTCTCGTGAAGGGCCTCGTGCCGCTTTCGGAGATGTTCGGCTACGTCGGAGACCTCCGCAGCAAGACCTCGGGTCGCGCCAGCTACTCGATGCAGTTCGACTCCTACGCCGAGGTTCCCCGGAACGTCGCTGAGGAGATCATCGCGAAGGCCAAGGGCGAGTAACTCTTCCGAGTACACGCTTTAGGCTTGTCACCGGAGCCTCCGGGGCAACAGGAGCAACCCTCCCGCTGCCCCGGGGGAGCCGGCTATCCAGCAAAGATCACCTGGCGCCGACGATTCAAGGCGTACAGAACCACTCTCAGGAGGACCCCCGTGGCGAAGGCGAAGTTCGAGCGGACTAAGCCGCACGTCAACATCGGCACCATCGGTCACATTGACCACGGTAAGACGACCCTCACGGCCGCCATTACCAAGGTGCTGCACGACAAGTACCCGGACCTGAACGCGGCTTCGGCCTTCGATCAGATCGACAAGGCTCCTGAGGAGCGTCAGCGCGGTATCACCATCTCGATCGCGCACGTCGAGTACCAGACCGAGGCGCGTCACTACGCCCACGTCGACTGCCCGGGTCACGCGGACTACATCAAGAACATGATCACCGGTGCCGCGCAGATGGACGGTGCCATCCTCGTGGTCGCCGCCACCGACGGCCCGATGCCGCAGACCAAGGAGCACGTGCTCCTGGCCCGCCAGGTCGGCGTTCCGTACATCGTCGTCGCCCTGAACAAGGCCGACATGGTGGACGACGAGGAGATCCTGGAGCTCGTCGAGCTCGAGGTCCGTGAGCTGCTCTCCGAGTACGACTTCCCGGGCGACGACCTTCCGGTCGTCCAGGTCTCCGCGCTGAAGGCGCTCGAGGGCGACAAGGAGTGGGGCGACAAGCTCCTCGGCCTGATGGACGCCGTCGACGAGGCGATCCCGACCCCGCCGCGTGACACCGAGAAGCCGTTCCTCATGCCCGTCGAGGACGTCTTCACGATCACCGGTCGTGGCACCGTCGTCACCGGTCGTATCGAGCGTGGTGTCCTGAAGGTCAACGAGACCGTTGACATCATCGGCATCAAGCAGGAGAAGACCACCACCACGGTCACCGGCATCGAGATGTTCCGCAAGCTGCTCGACGAGGGCCAGGCGGGCGAGAACGTCGGTCTGCTCCTCCGTGGCATCAAGCGCGAGGACGTCGAGCGCGGCCAGGTCATCATCAAGCCCGGTTCGGTCACGCCGCACACCGAGTTCGAGGCCGCCGCGTACATCCTGTCGAAGGACGAGGGTGGCCGTCACACCCCGTTCTTCAACAACTACCGCCCGCAGTTCTACTTCCGTACCACGGACGTGACGGGCGTTGTGACCCTTCCCGAGGGCACCGAGATGGTCATGCCCGGTGACAACACCGACATGACGGTCAACCTCATCCAGCCCGTCGCGATGGAAGAGGGCCTGAAGTTCGCCATCCGTGAGGGTGGTCGTACCGTGGGCGCCGGCCAGGTCACCAAGATCACGAAGTAATTTCGTGCTCTGACCCGGTCGTCCGCGCGAGCGGACACCATGTTTGACGGAAGGGCCCCTTCCCACCGCTCCGGCGGCGGGGAGGGGCCCTTCCGCATGTCCGACGCCCCCGCGGGCCGCGAGGGGCCCCGGACGTGCTGTCGGTGGCGTATGAGACGCTCCCGATGCGTAGGGGCGCCGTAAGGGCGCAGCAGGAACGTTTCACGGGGTGGGGCACAGGCATGGGGCAGCAGGACGACGGCCGACCGGGCATATCCGACGAGGAGTGGCGGCGGTTCGGCGAGCAGGTGGGGCAGGGGAGCGCGGACGCGCCCCAGGAGCCGTCCGCGCGGGCGCGGATGGTGACCGAACGGCTGCGGCGCGAGGACGAGGAACGACAGAAGGCGGCGGGTCGCTTCGGACGCAAGCGCAAGGCCGCCGCGGCCGAGCCGCCGGGCTGGCGAACCGGGCCGGCGTGGCAGGAGTTGGAAGGGCGGGGGAGGCGCAAGCGCCGGCTCAAGGCCGCGGGGGCGATCGTGCTCGTGGCCGGCCTGGCGCTGATCGCCCTGCGGCCGGAGCTGCTCATCGACCGGGTCACGGGGAAGGCCGAGTCGCGGTCGGCGGCGGAGCAGGCGGGGCCGCTGCCGGCGGAGTCCGTCCGGCCGAGCGCGGCGCCGGAGGGCCAGTACCCCGATCGGCCCACCCTGAAGGATCCGTTCCGCGGCTCGCCGGCCCTCCAATGGGCGGACGGAGCCGCCGGCATCGAGGTTCCGCAGGCCGAGGCCGTCAACGGCGTCGACAAGGAGCGGGTCGCGGACGGGATCGCCAAGGCGAAGCAGTTCCTGGTGGCGTCCAACCTGGACCCGGCGGTGCTACGGGGGGAGCGTCCGGATGCCGCGCTGGCCCTCCTCGACCCGAAGGACGAGGAGCTTCACCAGCGGATGAGGACGGCCTACGAGCGGCCGACCGAGGAAGCGGACCCGATGGAGCTCTTCACGCGGTACGACCCGGCGGAGCTGCGACCCGTGGGGGACGTGGTCAAGGTGCGCGGGCGCATGTGGCTGGAGCCGGGACCGGAGCGCGGACAGGCCGCCATCAAGCTGGACTACTCCTTCGTCCACCCCTTCGTGAAGGTTCAGGGGAACCCGGAGGACGTGGCCCGGAGCATCGTGCGGCGCGAGCTCACGTTCCACGTCGTCGACGCGAAGGCGTGGGACTCGACACCGGGGAAGCTGTGGCTCCGCGAGACCCTGCGGGACGTCGCCAACACCGCCTGCGACCGGAACGACGGCTACCTGCACCCGTCGTTCTTCTCGGACCCCGGGGAAAGCGGACCGGAACCTTCCGGGGCGCCGGTCGATCCGTACGACCGCAGCCGGGGCATCGACACACCCGGTCAGGAGGAGTGCGGCAGGCTCTCCCGGTCCTGACCAGGCAGGGACCCCGTCGGGCAAACGCGCGCCGCAGTTTGACGTGTCCCCCCGGAGGGGTATTCTCTTCCGCCCGATTGGCCAGGTACGTGTCTCGTATGGCAGACTACTCAAGTTGCTCGGTTGAGTGCCGATGCTGCGCGCCTCCCGCCGGGAGGACCGGAAGCGAGTCCCACAGTACTCGTCGTCCTTAATCTGCCTTTCGGGGCAGCAATGGGGACGGACGTACGGGAATCTTCTGGGAAGCGTCAGCAAGGTGCCCACCAGGCACTCGGTGGGTGTTTCTCCCCCGATGCGCGGTCAGGGACCGCATCCCCTTGGACGAGGGAATTTCCGTATGGGAATTTTCTGTAGAGGGTGTGCGACACGCCCGACCGCGTGGGTCGGAGGAGAGACTGCGGGAGTCATCCCGCGGCCAACCGGGAGCCAGAGCGTTCCACATACAGACAGGACTACGGAGTAGCCATGGCGGGACAGAAGATCCGCATCCGGCTCAAGGCCTACGACCACGAGGTCATCGACTCCTCGGCGAAGAAGATCGTCGAGACGGTGACCCGCACTGGTGCGTCGGTCGCAGGCCCGGTGCCGCTGCCCACTGAGAAGAACGTGTACTGCGTCATCAAGTCGCCGCACAAGTACAAGGACTCGCGCGAGCACTTCGAGATGCGCACGCACAAGCGCCTGATCGACATCCTCGACCCGACTCCCAAGACCGTTGACTCGCTGATGCGCCTGGACCTTCCGGCCGGCGTTGACATCGAGATCAAGCTCTGAGAGGCGTCGAGAAGATGGCAAAGCAGATCAAGGGCGTCCTGGGCGAGAAGCTCGGCATGACCCAGGTCTGGGACGAGAACAACCGTGTCGTCCCGGTCACCGTGGTCAAGGCCGGACCCTGCGTCGTTACCCAGGTCCGTACGAACGACATCGACGGCTACGAGTCGGTCCAGATCGCCTTCGGCGAGATCGACCCGCGCAAGGTGAACAAGCCCCTCAAGGGTCACTTCGCCAAGGCCGACGTCACCCCCCGCCGCCACCTGGTGGAGCTCCGCACCTCCGACGCCAGCGAGTACACGCTCGGCCAGGAGATCACTGCTGAGGTGTTCGAGTCCGGCGTCAAGGTTGACGTCACGGGCAACAGCAAGGGCAAGGGCTTCGCCGGTGTCATGAAGCGTCACAACTTCAAGGGCCTCGGTGCCGGTCACGGCGTCCAGCGCAAGCACCGCTCCCCCGGTTCGATCGGTGGCTGCGCCACCCCTGGGCGTGTCTTCAAGGGCATGCGCATGGCCGGTCGTATGGGTAACGAGCGCGTCACCACCCAGAACCTGACCATCCACGCGGTTGACGCGGAGAAGGGTCTGCTCCTCATCAAGGGTGCGGTCCCCGGTCCGAACGGCGGCCTCGTCCTGGTCCGTACCGCGGCCAAGGGGGCTTGAGGTAATGAGCACCATTGACATCCTTTCGCCGGCAGGCGACAAGGCCGGTACCGTCGAGCTCCCCGCGGAGATCTTCGACGCGAAGACCAGCGTTCCGCTGATCCACCAGGTCGTTGTCGCTCAGCTGGCTGCTGCCCGTCAGGGCACGCACAAGACCAAGCGTCGTGGCGAAGTCCGTGGTGGTGGCCGCAAGCCGTACCGCCAGAAGGGCACCGGCCGCGCTCGCCAGGGTTCCACCCGCGCTCCGCAGTTCGTCGGCGGTGGCGTCGTCCACGGCCCGCAGCCGCGTGACTACTCCCAGCGGACCCCGAAGAAGATGAAGGCCGCCGCCCTCCGCGGTGCCCTCTCGGACCGTGCGCGTCACTCCCGCATCCACGTCGTCACCGGCGTGGTCGAGGGTGCCGCCTCCACGAAGGCCGCCAAGACGCTGTTCGGCAAGATCTCGGAGCGCAAGAACCTGCTCCTGGTCGTCGACCGCGCCGACGAGGCCGCGTGGCTGTCCGCCCGCAACCTGCCCCAGGTTCACATCCTGGAGCCGGGCCAGCTGAACACGTACGACGTGATCGTCTCTGACGACGTGGTCTTCACTCAGGCCGCTTTCGAGTCCTTCGTGTCTGGCGCGCCTTCTGGCCGGAACGATGAGACCGAAGGGAGCGACGCCTGATGTCCGAGGCGACCGTTACCAGCAAGACTTTCAACGACCCGCGCGACCTGCTGATCAAGCCTGTCGTGTCGGAGAAGAGCTACGCGCTGCTGGACGAGAACAAGTACACGTTCATCGTCGCGCCCGGCTCCAACAAGACCCAGATCAAGCAGGCCGTGGAAGCGGTCTTCGGGGTCAAGGTCACCGGGGTCAACACGATCAACCGTCAGGGTAAGCGCAAGCGCACCAAGACCGGTTTCGGCAAGCGCGCTGACACCAAGCGCGCCATCGTGACCCTCGCTGAGGGCGACCGAATCGACATCTTCGGCGGCCAGGCCTCCTAACGGAGGTCTAGTCGTCCGGAATCGGACGAGGACTGAGAAATGGGTATCCGCAAGTACAAGCCGACGACCCCGGGCCGTCGTGGCTCCAGCGTCGCCGACTTTGTCGAGATCACGCGGTCCACGCCGGAGAAGTCGCTGGTTCGCCCGCTGCACAGCAAGGGCGGCCGTAACAACACCGGTCGGATCACTGTTCGCCACCAGGGTGGCGGTCACAAGCGCGCCTACCGCGTGATCGACTTCCGTCGTCACGACAAGGACGGCGTGCCGGCCAAGGTCGCGCACATCGAGTACGACCCCAACCGCACCGCGCGCATCGCGCTGCTGCACTACGCCGACGGCGAGAAGCGCTACATCATCGCGCCGCGCGGTCTGCAGCAGGGCGACCGGATTGAGAACGGCCCCACGGCCGACATCAAGCCGGGCAACAACCTGGCTCTGCGCAACATCCCGGTTGGTACGACCATCCACGCCATCGAGCTGCGTCCCGGCGGCGGTGCGAAGTTCGCCCGCTCCGCCGGTGCGTCCGTGCAGCTGCTTGCGAAGGAGGGCGTCATGGCCCACCTCCGCATGCCGTCCGGCGAGATCCGTCTCGTCGACGCCCGCTGCCGCGCCACGGTCGGCGAGGTCGGCAACGCCGAGCAGTCGAACATCAACTGGGGCAAGGCCGGCCGTATGCGCTGGAAGGGCGTTCGCCCGTCCGTCCGCGGTGTCGCGATGAACCCGGTTGACCACCCGCACGGTGGTGGTGAGGGCAAGACCAGTGGTGGTCGCCACCCGGTCTCCCCGTGGGGTCAGAAGGAGGGTCGTACTCGCTCGCCGAAGAAGGCTTCGAGCAAGTACATCGTCCGCCGCCGCAAGACGAACAAGAAGCGCTAGGAGCGGGTTTAGATGCCGCGCAGTCTCAAGAAGGGGCCCTTCGTCGACGACCACCTCGTAAAGAAGGTGGACGTCCAGAACGAAGCCGGCACCAAGAACGTCATCAAGACCTGGTCCCGTCGCTCGATGATCATCCCCAGCATGCTGGGTCACACCATCGCGGTGCACAACGGCAAGACCCACGTCCCGGTGTTCGTCACCGAGTCGATGGTCGGCCACAAGCTCGGCGAGTTCTCGCCGACTCGCACCTTCCGCGGCCACGTCAAGGACGACCGGAAGTCGAAGCGCCGCTAAAGGCGGGGTGGTTACGACTATGACTTACACCGAAGGGACAACCATGGAAGCCAGGGCCCAGGCGCGGTACATCCGCGTCACGCCCATGAAGGCCCGCCGAGTGGTGGACCTTATCCGTGGCATGGATGCCACGGAGGCTCAGGCGGTCCTGCGTTTCGCCCCGCAGGCCGCGAGCGTGCCGGTTGGCAAGGTGCTCGACAGCGCCATCGCCAACGCCGCACACAACTACAACCACCCGGACGCCTCCACGCTGGTCATCAGCGAGGCGTACGTGGACGAGGGCCCGACCCTGAAGCGGTTCCGTCCGCGTGCCCAGGGCCGTGCCTACCGGATCCGCAAGCGGACCAGCCACATCACCGTGGTCGTCAGCAGCAAGGAAGGTTCCCGGTAATGGGCCAGAAGGTAAACCCGCACGGGTTCCGGCTCGGCATCACCACCGACTTCAAGTCGCGTTGGTACGCCGACAAGCTGTACAAGGACTACGTCAAGGAAGACGTCGCCATCCGCAGGATGATGACGTCCGGCATGGAGCGCGCCGGCATCTCGAAGGTTGAGATCGAGCGCACCCGTGACCGCGTGCGTGTGGACATCCACACCGCTCGTCCGGGCATCGTCATCGGTCGCCGTGGCGCCGAGGCCGACCGCATCCGCGGTGACCTCGAGAAGCTCACGGGCAAGCAGGTCCAGCTGAACATCCTCGAGGTCAAGAACCCCGAGCTCGACGCTCAGCTGGTTGCCCAGGCCGTTGCCGAGCAGCTCTCCTCCCGCGTCTCCTTCCGTCGCGCCATGCGTAAGAGCATGCAGGGCACGATGAAGGCCGGCGCCAAGGGCATCAAGATCCAGTGTGGCGGTCGCCTCGGCGGCGCCGAGATGTCCCGCTCCGAGTTCTACCGCGAGGGTCGTGTGCCGCTGCACACGCTGCGCGCGAACGTGGACTACGGCTTCTTCGAGGCCAAGACCACCTTCGGCCGTATCGGTGTGAAGGTCTGGATCTACAAGGGCGACGTCAAGAACATCGCCGAGGTTCGCGCCGAGAACGCTGCGGCCCGTGCGGGTAACCGCCCGGCCCGTGGTGCTCAGGGCGCTGGCGACCGTCCCGCCGGCCGTGGTGGCCGTGGTGGCGAGCGCGGCGGCCGTGGTGGCCGCAAGCCGCAGCAGGCTGCTGGTGCCGAGGCCCCCAAGGCCGACGCTCCCGCCGCCGCTCCGGCCGAGAGCACCGGAACGGAGGCCTGACCGACATGCTGATCCCTCGTAGGGTCAAGCACCGCAAGCAGCACCACCCGAAGCGCCGCGGTATGGCCAAGGGCGGTACTGAGGTCTCGTTCGGCGAGTACGGCATCCAGGCGCTGACCCCGGCGTACGTGACGAACCGCCAGATCGAGGCGGCTCGTATCGCGATGACCCGCCACATCAAGCGTGGCGGCAAGGTCTGGATCAACATTTACCCGGACCGCCCGCTCACCAAGAAGCCTGCCGAGACCCGCATGGGTTCCGGTAAGGGTTCTCCCGAGTGGTGGATCGCGAACGTGCACCCGGGCCGGGTCATGTTCGAGCTGTCCTACCCGAACGAGAAGATTGCTCGTGAGGCGCTCACCCGCGCTGCTCACAAGCTTCCGATGAAGTGCCGGATTGTTCGGCGCGAGGCAGGTGAGTCGTGATGGCGACGGGAACCAAGGCGTCCGAGCTGCGTGAGCTCGGCAACGAGGAGCTCGTTGGCAAGCTGCGCGAGGCCAAGGAGGAGCTGTTCAAGCTCCGCTTCCAGGCGGCCACGGGTCAGCTGGAGAACAACGGCCGGCTCAAGTCCGTCCGTAAGGACATCGCTCGCATCTACACCCTGATGCACGAGCGTGAGCTCGGTATCGAGACGGTGGAGAGCGCCTGATGAGCGAGAAGAACGTGACTGAGACCACCGAGCAGCGCGGTTTCCGCAAGACCCGTGAGGGTCTGGTCGTCAGCGACAAGATGGACAAGACCGTCGTCGTCGCTGTCGAGGACCGCGTCAAGCACGCGCTGTACGGCAAGGTCATCCGCCGTACCAACAAGCTCAAGGCTCACGACGAGCAGAACGCTGCCGGCGTCGGCGACCGCGTCCTCATCATGGAGACGCGTCCGCTGTCGGCGAGCAAGCGCTGGCGCATCGTCGAGATCCTCGAGAAGGCCAAGTAATCAGTCCGGGGGGTTTCCCCCGGATTCGTTCCGCCAGGCTCGGTGGGGGCGAGCGCTCTTCGGAGCGTGAAGCCCCCGCCGGGAACCGGCAGACAAACAGGAGATACACGTGATCCAGCAGGAGTCGCGACTGCGTGTCGCCGACAACACTGGTGCCAAGGAGATCCTTTGCATCCGTGTTCTCGGTGGCTCCGGTCGCCGCTACGCGGGCGTCGGTGACGTCATCGTCGCCACCGTCAAGGACGCGATCCCCGGCGGCAACGTGAAGAAGGGTGACGTCGTCAAGGCTGTCATCGTTCGCACCGTCAAGGAGCGCCGCCGCCAGGACGGCTCGTACATCCGCTTCGACGAGAACGCCGCCGTCATTCTGAAGAACGACGGCGACCCTCGCGGCACCCGTATCTTCGGCCCCGTCGGCCGTGAGCTGCGCGAGAAGAAGTTCATGAAGATCATCTCGCTCGCGCCGGAGGTGCTGTAAGCATGAAGATCAAGAAGGGCGACCTGGTACAGGTCATCACCGGTAAGGACAAGGGCAAGCAGGGCAAGGTCATCGTCGCCTTCCCCGCTGACAACCGTGTCCTGGTCGAGGGTGTCAACCGGGTCAAGAAGCACACCAAGGCTGCGCAGAACCAGGCCGGCGGCATCGTCATCACCGAGGCCCCGGTCCACGTGAGCAACGTTCAGCTGGTTGTGGAGAAGGACGGCAAGAAGGTCGTCACCCGCGTCGGCTACCGCTTCGACGACGAGGGCAACAAGATCCGCGTTGCCAAGCGGACGGGTGAGGACATCTGATGGCTACCACTCCGCGTCTCAAGACGAAGTACCGCGAGGACATCGCGGGCAAGCTGCGTGAGGAGTTCTCCTACGAGAACGTCATGCAGATCCCCGGCCTCGTGAAGATCGTGGTCAACATGGGTGTGGGCGACGCCGCCCGCGACTCCAAGCTGATCGACGGCGCCATCAAGGACCTGACGACGATCACCGGTCAGAAGCCGGCCGTCACGAAGGCCCGGAAGTCCATCGCGCAGTTCAAGCTGCGTGAGGGTCAGCCGATCGGCTGCCACGTCACCCTCCGTGGTGACCGCATGTGGGAGTTCCTGGACCGTACGCTGTCGCTCGCGCTGCCGCGTATCCGTGACTTCCGTGGTCTGTCGCCGAAGCAGTTCGACGGCCGTGGCAACTACACCTTCGGTCTCACGGAGCAGGTCATGTTCCACGAGATCGACCAGGACAAGATCGACCGTACCCGGGGTATGGACATCACCGTGGTCACCACGGCGACCAACGACGCTGAGGGCCGCGCGCTCCTTCGTCACCTCGGCTTCCCCTTCAAGGAGGCGTAAGCGAGATGGCGAAGAAGGCTCTCATCGCGAAGGCTGCCCGCAAGCCCAAGTTCGGTGTGCGTGCGTACACCCGCTGCCAGCGCTGCGGTCGCCCCCACTCCGTGTACCGCAAGTTCGGCCTGTGCCGCGTGTGCCTTCGTGAGATGGCTCACCGTGGCGAGCTGCCGGGCGTGACCAAGAGCTCCTGGTAACTCCCTCTCGTCCGTAAGGACTTGAGAAGTACCAGGCACTCTCGGTAAGCATCTGGTCGGCGGATGCCCACCCGCGCATGCCTTAGGCTTGTGTGGTTGGGCGTCCGCCGCTCATAACGACTTACTACGCCGTAGGTCCCCGCGCCGCACCCGTCCCGCCTCTGAGTGGGGAGAGGGATGGCGCATACAGGAAACCCCGGCGAGAGAGGCCGAAGGCCACTTCATGACCATGACTGACCCGATCGCAGACATGCTCACGCGTCTGCGTAACGCTAACTCGGCGTACCACGACACCGTCGTGATGCCGCACAGCAAGATCAAGTCGCACATCGCAGAGATCCTCAAGCAGGAGGGTTTCATCACCGGCTGGAAGGTCGAGGACGCCGAGGTCGGCAAGAACCTCGTCCTCGAGCTGAAGTTCGGGCCGAACCGCGAGCGCTCCATTGCGGGCATCAAGCGGATCTCGAAGCCCGGTCTGCGCGTGTACGCGAAGTCCACCAACCTGCCGAAGGTGCTCGGCGGCCTGGGCGTGGCGATCATCTCCACGTCCCACGGTCTCCTCACCGGCCAGCAGGCAGGCAAGAAGGGCGTAGGTGGGGAAGTCCTCGCCTACGTCTGGTAGTCGGGAACGGAGGAAAAGCAATGTCGCGAATCGGCAAGCTCCCCATCCAGGTTCCCGCCGGTGTGGACGTCACCATCGACGGCCAGACGGTCGCAGTGAAGGGCCCCAAGGGCACCCTCGCGCACACCGTCAAGGCGCCGATCGAGATCGTCAAGGGTGAGGACGGCGTTCTGAACGTCACCCGCCCCAACGACGAGCGTCAGAACAAGGCCCTGCACGGCCTGTCCCGCACGCTGGTGGCGAACATGATCACCGGCGTGACCACGGGATACGTCAAGGCTCTCGAGATCAGCGGTGTCGGTTACCGCGTCGCCGCGAAGGGCTCCAACCTGGAGTTCCAGCTTGGTTACAGCCACCCGATCCTGATCGAGGCGCCCGAGGGCATCTCCTTCAAGGTCGAGTCGCCCACCAAGTTCTCGGTCGAGGGCATCGACAAGCAGAAGGTCGGCGAGGTCGCCGCCAACATCCGCAAGCTGCGGAAGCCCGACCCGTACAAGGCCAAGGGTGTCAAGTACGCCGGCGAAGTCATCCGCCGCAAGGTCGGAAAGGCTGGTAAGTAGCCATGGCATACGGTGTGAAGATCGCCAAGGGCGACGCGTACAAGCGCGCTGCCAAGGCTCGCCGCCACATCCGCATTCGCAAGAACGTGTCGGGTACGGCGGAGCGTCCGCGCCTCGTCGTGACGCGTTCCAACCGCAACATCGTTGCTCAGGTCATCGACGACCTCCAGGGTCACACCCTGGCGTCCGCGTCGACCCTGGACACCTCGATCCGCGGTGGCGAAGGCGACAAGAGCGCCCAGGCCCAGGCCGTCGGCGCGCTCGTGGCCGAGCGTGCGAAGGCTGCCGGCGTGGAGACCGTTGTCTTCGACCGCGGTGGCAACCGATACGCCGGGCGCATTGCCGCTCTGGCTGACGCCGCCCGCGAAGCCGGGCTGAAGTTCTAAGCCCCGGTTCCGGGACTCACGGACGTAACAGAGAGAGGTAATCCAATGGCTGGACCCCAGCGCCGCGGAAGCGGTGCCGGTGGCGGCGAGCGGCGGGACCGGAAGGGTCGCGACGGTGGCCCTGCCGCCGAGAAGACCGCTTACGTTGAGCGCGTTGTCGCGATCAACCGCGTCGCCAAGGTTGTCAAGGGTGGTCGCCGCTTCAGCTTCACCGCGCTGGTCGTGGTGGGCGACGGTGACGGCACTGTAGGTGTCGGTTACGGCAAGGCCAAGGAAGTTCCCGCGGCCATCGCCAAGGGTGTCGAGGAAGCCAAGAAGTCCTTCTTCAAGGTTCCGCGCATCCAGGGCACCATCCCTCACCCGATCACGGGCGAGCGTGCCGCGGGCGTCGTGCTCCTGAAGCCGGCTTCCCCCGGTACCGGTGTTATCGCCGGTGGTCCGGTGCGCGCCGTTCTGGAGTGCGCCGGCGTTCACGACATCCTGTCGAAGTCGCTCGGCTCTTCGAACGCGATCAACATCGTGCACGCGACCGTGGCGGCCCTCAAGGGCCTGCAGCGTCCCGAGGAGATCGCGGCTCGCCGTGGTCTGCCCCTCGAGGACGTCGCCCCCGCGGCTCTGCTTCGTGCACGTGCCGGGGCGGGTGCGTAATGGCTCGCCTCAAGATCACGCAGACGAAGTCGTACATCGGCAGCAAGCAGAACCACCGCGACACTCTGCGTTCGCTCGGGCTCAAGCGCCTGAACGACGTGGTCGTCAAGGAGGACCGCCCCGAGTTCCGCGGAATGGTGCAGACCGTCCGCCACCTCGTGACGGTTGAGGAGGTTGACTAACATGGCTGAGAACAGCCCGCTGAAGGCCCACAACCTCCGTCCCGCCCCCGGCGCCAAGACCGCGAAGACCCGTGTCGGTCGTGGTGAGGCGTCGAAGGGTAAGACGGCCGGTCGTGGTACGAAGGGCCAGAAGGCCCGTTACCAGATCCCGCAGCGCTTCGAGGGCGGGCAGATGCCCCTCCACATGCGTCTGCCGAAGCTCAAGGGCTTCAAGAACCCGTTCCGCACCGAGTTCCAGGTCGTGAACCTGGACAAGCTCGGCGCTCTCTACCCCGAGGGTGGAGAAGTCACGGTGGCCGACCTGGTCGCCAAGGGCGCGGTTCGCAAGAACAGCCTCGTCAAGGTCCTGGGCCAGGGCGAGCTCTCCGTGGCGCTGCAGGTTTCGGTTGACGCCGTTTCCGCCTCCGCCAAGGAGAAGATCGCTGCTGCCGGCGGCACCGTCACCGAGCTCGTCTAAGACAAAACTCAGTGACAAATAGCTAGAAACCCGACCGGGGATGCCTCACATATGGGGCATCCCCGGTTGGTCGTTCCACGGGGGGCGCAGTCGCCGGTAAGGTGGCCTGCACCTTTGCTTGTACGTATTCGTCGATCCCTCAGACCGTCACCTCTGACGCAGTAGCGCGGGGGTCGCAGGAGGCACCGTGCTCACCGCGTTCGCCCGGGCGTTCAAGACGCCCGACCTGCGCAAGAAGCTGCTCTTCACGCTCGGCATCATCGTGCTGTATCGGCTCGGGTCCCACATCCCGGTACCCGGCGTGAGCTACAAGAACGTTCAGATCTGTCTCGACCAGATGGGGAATGGCAGCAACAGCCTCTTCGGTCTGGTCAACATGTTCAGCGGCGGCGCGCTGCTGCAGATCACGATCTTTGCGCTCGGCATCATGCCGTACATCACGGCGAGCATCATCCTGCAGCTGCTGACCGTGGTCATCCCGAAGCTGGAGACCCTCAAAAAAGAGGGTCAGTCCGGCACGGCGAAGATCACTCAGTACACGCGCTATTTGACGGTCGCGCTCGCGATCCTTCAGGGCACAGGTCTCGTCGCCACCGCCCGTACCGGAGCCCTTTTCGGGAACTGCTCGGTCGCCTCGCAGATCGTTCCCAACCGTTCGATCTTCACGACCGTCGTCATGGTGCTCACCATGACGGCCGGTACCTGTGTCGTCATGTGGCTCGGTGAGCTCATCACGGACCGTGGCATCGGCAACGGCATGTCGATCCTGATGTTCATCTCGATCGCCGCCGGCTTCGTCGGTTCGCTCTGGACGATCAAGCTCCAGGGCAAGATCGCTGGAGGCTGGGTCGAGTTCGGCGTGGTCATGTTGGTCGGTCTCGCGATGGTCGGCCTGGTCGTCTTCGTCGAGCAGGCGCAGCGCCGCATTCCGGTTCAGTACGCGAAGCGCATGATCGGCCGCCGCGCCTACGGCGGTACCTCGACCTACATCCCGCTCAAGGTGAACCAGGCGGGCATCATCCCCGTCATCTTCGCCTCGTCGCTGCTGTACATCCCGGCCCTGGTGGTGCAGTTCAGCGGTTCGACCGCGGGCTGGGCCAACTGGATCCAGAAGCACTTCGTCAAGGGCGACCACCCGTACTACATCGCCGTCTACTTCCTCCTGATCGTCTTCTTCGCGTTCTTCTACGTGGCGATCTCGTTCAACCCCGAGGAAGTTGCCGACAACATGAAGAAGTATGGTGGCTTCATCCCGGGCATCCGCGCCGGCCGGCCGACCGCCGAGTACCTGAGCTACGTACTCAACCGGATCACCTGGCCCGGCTCGCTGTACCTGGGTCTGATCGCTCTTGTGCCGACAATGGCGTTGGCGGGCTTCGGGGCGAACCAGAACTTCCCGTTCGGCGGGACGAGCATCCTGATCATCGTGGGTGTGGGTCTGGAAACCGTGAAGCAGATCGAGAGCCAGCTCCAGCAGCGCAATTACGAAGGGTTCCTCCGCTGATGCGAATCGTCCTCGTCGGACCGCCCGGTGCGGGCAAGGGTACGCAGGCCGCGTTCCTTGCCAAGAACCTGTCCATCCCGCACATCTCCACGGGCGACCTGTTCCGGGCCAACATCAGCCAGGGCACCGAGCTCGGCCGGCGTGCGAAGGCGTTCATGGACGCCGGTGACCTCGTCCCCGACGAGATCACCATCGGTATGGCCAAGGACCGCATGGAGCAGCCGGACGCCGTGAACGGCTTCCTGCTCGACGGATTCCCGCGCAACGTCTCGCAGGCCGAGGCGCTCGACGCCATGCTGCAGTCCGAGGGCATGAAGCTGGACGCCGTTCTCGACCTGGAGGTCGAGGAGGACGAGGTCGTGAAGCGGATCGCCGGCCGGCGGATCTGCCGCAAGGAGTCCGCGCACGTCTTCCACGTCACGTACGCGGCGCCGAAGTCCGCGGGTGTCTGCGACACCTGCGGTGGCGAGCTGTACCAGCGCGAGGACGACTCCGAGGCCACGGTCCGCAACCGGCTGGAGGTCTACCACACGCAGACCGAGCCGATCATCGACTACTACAAGGCCCAGGGCCTGCTGGTGACCATCCCGGCCCTCGGTGAGGTCGCCGACGTCACGAAGCGCGCGATGGAAGCCCTGAAGAAGTAGTCCTGCTGTTCGTCGTGCATTACGGCCGCGGTGTCCTTGGGGCATCGCGGCCGTACTGTTGAGAAGACCCGGTTTCGAAGGTGGAAGGCCCGTTCATGGTTCAGATCAAGACCCCCGAGCAGATCGCGAAGATGCGCGAGGCAGGGCTGGTCGTCGCCGCGATCCACGCGGCGACACGTGAGGCCGCGGTGCCGGGCTCCACGACGAGGGATCTGGACATGGTGGCGCGCAAGGTCATCGCGGACGCCGGCGCCAAGTCGAACTTCCTCGGCTACGGCGGTTTCCCCGCGACGATCTGCACCTCGGTGAACGAGGTCGTCGTCCACGGCATCCCGGACGACAAGACCGTCCTCAAGGACGGCGACATCATCTCCATCGACGCGGGCGCCATCATCGACGGCTGGCACGGTGACGCGGCCTACACGGCCTTCGTGGGCACCGGTCACGCCCCGGAGCTGGTCGAGCTGTCCCGGGTCACCGAGGAGTCGATGTGGGCGGGCATCGCGGCGATGAGGCTCGGCAACCGGCTGGTCGACATCTCGAAGGCGATCGAGACGTACATCAAGCGTCAGCCGCGTCCCACGACCGGTGAGCACAGCCTCGGCAAGTTCGGGATCATCGAGGACTACGGCGGCCACGGCATCGGGTCCGAGATGCACATGGACCCGCACCTGCTGAACTACGTCTCGCGCAAGCGGGGCAAGGGCATCAAGCTCGTCCCGGGCCTGTGCCTGGCGATCGAGCCGATGGTCTCCCTGGGCACCGCCCAGACGGAGGTACTGGCGGACGACTGGACGGTCATCACGACGGACGGCACCTGGTCCTCGCACTGGGAGCACTCCATCGCGCTGACCGAGGCGGGACCGATCGTCCTGACCAGTCCGGACTGCGGCAAGGCGAAGCTGGCGGAGTACGGCGTCACCACGGCGCCGGACCCCCTCGGTTAATGATCTAGACTCTGGGGCAAACTTTCCGGATTCGTCTTTCTGGGTGCCCTGACGTAGACTGACTCGTCGGCTCTCGTGCACTTCCATGCCTGCATGGCGCACGAGGTCGATCAAGGTAGCCGATTCGAAAGGCGAAGCGTGGCCAAGAAGCAAGGTGCCATCGAAATCGAGGGCACCGTGATCGAGTCCCTCCCGAACGCGATGTTCAAGGTGGAACTCCAGAACGGTCACAAGGTCCTCGCGCACATCAGCGGCAAGATGCGCATGCACTACATCCGCATCCTCCCTGATGACCGGGTCGTCGTGGAGCTCTCCCCGTACGACCTGACGCGTGGCCGGATCGTCTACCGATACAAGTAGATCTTGTCCTCACTCCCGACCGGGCATTCACGTCCGGCGCGGGTGGTGGCACTGACCCGGAGAACCTCACCCACATGAAGGTCAAGCCGAGCGTCAAGAAGATCTGCGACAAGTGCAAGGTGATCCGCCGTCACGGTCGGGTCATGGTCATCTGCGACAACCTGCGCCACAAGCAGCGCCAGGGCTGACGCACGCCGACCGACCTGCCTTCCGCAGTTCTTCGCGCGACGTAAGAAAACGTACATACGCAGAATCCGCCCAGCTCCCAGGAGCCGGCGGTACCTCCGGCGGGGGCCGGGGACCCGGACGTACCACCACCCATCAGGTGTGGTCGGCGGTCGGGGTTGATTCTGCTGAAGACCCCCGAACACACAGGAGCCATTGAATGGCACGCGTTTCCGGTGTTGACATCCCGCGCGAAAAGCGCGTGGAGATCGCACTCACCTACGTCTTCGGTGTCGGTCGCACCCGGTCCAAGGAAATCCTTGCGGCCACCGGTGTGAACCCGAACACCCGCGTTCGTGACCTGGCCGAAGAAGACCTGGTCAAGATCCGCGAGTACGTGGACGCCAACCTCCGCACCGAGGGTGACCTCCGCCGCGAGATCCAGGCCGACATCCGCCGCAAGGTCGAGATCCAGTGCTACCAGGGTATTCGCCACCGTCGTGGCCTCCCGGTGCACGGTCAGCGCACCAGCACGAACGCCCGTACCCGCAAGGGTCCGCGTCGCGCGATCGCCGGTAAGAAGAAGCCGGGCAAGAAGTAGTCCTGTTCAGCGGTCTTGCGCTGTAGGACCGACCACCTCCCGTAGGAGATTTAGATGCCCCCCAAGGGTCGTCAGGGCGCTGCCAAGAAGGTGCGCCGCAAGGAAAAGAAGAACGTCGCTCACGGGCACGCCCACATCAAGAGCACGTTCAACAACACGATCGTCTCGATCACGGACCCCTCGGGCAACGTGATCTCCTGGGCCTCCGCCGGCCACGTCGGCTTCAAGGGCTCGCGCAAGTCCACCCCCTTCGCCGCGCAGATGGCCGCCGAGTCGGCCGCCCGCCGCGCGCAGGAGCACGGCATGCGCAAGGTCGACGTCTTCGTCAAGGGTCCCGGCTCCGGCCGTGAGACCGCGATCCGCTCCCTCCAGGCCACCGGCCTCGAGGTCGGCTCGATCCAGGACGTCACCCCCACCCCGCACAACGGCTGCCGTCCGCCGAAGCGCCGCCGCGTCTGACGCGGCGGACGCACTTGTGCGTCTTTGAGTGTTCGGGCGGTACGAACCCCTCGCGGGGGACGTACCGCCCGTACCCTTGTAGTCCGCAGCGCCACGCTGCACACCGTCGGGCGTCAAATAGTGGGCGTCCACGAATGAAGGAACACAGACATGCTTATCGCTCAGCGTCCTTCGCTGACCGAAGAGGTCGTCGACGAGTACCGCTCGCGGTTCGTGATCGAGCCGCTGGAGCCGGGCTTCGGCTACACCCTCGGTAACTCCCTGCGCCGCACCCTGCTCTCCTCGATCCCGGGTGCCGCCGTCACCAGCATCCGCGTGGACGGCGTGCTGCACGAGTTCACCACCGTGCCCGGTGTCAAGGAAGACGTCACCGACATCATCCTCAACATCAAGCAGCTGGTCGTCTCCTCGGAGCACGACGAGCCGGTCGTGATGTACCTGCGCAAGCAGGGTCCCGGCCTGGTCACCGCTGCCGACATCGCGCCCCCGGCCGGTGTCGAGGTGCACAACCCGGACCTCGTCCTCGCCACGCTCAACGGCAAGGGCAAGCTGGAGATGGAGCTGACCGTCGAGCGCGGTCGCGGCTACGTCTCCGCCGTCCAGAACAAGCAGCTGGGCCAGGAGATCGGTCGCATCCCGATCGACTCCATCTACAGCCCGGTCCTCAAGGTCACCTACAAGGTCGAGGCGACCCGAGTCGAGCAGCGCACCGACTTCGACAAGCTGATCGTCGACGTCGAGACCAAGCAGGCCATGCGCCCGCGCGACGCCATGGCGTCCGCCGGTAAGACCCTGGTCGAGCTGTTCGGTCTGGCGCGCGAGCTCAACATCGACGCCGAGGGCATCGACATGGGCCCCTCGCCGACGGACGCGGCCCTGGCCGCCGATCTGGCGCTGCCGATCGAGGAGCTCGAGCTCACGGTCCGCTCGTACAACTGCCTCAAGCGCGAGGGCATCCACTCCGTGGGTGAGCTCGTGGCGCGTTCCGAGGCCGACCTGCTCGACATCCGCAACTTCGGTGCGAAGTCGATCGACGAGGTCAAGGCGAAGCTGGCCGGCATGGGCCTGGCCCTCAAGGACAGCCCGCCCGGATTCGACCCGACCGCCGCCGCCGACGCCTTCGGCGCCGATGACGACGCGGACGCCGGTTTCGTCGAGACCGAGCAGTACTGAGCCTCGGCTCGCAGAACAGACTTTCCCGCGGCGTCCGCCTCGGGGGAACTGACACCGGTACCTGACACGGCCGGTGCAGATATGAAGGAGTAACACCATGCCGCGTCCCGCAAAGGGTGCCCGTCTGGGCGGCAGCGCCGCGCACGAGAAGCACCTCCTCGCGAACCTCGCGAAGTCGCTCTTCGAGCACGGCCGCATCACCACCACCGAGGCCAAGGCCCGTCGCCTGCGTCCCTACGCCGAGCGTCTGGTCACCAAGGCGAAGAAGGGCGACATCCACAACCGTCGCCTGGTGCTGCAGACGATCACGGACAAGAGCATCGTGCACACGCTGTTCACCGAGATCGCCCCGCGCTACGAGAACCGCCCCGGTGGTTACACGCGCATCACCAAGATCGGCAACCGTCGTGGCGACAACGCCCCGATGGCGGTCATCGAGCTGGTCGAGGCCCTGACGGTCGCCCAGCAGGCCACTGGTGAGGCCGAGGCCGCCACCAAGCGCGCCGTGAAGGAGGCGGAGGCCACCGAGGCTCCCGCCGCCGAGGAGACCAAGGAGGCCTGATCCCCTTCCGGGATCACGCCGAACGGCTCTGAACGGGCCCGCCCCCTTCCCGGGGCGGGCCCGTTCCCGCGTTTTCCCGGGAACACAGCCCGGGAACGCAGCGCGGGAACGCAGCCCTGGAACACCCCTGAGAGGATCGGTCACGTGAGTGACGAGGTGGAGCCCGGGCACGTCCGGGTGCGGCTGGACCTGTCGTACGACGGCAAGGACTTCTCCGGCTGGGCGAAGCAGCGCGTGCTGCGGACCGTGCAGGGCGAGCTGGAGTCGGCCCTGCGGACCGTGATGCGGCTCGCGGACCCCGTCGAGCTGACCGTCGCCGGCCGCACCGACGCGGGCGTCCACGCCCGCGGGCAGGTCGCCCAGTTCGACCTGGCCGAGGAGGTGTGGGCCGAGCACCACGACAAGCTGCTGCGCCGCCTCGCCGGACGCCTCCCGCACGACGTACGGGTCTGGCGGGCCGCCGAGGCCCCCGAGGGCTTCAACGCCCGGTTCTCGGCCATCTGGCGCCGCTACGCCTACCGGGTCGGTGACCACCGGGCCGGCGTGGACCCGCTGCGCCGCGGGCACGTGCTGTGGCACCAGTGGCCGCTGGACGTCGACGCCATGAACGAGGCCGCCGCCGCGCTCCTCGGGGAGCACGACTTCGCCGCGTACTGCAAGAAGCGTGAGGGCGCCACCACGATCCGTACGCTCCAGCAGCTCAGCTGGGAGCGGGCCGACGACGGCATCGTCACCGCGACCGTCCGCGCCGACGCCTTCTGCCACAACATGGTCCGCTCGCTCGTGGGCGCCCTGCTGCACGTCGGCGACGGACACCGGCCGGTCACCTGGCCCGGCGAGGTGCTGGCCGCCGGCGTACGGGACTCCTCGGTCCACGTCGTGAAGCCGCACGGGCTCACCCTGGAGGAGGTCGGCTACCCCGCCGACGAGCTGCTGGCCGCCCGCAGCAAGGAAGCACGCAACCTGCGGACCCTGCCGGGAGCCGGCTGCTGCTGAGATCCGATTGTGCGTTTGGGTGGATCGAGGGGGGACCGGGACAATGCCCGGCATGGGACATCTCGAAGCCAACCACCTGGAGTACTACCTTCCCGACGGGCGGGTCCTGCTCCCCGACGTCTCCTTCCGCGTGGGGGAGGGCTCGGTGGTGGCCCTGGTGGGGGCGAACGGCGCCGGCAAGACCACCCTGCTCAAGCTGATCTCCGGTGAGCTCCAGCCGCACGGCGGCGGCGTCGCCATCAGTGGCGGGCTCGGCGTGATGTCGCAGTTCGTGGGCTCGGTCCGGGACGAGACGACCGTACGGGACCTGCTCGTCTCGGTGTCCCAGCCGCGGATCCGGGAGGCGGCCAAGGCCGTCGACCGGGCCGAGCACCTGATCCTGACCGTCGACGACGAGGCCGCGCAGATGGCGTACGCGCAGGCGCTCAGCGACTGGGCCGATGTCCAGGGCTACGAGGCGGAGACCCTGTGGGACGTCTGCACGATGGCCGCGCTGGACATCCCGTACGACAGCGCCCAGTACCGCGAGGTGCGCACGCTGTCGGGCGGTGAGCAGAAGCGGCTCGTGCTGGAGGCGCTGCTGCGCGGGCCGGACGAGGTCCTGCTGCTCGACGAGCCGGACAACTACCTGGACGTCCCGGGCAAGCGGTGGCTGGAGGAGCAGCTGAAGGCCACCCGCAAGACGGTGCTCTTCGTCTCCCACGACCGGGAGCTGCTGACCCAGGCCGCCGAGAAGATCATCAGCCTGGAGGCGAGCCCGACCGGCTCCGACGTCTGGGTGCACGGCGCCGGCTTCGGCACCTACCACGACGCCCGCAAGGAACGTTTCGCCCGCTTCGAGGAGCTCAAGCGGCGCTGGGACGAGGAGCACGCCCGGCTGCGGGCGCTGGTGCTGCGACTGCGCAACCAGGCGGCGAGCAGCCCGGACATGGCCTCGCGGTACCGGGCGATGCAGACCCGTTTCCAGAAGTTCGAGGACGCCGGCCCGCCGCCGGAGCCGCCGCGGGAGCAGGACATCCGGATGCGCCTCAAGGGCGGTCGTACCGGGGTGCGCGCGCTGACCGTGGAGAACCTGGAGCTCACCGGGCTGATGAAGCCGTTCTCGCTGGAGGTCTTCTACGGGGAGCGGGTCGCGGTGCTCGGCTCGAACGGCTCCGGGAAGTCGCACTTCCTGCGCCTGATGGCGGGCGAGGACGTCAAGCACACCGGCACCTGGAAGCTGGGCGCCCGCGTGGTGCCGGGCCACTTCGCGCAGACCCACGCGCACCCCGAGCTGTTCGGGCGCACGCTCGTCGACATCCTGTGGACGGAGGCCGCCAAGCCGCTGGGCCAGGCGATGGGCGCGCTGCGCCGCTACGAGCTGGAGCGCCAGGGCGACCAGCCCTTCGAGAAGCTCTCGGGAGGCCAGCAGGCGCGCTTCCAGATCCTGCTGCTGGAGCTGGCCGGAACCACGGCGCTGCTGCTGGACGAGCCGACGGACAACCTCGACCTGGAGTCGGCGGAGGCCCTGCAGGACGGGTTGGAGTCCTACGACGGCACTGTGTTGTGCGTCACGCACGACCGGTGGTTCGCGCGCACATTTGACCGTTACCTGGTCTTCGGTTCGGACGGTGTTGTGAGGGAGACTCAGGAGCCCGTCTGGGACGAACGTCGGGTTGAGCGCAAGCGCTGAGGGGAAGCCGCGCGTTCGACGGACGGGGTCCCGTCCGGGACGAACGTCGGGTTGAGCGCGTGCGCTGAGGGGCGACCATCCCCCCGCGCCGGTCGAGGGGGAGGCGTCGTGGGGCTGCGGCCTAGCACCTGGCTCGTGAAGTGGGACCGCCCGGAGTCGGGGGACCGGTTGACCGCCTGGCTGCTGAGGCCGGCTCCCCGCTCCCTGCGGGTCGCGTCCCTCGTGGTCCTCCTGACCGTCGCCGTGTCGTCGAGCCTGCGCTCCCACTGGGGATCGGACAACGCCTTCGTCGTCAAGGCCGCCGATGCCCTGATGGCGGGCATCTCCCCGTACGAGGACAAACGCTTCCTCTACCTGCCGAGCGCCGTGATCATGGCGGTGCCGGAGGCGCTGCTGCCGCGCGAGGTGCTGCGCTGGCTGTTGCCGGCGGGCGTCTCGGGGCTGGTCGCGGTGGGCTGGTGGGCGGCCCTGCGGCTGTTCTCCGTGCCGCTGTGCTCCCGCTTCGCGGTCGGTGGCCTCGGTCTGCTGGCCCTGCTGTACAAGCCGTACGCGAACCTCGTGCTGATCGGCAACTGGACGGCGATCTCGGCGGCCGCCCTGCCGGTGGCGCTGCTGCTGGCGCACCGGCGTTCCTGGGGCGCGGCCGGGCTGGTGGTCGGGCTGGCCATCGCCTGCAAGCCCATGCTGGTGCCGATCGGGCTGCTCTTCGTCCTGGCCCGCCAGTGGCGGGGGCTGGCGATGGCGGTGCTGGTGCCGGTGGGGATGTCCCTGGTCGGGGCGCTGCTGATGCCGAGCCCGACGCTGTTCTTCACCAAGACGCTGCCCTTCCTCTTCCAGGGGCAGGACTCCTACGCCCTGCCGTGGGACGCCTCGCCGATCGCGGTGCTGCCCCGGCTGGGGGTGCCGGTCCCGGTGGCGGTGCTGCTGGCCTTCGCGGGGGCCGCGGCCGGGCTGTGGGCGGCGTGGACGCGGTGGCGGAGGCCCGACGGGGACGCGGGGGAGATGCGGCTGGCGGAGACGGCCTGCATGGTGATGCTCGCCGCATTCCTGGTGTCGCGTCCGTCCTTCGACCACTACCTGTTGGTGGTGCTGCCGCTGCTGCTGGCGTCGGGGGTGCGGGAGGGCTCGATGCCGCGCACCCCTTGGTTCTGGGTGGCCCTGGTGCCCCAGACAGCGGGCATCCCGTGGCCCACCGAGGCCGAGCGCAAGCGGCGGGCGTTTCGGGACGCGGTGACCCTGTGCGGGCTCGCGATCCTGCTGGCGCGTCGTGTGCTGCGTCCGGGTCGGGTTACCCTGGTCCCTGTAACAACTGCGGGGTCCCCACCCAGGACCGAACCGGAGTGCGCCGCGACGCCAGCAGAATCGGCATCGCGGACCGCGTTTTGACCCGTCCAGGGTCTGCTGGGTATCCTGCTGGTTTGTTATGCGTATTGGCTTTCTCATTCTCACGTGAAAGGCCTTGCGCCGGTCCACCGGACCGATGACCAGCAGTTCGCGCACGGGTTGCGTCCCCGATGCGAACGAGGGCTGTCGTGATCGTCCGTGGTGACCCTGTCAGGACCTTCCCGTGGGGCTTGCGCCCTTGGGATACCACCACTGAAGAAGCGAAGGCATACGCGTGCGTACGTTCAGCCCCAAGCCCGGCGACATCTCGCGCCAGTGGCTCGTCATCGACGCCCAGGACGTTGTCCTCGGCCGTCTGGCGACCCAGGCCGCTGCCCTCCTGCGGGGTAAGCACAAGCCGACCTACGCCCCCCACATGGACATGGGCGACTTCGTCATCATCGTCAACGCCGACAAGGTTCACCTGTCCGGCAACAAGGCGACCCAGAAGATGGCGTACCGCCACTCGGGTTACCCGGGCGGTCTCCGTTCGGTGCGCTACGACGACCTCCTGGCGAACAACCCGGAGAAGGCCGTCGAGAAGGCCATCAAGGGCATGCTCCCCAAGAACACCCTGGGCCGTCAGATGCTCTCGAAGCTGAAGGTCTACTCGGGCGACCAGCACCCCCACGCTGCCCAGCAGCCGGTGCCGTTCGAGATCACCCAGGTCGCGCAGTAGTTCCGGCCACCCCCTAAGACGTAGAAAATTCTGAGGAGCATCGTGGCCGAGACCACCGCCGAGACCCCCGTCGAAGAGTTCGAGGGCGTCGAGGAGTACACCACCGAGTCCGAGGTTGTCGCCGAGGGCGACTACACCTCCGAGTCGCTTGCCGGTCGCTTCGGTGACCCCCAGCCGGCCGCCGGCCTGGGTCGTCGCAAGAACGCCATCGCCCGCGTCCGGATCGTTCCGGGCACCGGCAAGTGGAAGATCAACGGTCGCACCCTTGAGGACTACTTCCCCAACAAGGTGCACCAGCAGGAAGTCAACGAGCCCTTCAAGCTCCTGGAGCTCGACGGTCGCTACGACGTCATCGCCCGCATCTCGGGTGGCGGCGTCTCCGGCCAGGCCGGTGCCCTGCGCCTCGGTGTCGCCCGTGCGCTGAACGAGGCGGACGTGGACAACAACCGCCCGGCGCTGAAGAAGGCCGGCTTCCTTTCCCGCGACGACCGTGCGGTCGAGCGCAAGAAGGCCGGTCTCAAGAAGGCCCGTAAGGCTCCGCAGTACAGCAAGCGTTAATCTGCGCCTGCTGTTCTGCAACGAAACCGCCCCGGCAGCACTCTCTGTGCTGCCGGGGCGGTTCGTTTACCGCCATAAGCGGCAAATACCTGTCACTAGCGGTCACAAGCGAAGCGTGAACTCGGGAGGACAACAGTGGGACGACTCTTCGGGACGGACGGTGTACGGGGCGTCGCCAACGCGGATCTGACGGCCGAGCTCGCGCTCGGCCTCTCCGTGGCGGCCGCACACGTACTGGCCGAGGCGGGCACCTTCGCGGGCCACCGGGCCACGGCGGTCGTCGGCCGCGATCCGCGTGCGTCGGGCGAGTTCCTGGAGGCCGCGGTCGTCGCGGGCCTCGCGAGCGCCGGCGTGGACGTCCTGCGCGTCGGTGTGCTGCCCACCCCGGCGGTGGCGTATCTCACCGGTGCGCTGGGCGCCGACCTCGGCGTGATGCTCTCCGCCAGCCACAACGCCATGCCCGACAACGGCATCAAGTTCTTCGCGCGCGGCGGGCACAAGCTCGCCGACGACCTGGAGGACCGGATCGAGTCGGTCTACGAGGAGCACCGCACGGGCGCGCCCTGGGACCGGCCCACCGGCTCCGGCGTCGGCCGGGTCTCCGACTACACGGAGGGCTTCGACAAGTACGTCGCCCACCTGATCGGCGTCCTGCCCAACCGTCTGGAAGGCCTCAAGGTCGTCCTCGACGAGGCGCACGGCGCTGCGGCGTACGTGTCCCCGGAGGCCTTCGCCCGCGCCGGGGCGGAGATCATCACCATCGGCGCCGAGCCCGACGGGCTGAACATCAACGACGGCTGCGGATCCACCCACCTCGGCCTGCTGAAGCAGGCCGTCGTGGAGCACGGCGCCGACTTCGGCATCGCCCACGACGGCGACGCCGACCGCTGCCTGGCCGTGGACCACGCCGGCGCGGAGGTCGACGGCGACCAGATCCTCGCGGTGCTGGCCCTGGCCATGCGCGAGGCGGGCCAACTGCGCGAGAACACCGTGGTCGGCACCGTCATGTCGAACCTCGGCTTCAAGCTGGCGATGGAGGCCGAGGGCATCCAGGTCGTGCAGACCGGGGTCGGCGACCGCTACGTGCTGGAGTCGATGAAGGAGCACGGCTACGCGCTGGGCGGCGAGCAGTCCGGCCACGTGATCATCCTCGACCACGCGACGACGGGCGACGGCACCCTCACGGGCCTGCTGCTGGCGGCGCGGATCGCGGCCACCGGCCGGTCCCTGGCCGAGCTGGCCGGCGTGATGAAGCGACTGCCGCAGATCCTGATCAACGTGCCCGACGTGGACAAGTCCCGGGTGACGACCTCGGGCGAGCTGGCAGCGGCGGTCACCGAGGCCGAGCGCGAGCTCGGCACGACCGGCCGGGTGCTGCTCCGTCCGTCCGGTACGGAGCCGCTCGTACGGGTGATGGTGGAGGCCGCCGACATCGAGCAGGCCCGCGCGGTCGCCGGGCGGCTCGCGGACGTCGTGAAATCGGCGCTCGGCTAGGAGAACGCACGACTCAACGGCCGGGGGCCCCGCCCTTGGCCCGGCGGATCCAGCGTCCCTGCTGGGTCCGCCACAGTGCTTTCTGCCCGTACAGGGTCAGTACGCCGGCCAGCATGATCCCGCCCAGGTTCAGCAACAGTTGCTCCACCGAGCCCCACATCTGGGCGAACTCCGCGTAGCCGAGGGCCACGGCCGCGTTCGCGGCGGCCGGGACGGTGGTCACCGAGATGGCGACGCCGACCAGCGCCCCCGACTTCGCGGAGGTCAGGGACAGCATCCCGGCCACGCCCGCCAGCAGCGAGACCACGAAGGAGAACGGGTCCGGCTGCCAGATGAACCCGGTGTTCGGGCGGGGCCGGTCCAACATGCCCGGCTCGAACTGCCCGATCGCGTCCATGCCCAGGGTGAAGAGGGTGGTGGCGGCCATCGCCGCCGCGAAGCCGATCAGCAGCGCGGACAGGGACCGCAGCGCGAGCCGCGGCTCCCGCCGCACGACCCCGACGCACACCCCGGCGAGCGGACCGAACTCCGGGCCGACCGCCATCGCGCCCACGACCAGGATCGCGTTGTCGAGCACCACGCCGCAGGCCGCGATCATCGTCGCGAGGATCATGAACGCGCAGTAGGTGATGGTGAGCGTCGAATCCTCGTGGGTGGCCTCCGTCAGCTGCTTCCACAGCACGGCGTCGGCGGCCTCGCCGGGAGCCTCCTCCTCGGCCGCGTCGGCCCGCCGCGACAGCGACAGGTCGATGTTCTCGACGGCGATCGACCCGTCCGCGTCGACACCCAGTTCCTGGAGCTCCTTGAGCAGCTCGTCCCCGGCCTCACGGGCGACGTCGCACAGCACGAGGTCGCCCGGCGGGACCCGGGCCGCGCCCTTCAGCACGACCAGATGGGTGGTTCCGACCGTCTTCTCGACGATCGCCACCACCGCGTCCGTCCGGTCCACAGGGGAGATCATCCGCAGGTGCAGCATGCCCCGACCCTAGGGCCTAGCGGGCCGCGGGCTAGAGCTTGCGCAGGCTCAGCTTCTGCACCTTGTGGTCCGGACCCTTGCGCACCACGAGGGTGGCGCGGCCGCGGGTGGGGGCCACGTTCTCCATCAGGTTCGGCTTGTTGACGGTCCGCCACATCGTCTGCGCGTACTCCAGCGCCTCCTCCTCGGAGACCTGCGTGTACTTGCGGAAGTACGAGAACGGGTTCTGGAACGCGGTCGCGCGCAGCTTGCGGAACCGGCCCAGGTACCAGCGCTCGATGTCCTCCGGGCGGGCGTCCACGTACACGCTGAAGTCGAAGTAGTCGGCGAGCCCGACGCGGGTCCGGCCGTCCTTGCCGGGCAGCGCCGGCTGGAGGACGTTGAGGCCCTCGACGATGAGGATGTCCGGGCGCCGCACCACGAGCCGCTCGTCCGGGACGATGTCGTAGATCAGGTGGGAGTAGACCGGGGCCGTCACCTCGTCCTTGCCGGCCTTGATGTCGGCGACGAAACGGGTCAGCGCGCGGCGGTCGTAGGACTCCGGGAAGCCCTTGCGGGAGGTCAGGCCGCGCCGCTGGAGCTCCTTCATCGGGTACAGGAAGCCGTCCGTGGTGACCAGCTCCACCCGGGGGTGCTCCGGCCAGCGGGCCAGCAGGGCCTGGAGCAGGCGGGCCACCGTGGACTTGCCGACGGCGACCGAACCGGCGACGCCTATGACGAACGGGGTGCCCTGCTGGGCGCCGTGCCCGTTGCCCGCGTCGCCGAGGAAGGTGTTCAGGGTGCCGCGGAGGTTGCTGGTGGCCTCGACGTACAGGTTCAGGAGCCGGGACAGCGGCAGGTAGACGTCCCGCACCTCGTCGAGGTCGATGACGTCCCCCAGACCGCGCAGCTGCTCCACCTCGTCCGCGGTGAGGGGCAGTGGCGTGCGCTCGCGCAGCGCGCTCCACTCCGCCCGGGTGAGGTCGACGTACGGGGAGGCGTCGGGGGCCCGGCGGGGGCCGGTGCGCTCCGTTGCGCGGTCCGGCGTGCCACGCGTCGGCGATGTGATCACACGGCCATTGTCGGGGCTCGGGGGCGTCCGTGGGTGGTGGGGTCGGTCACGTCGGCCGGGACGGGACGGACCGGGGCAGGTCGGACGGGGTTTCGTCGGAGGCGCGGAGGGTTGTGCGCGAGCAGGTATCGATCGGAGCCCCGGGGGGTCTCGTCAGCATCACGATTGCCGGGGCGCGTCACAATCCCGATCGCATGATCGATCGGCGCCCGTACATTGATCGTCATCGCGGCCTTGGATGCGCGCCCCGCCCGTGCGGGGCGCGGCTCGGGCTGCCCTGCTGCTCGTCGTGCCTCATGGGGGAGATCCATCGTGCGTACCGCACTCGTCCGTCGTACCGTCCTGACCGCTTCCGCGGTGTCGCTGGGCCTGCTGGTCACCGCCTGCGGTTCGGGTGACACCGACGCCAAGACGGACGCCAAGCCGTCCGCGGCCGCCAGTGCCGCGGCGTCCTCGGCCGCGCCCGGCGCGAAGGGGAAGACGGACGCGGAGGTGGCGGCCCTCGTCGTCACCCAGGCGGACCTCGCGGACCACGTGGTCTCGGCCGAGACCGCCGCCAAGGTCGTCGCGATGCCGGCCGAGGCCGAGAACGCCTCCTGCAAGCCGCTGGTCCAGATCATGGCGTCCCAGAAGAACGCCACGGCCACCGGCCTCGGGCGCACCGGCGTCAAGGACAAGGCCAAGGAGCTGCCGGCGAGCGCCTCCGCCGAGGAGAAGGTCGAGGCCGCGCTGAAGGCGATCGGCGGCGCCCAGACCCTGGTCACCGTCTCCTCGTACGACGGCAAGGGCGCCGAGGAGGCCTTCGCCGCGGTGAAGACCGCGGCCACCGCGTGCGCCGCCGGCTTCACCGTCACCTCCGACGGCGACAAGGTGAAGTACACCGGCGTCACCCCGGGTGCCGCCGTCACCGGTGGCGACGAGGCCGTGGCCTACACCGCGCCCATGGACCTGGAGGACGGCGAGAAGTCCACCACCCACTTCGTGGTGGTGCGCAAGGGCAACACCCTGGCCGGCTTCTACACCTGGGGCCTGAAGACCGAGCAGCCGAAGGCGGTCGTCGACGCGCAGGTCAAGAAGCTGGGCTGAGTCGTGTGCGCCCGACCGGGCGCACGTGTTCGAACAGGTCGTCAACCCCGTTCCGGTGGATTCCCCGGAGCGGGGTTTTCGTCCTGTTCGGGTACGGGGCACGGGGCCGACATCGGCGTACGCTGCCGCCTATGTGCGGAATTGTGGGTTACGTAGGAGCGCAATCGGCGCTCGATGTGGTCATCGCCGGACTGAAGCGGCTGGAGTACCGCGGCTACGACTCGGCGGGCATCGCCGTGCTCGCCGACGGGCAACTCGCCAACGTCAAGAAGGCCGGCAAGCTGGTCAACCTGGAGAAGGAACTCGTCGGGCAGCCCCTGCCGGCCGGCTCCACCGGCCTCGGGCACACCCGGTGGGCCACCCACGGAGGGCCCACCGACGTCAACGCCCATCCCCATCTGGACAACTCCGGCCGGGTGGCCGTCGTCCACAACGGCATCATCGAGAACTTCGCCGAACTGCGCGGCGAACTGGCCGAGCGCGGGCACCGGCTGGAGTCCGAGACCGACACCGAGGTCGTCGCGCACCTGCTCGCCGAGCAGTTCGCCGTGTGGGGGGACCTCTCCGAATCCATGCGCCGGGTCTGCCGTCGCCTCCAGGGCGCCTTCACCCTGGTCGCGGTGCACGCCGACCAGCCGGACGTCGTCGTCGGAGCCCGCCGCAACTCCCCGCTGGTGGTGGGCGTGGGCGAGGGCGAGAACTTCCTCGCCTCGGACGTCGCCGCCTTCATCGCGCACACCCGCTCCGCGATCGAACTGGGCCAGGACCAGGTCGTGGAACTGCGCCGCGACGGGGTCGTGGTCACCGACTTCGACGGGGCGCCCGCGGAGGTGCGGGCGTACCACGTCGACTGGGACGCCTCCGCGGCCGAGAAGGGCGGCTACGACTACTTCATGCTCAAGGAGATCGCCGAGCAGCCGAAGGCCGTCGCCGACACCCTCCTGGGCCGCATCGACGGCAGCGGCCTGCTGACCCTCGATGAGGTCCGCATCCCCACCTCGGTGCTCCGCGAGGTCGACAAGGTCGTCATCGTGGCCTGCGGCACCGCCTACCACGCCGGCATGATCGCGAAGCTGGCCATCGAGCACTGGACCCGCATCCCCTGCGAGACCGAGCTGGCCAGCGAGTTCCGCTACCGCGACCCGATCCTCGACCAGCGGACGCTCGTCATCGCCATCTCGCAGTCCGGCGAGACCATGGACACCCTGATGGCCCTGCGGCACGCCCGCGAGCAGGGCGCCAAGGTGCTGGCCGTCTGCAACACGAACGGCTCCACGATCCCGCGCGAATCGGACGCCGTGCTCTACACGCACGCCGGCCCCGAGGTCGCCGTCGCCTCCACCAAGGCGTTCCTGACGCAGCTGGTGGCCTGCTACCTCGTCGCCCTCTACCTGGGGCAGGTCCGCGGCACCAAGTGGGGCGACGAGATCCGGGCCGTGATCCGGGAGCTGTCGGACATCGCCGCCGCCGTGGACACCGTGCTGGAGACGATGGAGCCCGTACGGGCCCTCGCGCGCTCCCTCGCCGACAAGGACACGGTGCTGTTCCTCGGCCGGCACGTCGGCTACCCGGTGGCGCTGGAGGGCGCGCTCAAGCTCAAGGAGCTCGCGTACATGCACGCCGAGGGCTTCGCGGCGGGCGAGCTCAAGCACGGGCCGATCGCCCTGATCGAGCAGGACCTGCCGGTGGTCGTCGTCGTACCGTCACCGCGCGGCCGGTCCGTGCTCCACGACAAGATCGTGTCGAACATCCAGGAGATCCGGGCCCGCGGGGCGCGGACCATCGTGATCGCGGAGGAGGGCGACGAGGCGGTCGTCCCGTACGCCGACCACCTGATCCGGATCCCGGCGACGCCCACCCTGCTCCAGCCGCTGGTGGCGACCGTGCCGCTCCAGGTCTTCGCCTGCGAGCTGGCGACCGCGCGCGGCAACGAGGTCGACCAGCCGCGTAACCTCGCCAAGTCGGTGACCGTGGAGTGAGCGATCAGTAGGGCTGGTTCGTTGCTGTGATTGTCGGTGTGGGGATTGACGTTGCCGAGATCGAGCGGTTCGGCGCCGCGCTGGAGCGCACGCCGAACATGGCGCACCGCCTCTTCCTCGAATCCGAGCTGACGCTGCCGAGCGGCGAGCGACGCGGAACCGCCTCGCTCGCCGCCCGCTTCGCCGCCAAGGAAGCCCTCGCCAAGGCCCTCGGCGCGCCCGGCGGGCTGCTGTGGACCGACGCCGAGGTGTACGTGGAGGACACCGGCCGGCCCCGGCTGCGCGTCTCCGGGACGGTCGCCGCGCGGGCCGAGGCCCTCGGGGTGAAGTCCTGGCACATCTCGCTGAGCCACGACGCCGGAGTGGCGTCGGCCGTGGTGATCGCCGAGGGCTGACCGTCCTTTTCGGGCAGGCTGGTGAGCATGCGTACTGCTTACAGCGTGGAGACCGTACGGGCCGCCGAGCGCGAGCTGATGGCCCGGTTGCCCGAAGGCACCCTCATGGCCCGGGCGGCGGCCGGACTGGCCGTCGTCTGCGCGGGCCTGCTCACGCGCCGTCGCGGCCGGGTCTACGGGTCGAAGGTCGTGCTGCTCGTCGGACCCGGCGACAACGGCGGCGACGCCCTGTACGCCGGCGCCCGCCTGGCCCGGCGCGGCGCCGGGGTGACGGCCGTGCCGATGGATCCCGAGCGGGTGCACGCGGGCGGGCTCGCCGCGCTGCGGGCCGCCGGAGGGCGACTCGCGCCGGCCGTCCCGGCGCGGGCCGACCTCGTCGTGGACGGACTGCTCGGCATCGGCGGCCGTGGCGGACTGCGGCCGGCCGCCGCCGCGCTCGTGGAGCGGGTGCCGGACGGGGCGCTCGTCGTCGCCGCCGACCTGCCCAGCGGGGTCGACGCGGACACCGGGGAGACGGCGGGCCCGGCCGTCACGGCCGGGGTGACGGTCGCCTTCGGGGCGTACAAGCCCGGGTTGCTCATCGACCCGGGGGCGTCGCTGGCCGGCGCCGTACGGCTCGTGGACATCGGGCTGGAGCTGCCCGTCCCCGACCTGGAGGCCCTGCAACACGCCGACGTGGCCCGGCTGCTGCCCGCCCCCACGGCGTCGAGCGACAAGTACCGGCGGGGCGTCGTAGGGATCGTCGCCGGGTCCGACCGCTACCCGGGCGCGGCGGTCCTGGCCGTGGCCGGAGCCCTGCGCGGCGGCGCCGGCGCCGTCCGGTACTTGGGCCCACCGGCCGTCGCGGAGGCCGTGCTCGCGCGGTACCCGGAGACCCTGATCGGGCGCGGCCGGGTACAGGCGTGGGTCGTCGGGCCGGGCATCGGCGACGGGCGCGGCGCGGAGGTCGCCGAGGCGCTGGCCGACCCGGACGCGGCGGTGCTCGTCGACGCCGACGGGCTGCGCGGACTGGACCCGGCCGTGGTGCGCGGACGCCGGGCGGCGACCCTGCTGACCCCGCACGCGGGCGAGGCCGCGGCCCTGCTCGGGGTGGACCGGGCGGCGGTCGAGGCGGGCCGACTGGCCTCCGTACGGGCGCTGGCCGCACGGTACGGGGCGACGGTCCTGCTGAAGGGGTCGACGACGTTGGTGGCCTCCGGCGCGGCCCCCGTGCGGGTCAATCCGACCGGGACCCCGTGGCTCGCGACCGCCGGGAGCGGTGACGTGCTGTCCGGGCTGGCCGGATCGCTGCTCGCGGCCGGGCTCGGCGGGGTGGACGCCGGGTCGGTGGCGGCGTACCTGCACGGCCTGGCCGCCCGCCGCGCCTCGGCCGGAGCCCCGGTGACGGCCCACGAGGTGGCGCGGGCCCTGCCCGAGGCGTGGCGCGACGTCCTGCGCTGACGCGCCGCCCGTGCGGTGGGTTTTTGTCCCGGAGGGTCGGATTGGCCCCGTACCGCGGCCGGTGCGGGGCGGGCGGTACGGGGCGGTTCTGAGAGACTGACCTCGATGAACGAGACACCGACGCGCGTGTACGCCGAGATCGACCTTGACGCAGTACGGGAGAACGTACGCGCACTGCGCGCGCGGGCGCCCCGTTCCCGGCTGATGGCCGTCGTCAAGGCGAACGCCTACGGGCACGGGGCCGTCCCCTGCGCCCGGGCGGCCCGGGAGGCCGGCGCCGACTGGCTCGGGACCGCGACCCCCGAGGAAGCGCTCGAACTGCGGGCCGCCGGCATCGGGGGACCGGTGCTGTGCTGGCTGTGGACCCCCGGCGGCCCCTGGCGGGAAGCCATCGAGGCCGACGTCGACGTGTCCGTCAGCGCGATGTGGGCCCTGGACGAGGTCCGCGCCGCGGCCCGCGCCGCCGGCCGACCCGCCCGCGTCCAGCTCAAGGCCGACACCGGCCTCGGCCGCAACGGCTGCCAGCCCGCCGAATGGGCGGAACTGGTCGGCGCCGCCGTCGCCGCCCAGGCCGAGGGCACCGTCCAGGTCACCGGCGTCTGGTCGCACTTCGCCTGCGCCGACGAGCCGGGCCACCCGTCCATCCAGCTCCAGCTCGCCGCCTTCCGCGACATGCTCGCGTACGCGGAGAAGGAGGGCGTCGACCCCGAGGTCCGGCACATCGCCAACTCCCCGGCCACGCTCACCCTCCCCGAGAGCCACTTCGACCTCGTCCGACCGGGCCTCGCCGTCTACGGCGTCTCACCGGCGCCCGAACTCGGCACCCCCGCCCAACTCGGCCTGCGCCCCGCCATGACCGTCCGGGCGTCCGTCGCCCTGGTCAAGACGGTCCCCGCGGGCCACGGGGTGAGCTACGGCCACCACCACGTCACCGAGTCCGAGACGACGCTCGCGCTCATTCCCGCCGGGTACGCCGACGGGTTCCCGCGGAACGCCTCCGACGCCGGCCCCGTCCTGGTCGGCGGCCGGATCCACCACGCGGCCGGGCGGATCGCCATGGACCAGTTCGTCGTCGACCTCGGATCCGACCCGGGAGCCGCGGAGCTCCGGGCCGGCGACGAGGCCGTCCTGTTCGGTGACGCCGAACGGGGCGAACCCACCGCCGAGGACTGGGCTCGAGCGGCGCATACGATCGGGTATGAGATCGTCACCCGTATCGGAGGCCGGGTCCCCCGGGTGTACCTGGGCGGCTGAGTGAGGACGGCGACGGCATGAGCGAGAACTGGCGCAAGGCGGGCTGGGCCGGCGCGGCCATCGGCGTGCTGGCGGCGGGCGCGGCGGCCGGTGTCGCCGTCGAACGGATCACCGTCGGACGTGGCCTGCGGATGAAGGCGCGCCTCGCGCTCGACGCGGCCGGCGACTACGGCTCCCTGCGCGGCACCGAGGGCACCTGTCGGGCCGAGGACGGCACCGAGCTCCACTACGAGACCGACGAACTGCCCGACGACGGCAAGAAGCGGCGCCCGCGCCGCGCGGACACCGCCGGCGCCACCGTCGTCTTCTGCCACGGCTACTGCCTCGGCCAGGACTCCTGGCACTTCCAGCGCGCCGCCCTGCGCGGGGTGGTCCGCAGCGTCTACTGGGACCAGCGCAGCCACGGCCGCAGCGCGCGGGGCGTCGCCCAGGCCGAGGGCGTACCGGTGACCATCGAGCAGCTCGGCCGGGACCTGAAGGCCGTCATCGACGCCGCCGCCCCCGAGGGCCCCCTCGTGCTCGTCGGCCACTCGATGGGCGGAATGACCGTCATGGCCCTCGCCGAGCAGTTCCCCGACCTGGTGCGCGACCGCGTCGTCGGCGTGGCGCTCGTCGGCACCTCCAGCGGCCGCCTCGACGAGGTGACCTACGGGCTGCCCGCCTACGGCCTGGGCGCCGTACGCCGCGTGCTCCCGGGCGTGCTCAGGGCCCTCGGCTCCCAGACCGAACTGGTGGAGCGGGGCCGGCGGGCCACCGCCGACCTCTTCGCGGGCATGATCAAGATGTACTCGTTCGGTTCGAGGGACGTGGACCCCGGCGTCGCCCGCTTCGCCGAGCGGCTGATCGAGGCGACCCCGATCGACGTCGTCGCCGCGTTCTACCCGGCGTTCCAGACCCACGACAAGACCGCGGCGCTCCAGCGGTTCGCGGACATCCCCGTCACCGTCATCGCCGCCGACCGGGACATGATCACCCCGCCCGAGCACAGCGTGGCCATCAAGGAGACGCTGCCGGCCGCCGAACTGGTGGTGCTGGAAGGCGCCGGGCACCTGATGATGCTGGAGCGCCCCGACATCGTGACCGGGCTGCTGACCGGCCTCCTGGCGCGCGCGGGAGCCCTTCCCGCAGCGACTAACGTTGGGACGCATGATGGAAGAAGTACCGCGGGAAGCGCCGCGCAGCCCGGCCGCTGAGGTCCTCGCCGGAACCGCCGCCGAAACCCTGATCACCGTCGACTCGCCCGCCTCCATGCAGGACCTGGGCCGCAGGATCGCCGGCCTGCTGCGCCCCGGCGACCTCGTCCTGCTGACCGGCGAGCTCGGCGCGGGCAAGACCACCCTGACCCGTGGCCTCGGCGAGGGGCTCGGCGTCCGCGGGGCGGTGACCTCCCCGACCTTCGTGATCGCCCGCGTGCACCCGCCCCTGGCCGACGGGCCGGCGCTGGTGCACGTGGACGCGTACCGGCTGGGCGGCGGGCTCGACGAGATGGAGGACCTGGACCTCGACGTCTCGCTGCCCGAGTCCGTGGTCGTCGTCGAATGGGGCGACGGCAAGGTGGAGGAGCTCTCCGACGACCGCCTGCACGTGGTCATCGGCCGGGCGGTCGGCCACGAGGAGGTCCTGGACGACGTGCGCGAGGTCGCGGTGCGCGGCGTCGGCGCGCGCTGGGTCGGAGCGGGGTTGGCGGGATTGGCGTAGCGCGGCGTCGGCGCCCGGGATCGGCCGGTCGGGGAGCGTCCCGGGCGTCCCGCCGGGGCTCCTCGCGCGAAAAGGTACCGACAAGTCGTCGGGAAAACATTGCGCTCCCGGCGGGCTGCGTGGTCACATGGTACTCAGCACTGGTTAGGTTTACCTAAGTACGGTGTCCCGGGTTCAGGAGGCAGCCATGTCGGCAGCAGGAGCAGAGCGAGCGCCCGTCGTGTCCATGCGGGTCCTGCTCGCGGCGGGCGCGGCCGCCACGGCGGTCTCGACCCCGCCCTCGTGGCTCGGCCGGTCCCCGGAAGCACCGCGGGCCGTCGCCGTGCCGCCCGCGCACGGCGAACAGGCCGCCCCGGAGTCGGAAGCGGCCTGATACCCACGTACGGGTGAAACGCGTCGGGAGACGGCCGGGCGGCCGGGAGACGGCGCGTCGGTCGGGAGACGGCGCGAAGTCGGGAGACGGCGCGAAGTCGGGAGACGGCGCGTCGGTCGGACCGCGTCGGGTCAGGGAACGACGACGATCTTCGCGCCGATCGTGGCGAACGCCCACATCGCGTCGCCGTCCGCCCGCGCCATGCGGATGCCGCCGGTCTTCTTCGTCAGGTCCGGCGCCGGCGTCGCGCCGTCCACGCGGGCACTGAAGCCGACCGCGACGCCCTCGGTGCTGGTGAACCGCACGACGTGCTCGATCGGCACCCCGTCCGTGCCCGTGACCGAACCCGAGCGCGACGTGACCACGTAGCCGCCGGGCACCGGGTTCACCGAGCTCGGCACCACCGTGAACGTCCGCGGCTCCGGAGCCCCCTCCGTGACCAGCCACACCCGCTTCTGGGCCAGCGAGTAAACGACGCGCGTGCCGATCCCGGAGTCGGCCGGCACGGCCCCCGGCTTCGCCGGCTGCTGGGCCTGGGCCTGATCGGGGGCGGCGGGCGCGGGGGCGGTCGGAGCCGCCTTCGGGGGGAGCGCCGGCGCGGTCGCCGAGGCCTGGTAGCCGAGGAACGCGACGGCGGCGATTGCCGCGACCGTGAGCCCGGCCACGATTCCCGAGCTGCTGCGTGCCACCTTGCTCCACCTCTCCGCGCCTGTGTGTGGACCTGCGTCCGGACTTGGGTGCGATACCCCGGTCGAAAGGTAGCAGCAGGACCGCCCGACGCCCCGGCCGCAAGGCCCTGGGGCCCGGGAGTCGTAGGCTGTTCGCGTGCTCTTGCTCGCTGTAGATACCGCCACGCCCGCCGTCACCGTCGCCCTGCACGACGGGGAGTCCGTCCTCGCCGAGTCGAACCAGGTCGACGCCCGCCGCCACGGGGAGCTCCTGCTGCCCTCCGTGGACAAGGTCCTCGCCGAGGCCGGGCTGAAGCTCGAAGCCGTCACCGGCATCGTCGTGGGCGTCGGCCCCGGCCCCTACACCGGGCTCCGCGTCGGCCTCGTCACCGCCTCCACCTTCGCCTCCGTCCTCGGCGTCCCGGTCCACGGCCTGTGCACCCTCGACGGACTCGCGTACGCCGCGGGCGCCGCCGGCATCGAGGGCCCCTTCGTCGTCGCCACCGACGCGCGGCGCAAGGAGGTCTACTGGGCCCGGTACGAGGACGCCCGCACCCGGACCGGCGAGCCCGCCGTGGACCGCCCGGCCGACATCGCCGAGCGCGTCGCCGGACTGCCCGCCGTGGGCCAGGGCGCCCACCTCTACCCCGAGGTGTTCACGGACGCGCGCGCCCCCGAGCACCAGTCGGCCGCCTCCCTCGCGGCCCTGGCCGCCGAACGGCTCGCGGCGGGCGCGGAGTTCCTCCCGCCCACCCCGCTCTACCTGCGCCGGCCCGACGCCCAGGTGCCCAAGAACTACAAGGTGGTCACCCCGAAGTGACCCCCGAGACCCCCGCGCTGCGCGAGATGCGCTGGTGGGACATCGACCCGGTGCTGGAGCTGGAACACGAGCTCTTCCCCGACGACGCCTGGTCCGCCGGCATGTTCTGGTCCGAACTCGCCCACGCGCGCGGCCCGCACGCCACCCGCCGCTACGTCGTCGCCGAGGACCCGGCGACCGGCCGCCTGGCGGGCTACGCCGGGCTGGCCTCCGCCGGTGACCTGGCCGACGTACAGACCATCGCGGTCGCCCGCGAGCAGTGGGGCACCGGCCTCGGAGCCCGGCTGCTGTCCGAACTGCTGCGCGCCGCGACCGCCTTCGAATGCGCCGAGGTGCTGCTGGAGGTCCGGGTCGACAACACCCGCGCCCAGCGGCTCTACGAGCGCTTCGGCTTCGAACCGATCGGCTTCCGCCGCGGCTACTACCAGCCCGGGAACGTCGACGCGCTCGTGATGCGACTGACCGACCCCGCACAAGCACGAACTGAGAGCAGTGAGAGCAATGGCTGACGAACCTCTCGTCCTCGGCATCGAGACCTCCTGCGACGAGACCGGCGTCGGCGTCGTCCGCGGCACGACCCTGCTCGCGGACGCCATCGCGTCGAGCGTCGACGAGCACGCCCGCTTCGGCGGCGTCGTGCCCGAGGTCGCCTCCAGGGCCCACCTGGAGGCCATGGTCCCCACCATCGAGCGCGCCCTGAAGGAGGCCGGCGTCAGCGCCCGCGACCTCGACGGCATCGCGGTCACCGCCGGCCCCGGGCTGGCCGGAGCGCTGCTCGTGGGCGTCTCGGCGGCGAAGGCGTACGCGTACGCGCTGGGCAAGCCGCTCTACGGGGTCAACCACCTCGCCTCGCACATCTGCGTCGACCAGCTGGAACACGGGCCGCTGCCCGAGCCGACCATGGCGCTGCTGGTGTCCGGCGGCCACTCCTCGCTGCTGTTGGCCCCGGACATCACCTCCGACGTCCGTCCGCTCGGCGCGACCATCGACGACGCCGCCGGCGAGGCCTTCGACAAGATCGCCCGGGTGCTCCAGCTCGGCTTCCCCGGCGGCCCGGTCATCGACCGGCTCGCGCGGGAGGGCGACCCGAAGGCGATCAACTTCCCGCGCGGTCTGACGGGGCCGCGCGACGCGGCGTACGACTTCTCCTTCTCCGGCCTCAAGACGGCCGTCGCCCGCTGGATCGAGGCGAAGCGGAAGGCGGGCGAGGAGGTGCCGGTGCGCGACGTGGCCGCCTCCTTCCAGGAGGCGGTGGTGGACGTGCTGACCCGCAAGGCGATCCGTGCCTGCAAGGACGAGGGCGTCGACCACCTGATGATCGGCGGCGGTGTCGCCGCCAACTCCCGGCTCCGCTCGCTCGCGCAGGAGCGCTGCGACGACGCGGGGATCATCCTGCGCGTGCCGCGGCCGAAGCTGTGCACGGACAACGGCGCGATGGTCGCGGCGCTGGGCGCCGAGATGGTCAAGCGGAACCGGCCGGCGTCCGACTGGGACCTGTCCGCCGACTCCTCGCTGCCGGTGACCGAACCGCACGTCCCCGGGGTGTCGGGCGGGGACGATTCCGGCGACGCGCACGGGCATGGTCACGGTCACGGTCACGGTCACGGTCACGGGCATGACCACGACCACGTGCACGAGCTGAGCAAGGACAACCTGTACTCGTGAGCACCGTCGCGCTGATGTGGGAGGCCCGGGCCGTCGAGGGTCGGGGCAACGAGCTGCTGGAGTGGGCCCGGGCGCAGGTCCTGGCCCGGGAGCCGGTGCGTCGTGAGGTACTGCGGGGCGGCCAGGACCGGGTGCTCGTCATCACCTGGTGGGAGGCCGTCGAGGGCACGGCGGCGGAGCTGCCCCAGCTGCCGGAACCGGCCGCCGACCTGATCACGCGGGCCGTGCACCGGTGGCGGTTCGAGTCGGTGGAGGTCACGGGCGGCTGAGGCCGCGGGCGGGGTCCTCCGTGCCCGCGGGCCGGCCGCCGGCCGCCGGGCCCGGGGTCCCGGTCGGGCGGCCGGCCCGGGGGTCGAAGCGGGCTCCGGTGGCGCTGTACCGGCTGCCGCTATGGTCATGTCCATGTCTCGTCGTGACCTCCCGCCCCCGCCGCCGCCCGCGCACCTGCGCGAGTGGCTGGACGAGGGCGCCGTACGGGCCGACCGGGCGCGGTTCCTGGCGGACCTGAGCCGGCGCAACCTCGGCCTGGGGCGACTGTTGCTGCTCTGGGCCGTCGCCGCGCTGTTCGTGATCGGCTGGACCTTCGTCGGCATCGCCGTCACCGCCTTCGGGTCCGGCGACCCGCTCTCGTGCTTCTTCGGGTTCGTCTTCGGCCTGATCGGGTCGGGCGTGCTGGTGGCGGCCGGTTCCTGGTTCGTCCGCGGCGTCCGGCAGGAGCGGCAGCTGAGCCGACTGCTGTGCGCCTGGCTCGAAGCCGTACGGGACCCCGCCGCCACCGGCAGCGCGCTGCTGCGCGCGCCCGGGCGGAGCATGGTGTGGCTGACCGGTTCGCTCGCCCTGGGCGCGACCGGGCTCTGGGTGGCCTTCGCGGCCGCCGCCGGGGCGCGGCCGGGGGAGGGCGCGTACGGCGAGGTCGCCTACTTCATGGGACTCGGCATGATCCTGTGGATCACCGGCCTGCTGGGCCTGGCCAGGGCGGGCGTGCACCACCGCCGGCTGGCGCGCTCGGGCCGACCGGTACGGGCGGCGACCCGACCGGCCCTGCCGGTCCTCCAGGACACGGCGTACTGACGGATCCCGGCGGGGCCGGGGTCCGCGTCAGGCCTCCGGCGTCCGGGCGGGGGAGCCGATCAACATCGAGGGGGCTCCCGCCACCCGCGTCAGGAACACCGTCGCGGAGTTCGGCCCCTGCGGCTTCACCTTCCTGCGGAGCTCCTCCGGCTCGATTGCCGACCCGCGCTTCTTCACGGTCAGGATGCCGACCCCGCGCTCGCGCATCAGGGCCTTCAGCTTCTTGAGCCCGAACGGCAGCACGTCGGTGATCTCGTACGCGGTCGCGTAGGGCGTCGGGCGCAGCTCGTCGGCGGTGACGTAGGCGATGGTCGGGTCGATGAGCCGGCCGCCGAGCTCCTCGGCCACCTCGGCGACGAGGTGGGCGCGGATCACGGCCCCGTCCGGCTCGTAGAGCCAGCGGCCGACCGGACCCGCCTCCGGGTCGGGCAGCGGGTCGGTGGTGTGCAGCTGCCGCGGGCCGGGCAGCAGGGTGGCGCGTACGGTGCCGGGAGCGGTCCCGAACCACAGCACGGCCTCCTTGACGTCGCCGTGGTCGGAGATCCACTCCGCCTCGGCCTCCTCCGGCACCGCCTCGTGCGGGATGCCGGGGGCGACCTTGAGGGCCGCGTACTTCGCCGTACGGGCCGTGGCGACGGCCCACGACAGCGGCGGCGAGTACGACTCCGGGTCGAAGACGCGGCCGCGGCCGCCGCGGCGCGCGGGGTCGATGAAGACGGCGTCGTACCCGGACACGTCCACGTCCGTCACGTCCGCCTCCCGGACCTCGATCAGGTCCGCCAGGCCCAACGCCTCGGCGTTGGCCCGGGCGACGGCCACCGTCAGCGGGTCGATGTCCACCGCCAGCACCCGGATCCCGAGCCGGGCCAGGGCGATGGCGTCCCCGCCGATGCCGCAGCAGAGGTCCGCGACGCTCCGTACGCCGAGGTCCGCGAGGCGGCCCGCGCGGTACGAGGCCACCGGTGCGCGGGTGGCCATCTCGCCGCCGCCGGGCGTGAAGTACATCCGGAACGCGTCCTCGGCCCCGAACTTCGCCACCGCCCGCTGCCGCAGCCGGGCCTGCCCCAGCGCCGCCGACACCAGGGGCGCGGGGTGTTCGCGGCGCAGCCGGGTGGCGAGGGCCAGCTCCTGGGCGGGGTCGTGGTCGCGGAGCGAGTCGAGGAGCGCGTGGCCCTCGGGGGTGAGGAGCGCGGCGAAGTCTTCGGGGGTCACCGCTCCATTGTGGGCCAGTCGGTGGAAGGGAGGAGTCCGGCCGTGGTGTCGGCCGGGGCGGGTGGTTGTGCGATGTAAAGATCCGCAGCTATGCAGCTAGTACGACAAAAGGGAAAGACCGCGCACATGGGTCACCGGTCCGCGGCGCGTCCGCGCGGCCGGTACGGGGTGGCCGTGGCCGCGCTGCTGGTGGCCGCCCTCGGAACGGGATGCGGCGCCGAGGAGCAGGAGACGCCGGCCAGGACCAAGCCCGCCAAGGGCGCCGAGGCGGGGCCCGGAGCGGCGGGCGCGGCCGGCAGCGTCGCCGAACGGCTCAAGGCCGCCCAACAGGCCCGGGTCGCCGCCGCGAAGCGGTGGGGCCTGGCCAAGCCGCCCCTCGTCGCCCCGCCGGGGCCCAAGGAGAAGCCGGAGATCATCACCCGCGACGGCTTCGAGGTAGAGGACCAGGAGGAACTCCCGCCCGTCTTCACGACGGTCCCGACGGAGGACAAGGTCGTCTTCCTGACGGTCGACGACGGCGCGGAGAAGGACCCCGAGTTCATCAAGATGATGAAGGAGCTGAAGATCCCGTACACGGCGTTCCTCAGCGACTACATCGTCCGCGACGACTACCCCTACTTCAAGGAGATGCAGGCCGCCGGCGTCACCTTGAACAACCACACCCTCAACCACCGCTACATGCCGGCGCTGTCGTACGAGAAGCAGCGCCAGGAGATCTGTGGCCAGCAGGACACGATCCAGAAGCAGTTCGGCAAGCGGCCCACGCTCTTCCGCCCGCCGTACGGCAACTACAACCAGGACACGCTCATGGCGGCGAAGTCCTGCGGCATCAAGGCCGTTCCGCTGTGGAACGCCGAGGCCTTCCCGAACCGGATGGACTACCGGGAATGGGACCGCGACCTCCACCCCGGCGACATCATCCTGACGCACTTCCGGGGACGGGAGGACTGGAAGGGCACGATGCCTGACATGATCCGTCATGTCATGAAGACCGTCACGGACAAGGGGTACGCCGTGGCCCGCCTGGAGGACTACCTGTGATGTACGCGCGCCGGCTGCTGGCCGGGACGCTGACGGCCGGCGCGCTCGCGCTTTCCCTGTCGGGTTGCGGGAACAGCGTGGATCCCATCGAACGGCTCGGCCGCAAGGCCACGCAGGACGGGGCGACCCCCACGGCCTCCCCGTCCGTCGGGGCCTCCTCGTCCCCTCCCTCGTCCACGCGTTCCTCGGACGAGGCGTACCGCAAGTGGGGGCTGACCGCCCCCGTCCAGTACGCCCCCAAGCCGGACCGCAAGCCCCAACTCCCCAAGGCCACCCCGGGCAAGGCGGCGGTCGTGGACCGAATACCCGTCGCGCCGCAGGACAAGGTCGTCTTCCTGACCTTCGACGACGGCGCGGAGAAGGACCCCGAATTCCTCAAGATGGCGGCCGAACTCAAGCTGCCGATCAGCATGTTCCTCACCGACAACGTGGCCTCCGCGGACTACGGACACTTCGAGAAGCTCCGCGACAACGGCTCCGGCAGCACGGTGAACAACCACACCCTGACGCACCCGAACCTCCGGACCCTGCCCTTCGCGGCGCAGAAGAAGGAGATATGCGGCCAGCAGGACCGCCTGCAGCAGCGCTTCGGCCAGCGCCCGCCGCTCTTCCGGCCGCCGTTCGGGAACTACAACGACGACACCCTCAGGGCCGCTGCCGAGTGCGGGATCTCCTCGGTCGTCCTGTGGCGCGCGTCGATGCAGATCAACGACTTCCAGTACGCCGAGGGCTCGGCCCTCCACCCGGGCGACATCGTCCTGGCCCACTTCCGCGGCCCGTCGGAACTCAAGGGCGCGACCGAAACCCAGATGACCGCGCGCATGCTGCGCAGCATCCAGGAACAGGGCTACCGCATAGGGCGGTTGGAGGACTGGCTGTAGGTCGGGGTGGGGGACGGGGCGGGCGGGGTTTCGTTCCTCGGGCCCGCAGGGCTGGTCGGGGGTGCGGGGCGGGGTGTCCTTGGCCCGCATCAGGGCGGGAAACCACCAAACCCGCCCTGATCCGGATCGAGGGCATCCCGCCCACCCCCGACCCGCTCCCGCCTAAACCCCCGCCCCCGCCCCGGCCCCCGTCCCCACCCCCACCATCGGGGTGATCGTCGTTTCCGCCGGGTCGTAGGTGTCCGCTTCGCGTTGGCGTTCCGCGCTGTCGCTGATGCGGAGCAGGAGGGCGATCATGATCCAGTTGGCCAGCAGGGACGAGCCGCCCTTCGCGAGGAAGGGCAGGGCCTTGCCGGTCAGGGGGATGAGGCCCGTGACGCCGCCGGCGACCACGAACACCTGGAGCGCCAGCGCGGCGGCGAGGCCGACCGCCAGGAGTTTGCCGAACGGGTCCCGCGCGGCCAGTGCCATCCGTAGCCCGCGCTGCACGAGGAGCGCGTAGAGGAGGATGACGGCCATGACCCCGGCCAGGCCGAGCTCCTCGCCCACCGTCGTCAGGATGAAGTCGCTGCGGCCGGCGAAGGCGATCAGCTCGGGGTGCCCCTGCCCGAGGCCGGTGCCGGAGATGCCGCCCGTGCCGAAGCTGAACAGGGCCTGGGCGGACTGGTCCGAGGTGACGCCGGGCGGTCGGTTCTCCCAGTAGTACGAGAGCGGGTTCAGCCAGGCGGCCACGCGGGCCTTCACGTGGGGCTCGGTCGAACCGACGACGAAGGCCCCCACGGCGGCCATGAGCAGGCCGCACACGATCCAGCTGGTGCGTTCGGTGGCGACGTACAGCATGACGACGAAGACACCGAAGAAGATCAGCGAGGTGCCCAGGTCACGCTCGAAGACAAGGACCAGCATCGACACGATCCACACGGTGACGATCGGTCCGAGCTGGCGCATCGGGGGCAGCCGCATGCCGAGGAACTTCCGGCCGGTCAGCGCGAGCGAATCGCGGTGGATGACCAGGTAGCCGGCGAAGAAGACCGCGATCATGATCTTCACGAACTCGCCGGGCTGGAGTGAGAAGCCGAACAGCTTGATCCACCGCTTCGCGCCGTACGTGTCCGCGCCGAAGAACGCCGGCGCGATCAGCAGCACCAACGAGCCGGCCATCGTGATGTAGATGAACCGCTGGAGCAGCCGGTGGTCGCGCAGCAGTGCCACGACGAGGAGGCAGGCGGCGACGCCGACCACCGTCCACATCAGCTGGCCGGGCGCGTTCGCGTCCGAGTTGTACCGCTCGATGTACCCCTGGTCGAGCCGGTGGATCAGCACGAGCCCGAGCCCCGTCAACAGCATGGCGAGGGGGAAGATCAGGGGATCCGCGTACGCGGCGAACCGCCGGATGCCCAGATGTCCCACGAGCGACAGCAGGCTCATGCTGATGACGAAGCTGGGCAGGTGCTGCGGCAGCTCGCCGTTCATGGCGAGGCCGGCGCTCACGTGGCCGAAGACGGCGATGCCGACGACGAGGACGAGCAGCAGGGCTTCGGTGCGTCGGCGCGGGCCCGCCGACGTGCGGGGCCTCAGTCCACGCACGGGATGCCGCCGCCGTCGATGCTGCCCTGCTGCGGCTGGGGCTGTGCATCCTGCGACCGCGAATCCCGCGGTGGGGGTGACGCGGGGGGTGAGGATGAAGAGGGAGACGTGGACGGGGATGAGGGCGGGGATGAAGACGGCGATGAGGACGTAGCGCCCGGCGCACTGGGAGTCGCAGGGGTCCGGGGACCGATCTGCTCGGCTATGAGGCGCTTTATCTTCATATCATCTACGACGTTGATGTCCTCCCCATGGTTCCTTCCGAACCCTTCGATGGGGAGTGTCATGAATTGCACTTTGCCCCCGGACAGGTTCTTCGCCTGCTTCACGAACGACAGCAGGTCCCACCCGGAGTCCGTCACGACGTCCTTCTTCGCCGTGTCGATCAGTCTGACCAGCTTCACCGGATCCGTGAAGGTCCCCGCCGAGTTCAGTTTCTGCGTGGCGCCCGCGAGGAAGGCCTGCTGCCGCTTCGTCCGGTCGAGGTCGCCCATCTCCAGGCCGTGCCGCTGGCGTACGAAGGCCAGCGACTGCCGGCCGTCGAGCTCCTGCCGGCCCGCCGGGAAGTCCGCCCCCGACCAGCGGTCCTTCACCGGCTTGTTCAGGCACACGGGGACCCCGCCCAGGGCGTCCGCGAGGTGGTAGAACCCGGCCAGGTTCAGCTCCGCGAAGTGGTCGACCGGGACGCCCAGGAAGTTCCGTACGGTGTCGATCTGCGCCCGGCGCCCCGCCTCCCGGCCCTCCTGCTCCAGCCGACGCCGGTCGTTGACGCCCTGCGAGGACAACTGGTCCTCCTTGGCGGCCTTCGCCAGCCCGTACGCCTTCTTGATCTTGTCCTTGCCGTGGCCGGGTATCGCGACGAGGTCGTCGCGCGGGATCGAGAAGGCCTTCGCCCGGCTGCCGTCGGCGGGCACGTGCAGCAGGATCATGGTGTTCGCGTTGTAGCCGCCGATGTCGGAGCTGCCCGCGTGCAGCTTGTCGAGCACCTCGTCCGGAAGCGGGTCGCCGTTCTGGTCGCGGCGGCTGTCCAGCCCCATGAGCAGGACGTTCACGTCGCCGTGCGCCGACTTCTCGGCGCCCTCCAAGGCCTTGGAGCTGCCGATGCTCGACACCAGGTCCCGGTAGACGTACCAGGCGGTGCCACCCGCCACCGCCGTCAGCACGCAGCCGGTGATCAGCAGCGTGCGGCCGATCCGGCGCCGCGAGGGCCTGCGGCGGCGGCCGGTCTTCCTCCGTTGCGCGCTCATGCCCACCGATGCTGGGGCACACCCGCTGAAGGAATCCTGAGGGCCGGCGGAACCGGGCGGCCGGGATCCGCGAACGGCTAGGGGGATCGGCCGCCGCCACCGCCACTGGCACCGCCACCACCCCCACCCCCGTCCCCGGCGCCCGGGACGCGCAGCCGGAGCCGCGCGCCGCCGTCCCGGGCGGGGAGGGCGCGTACGTCGCCCCCGTGCGCCCGGGCGATCTCCCGGGCGATGGCCAGGCCCAGCCCGGTCCCGCCGCCGGCCCGGCCCCGATCCGCGTCCAGCCGTACGAACCGCTCGAAGACCCGGATCCGGTCCGCGTCCGGGATCCCCGGACCGTCGTCCACCACCTCCAGCTCCGCCCAGTCGCCGCACGCCCGCGCCCGGACGACGACCCCGCCGGCGGCGTGGCGCAGGGCGTTGTCCACCAGGTTCGCCAGGGCCCGTTCCAGTCGGGCCGGATCCCCGTACGCCGCCACGGGCGCGCCCGCCTCCAGCCGCAACGGCACCCGGGGCGCGGGGCGGCGGGCCGCGTCCTCGGCGGCCAACAGCGCGAGGTCGACGGGCTCGGGGCGCGGCGCCGGGCCGCCGTCGAGGCGGGCGAGCAGCAGCAGGTCGGCCGCGATCCGCTGGAGCCGTTCGGTGTCGGCCAGCGCGGCGGCCACCGAGGCCCGGTCGGGCCGCTCCATGGCCAGGGCCACCTCCAGCCGGGAGCGGACGGCGGCGAGCGGGTTGCGCAGTTCGTGGGAGGCGTCGGCGGTGAACTGCCGCTGTCGCGCGTCGGAGCGTTCCAGCCGGTCGAGGGTGTCGTTGACGGTCCGGGCCAGCCGCGCGATCTCGTCCGCGCCGCCGGGGTCGGGCACCCGCCGGTCCAGCTCGCTCGCGGTGACGGAGGCCAGCCCGGTGCGGATCGCGGTGACGGGACGCAGGGCGTGGCCGGTGACCCACCAGGCCAGGGCGGCGGCGAAGGCGACGAGCGGGGGCGCGCCGGCGAGCAGGCCGGCGGCGATGGCGCGGGTGGCGTCGTCGACGTCGCCGAGCACGGTCATGGCGTAGACGGCGTACGGAGCATGCTCCCCGGCGGCCCCGCCCGCCCCATCCACCCCGCCCGCCCCCGCCCCCGGGGCGGCGACCACCACCACCGCGCGGCGTTGGCCGTCGGGGTGGGCGGGGGGCAGGACCGTCGAGCGGGAGTCGTCGCCGGGGCCGGGGCGGGGGAGCGGCGTGCCGAAGTCCGGGGCGTCCTTCGGGTCCCCGCTCGCGGCGACCGTCCGGCCGGCGGCGTCCCGCACGAGGACCAGGTCGACCCCGCCCTCGGGCGCGGGCAGCCGCCCGCCGGGGGACGGGGCCCGGGCGTCGAACTGGGCGGCGGCCTTCCGGGCGGCGAGTTCGGTGCGCCCGGTGGTGTTGTCGAGGAGGTTGGCGCGCAGCACGGCGTGCAGCCACAGCCCGCCGACGGCCAGGACGGCGGTCATGGCGAGGGCGGCGGCCACGGCGGTGCGGGCCCGGAGGCTGCTAACCACCGTCGGGCGCCATCCGGTAGCCGGTGCCGTGGACGGTGAGGATGGAGCGGCGGCCGAAGGGCGCGTCGATCTTCTTGCGCAGGGAGGAGACGTACACCTCGACGATGTTCGGGTCGATGGCGTGCGGGGCGTCCCAGACCTCGTCGAGGATGTCCTGCTTGGGGACGGCCCGGCCGGGCCGTTCCATCAGGCAGGCGAGGACGCCCAGTTCACGGGCGGTGAGTTCGATGTCCCGCGTGCCGCGGTGGCAGCGCCGGTCCTGCGGGTCGAGGACGAGGTCCCCGACCCGGAGCACGGTGGGCTCGGCGGCGCCGGCGCGCCGGGCGAGGGCCCGCAGGCGCGCGCCGAGCACGACGAAGGAGAACGGTTTGGTGAGGTAGTCGTCGGCGCCCGCGTCGAGCCCGTCGGCCTCGTCGCGTTCCCCGTCCCGGGCGGTCAGCATCAGGACGGGGGTCGGGTCGCCGTGGGCGCGCATCCGGGTGCAGATCTCGTGGCCGTCGAGGCCCGGGAGCATCAGGTCCAGGACCACGACGTCGTACGGTCCGCCGGTGCGGGCCAGGTCGAGGCCGAGGTGCCCGTCGTGGGCCACCTCGACGCGGTGGCCGTCGGCGGACAGGCCCTGCCGTAGGGATTCGGCCAGGTTCTCTTCGTCTTCGACCACCAGGATGCGCACCGGTCAAGCGTCACATACCGGGCGGGAACGCCCTCAACCGGCCGCCGGTGCCACCGCCACCGCCACCGCCGACGGCCGTCGGGAGGCGCGGACCGTGCGCGCGATGGAGGTGACGTTCCAGACGGCGACGGCGAGGCAGAGCAGCCCGGTGGCGCCCGGCAGGGCCCAGGCCCGGCGCTCGGCGGAGACGGCCTCGGTGGCGTCGGGCCCGCTGACGACGGTCGCGACGGGGGTGGTCGGCGGGGTGTCGAAGGTGGTGTCCACGGAGACCCGGGCGAGGGAGAAGGAGCCGTCCCGGGCGGTGAAGGTGCCGCCGCACATCACGCTGTCGCTGTCGCGGCGGGATTCGTACGGGGTGCAGGACACGGCGGTGAAGGAGCCCTCGACGCCGGTCAGCTGGGTCGTCATCCGGGGGATGGTGAACCAGAGCAGGATCACCGTTCCGGCGATGGAGATGGCGGTCGAGTACAGACGTCCGAAGCCGATGCCGCCCGCCGCGCGGCGCCGGCCTGCCCCCGTTGAGGTGTTCATGATCGCGATGATAGGTGTCGCCGACCTGCGGGGATACGGAAAAAAATCGGGCCGCGCACCCCTCCAGGACGCCTGCGACCAGGCCCCAACACGCCCTCCGGGCGGCCGGATCCGCGCGGCTCGGCCGGCGCGTGTTGGCACTCCGCTTGACCGAGTGCTAATCGCCGGAATAGTGTCGCACCTGGCACTCGCCACTGGTGAGTGCCAACACAGCGACAGGCTGGTCCGGCACCCGCGACGACGGATCGACCTGGTCGCCACCTCAGACAGTTAACCCCGGATCTCCGAAGGGGGAGGTCGGATCGTGACGACCACCAGCTCCAAGGTTGCCATCAAGCCGCTCGAGGACCGCATTGTGGTCCAGCCGCTCGACGCCGAGCAGACCACGGCCTCTGGCCTGGTCATTCCGGACACCGCGAAGGAGAAGCCCCAGGAGGGCGTCGTCCTTGCCGTCGGTCCCGGTCGCTTCGAGGACGGCAACCGTCTTCCGCTCGACGTCACCGTCGGCGACGTCGTCCTGTACTCCAAGTACGGCGGCACCGAAGTGAAGTACAACGGCGAGGAGTACCTCGTCCTCTCGGCTCGCGACGTTCTCGCGATCGTCGAGAAGTAATCACTTCTCCAGTTTTGCTGTGAGCTACGCCCCTGGTCACCCTGCTGATGCCGGGCGGCGAGGGGCGTAGTTCATTTCCATGCGGTCGCGGTGAGCGGCCGAGGATCGCAACGAGAGGGCGGAACCGCTCCCATGCCGAAGATTCTGAAGTTTGACGAGGACGCCCGTCGCGCCCTCGAGCGCGGCGTCAACAAGCTTGCCGACACGGTCAAGGTGACGATCGGCCCCAAGGGTCGCAACGTCGTCATCGACAAGAAGTTCGGCGCCCCCACCATCACCAACGACGGTGTCACCATCGCTCGCGAGGTCGAGCTGGACGACCCGTACGAGAACCTGGGCGCGCAGCTCGTGAAGGAGGTGGCGACCAAGACCAACGACATCGCGGGTGACGGCACCACCACCGCCACCGTGCTGGCGCAGGCGCTGGTCCGCGAGGGTCTGCGCAACGTCGCCGCGGGTGCTTCCCCGGCCGCCCTGAAGAAGGGCATCGACGCCGCGGTCAAGGCCGTGTCCGAGGAGCTCCTCGCGACCGCCCGCCCGATCGAGGACAAGTCCGACATCGCCGCCGTGGCCGCGCTCTCCGCGCAGGACTCGCAGGTCGGCGAGCTCATCGCCGAGGCGATGGACAAGGTCGGCAAGGACGGTGTCATCACCGTCGAGGAGTCCAACGCCTTCGGCCTGGAGCTCGAATTCACCGAGGGCATGGCCTTCGACAAGGGCTACCTGTCGCCGTACATGGTGTCCGACCAGGAGCGTATGGAGGCCATCCTCGATGACCCGTACATCCTGATCCACCAGGGCAAGATCTCCTCGATCCAGGACCTGCTGCCGCTGCTGGAGAAGGTCATCCAGGCCGGCGCCTCCAAGCCGCTGCTGATCATCGCCGAGGACGTCGAGGGCGAGGCGCTCTCCACCCTCGTCGTCAACAAGATCCGCGGCACCTTCAACGCGGTCGCGGTCAAGGCCCCCGGCTTCGGTGACCGCCGCAAGGCCATGCTCCAGGACATCGCCAGCCTCACCGGTGCGACCGTCATCGCCGAGGAGGTCGGCCTCAAGCTCGACCAGGCCGGTCTGGACATCCTGGGCTCCGCGCGCCGCGTGACCGTCTCCAAGGACGACACGACCATCGTCGACGGCGGTGGCAACTCCGCCGACGTCGCGGGCCGCGTCAACCAGATCAAGGCCGAGATCGAGTCCACCGACTCGGACTGGGACCGCGAGAAGCTGCAGGAGCGCCTGGCGAAGCTCGCCGGTGGCGTCTGCGTCATCAAGGTCGGCGCCGCCACCGAGGTGGAGCTCAAGGAGAAGAAGCACCGCCTTGAGGACGCCATCTCGGCGACCCGCGCCGCGGTCGAGGAGGGCATCGTCTCCGGCGGTGGCTCCGCGCTCGTCCACGCCGTCAAGGTCCTGGAGGGCAACCTCGGCCTGACCGGCGACGAGGGCACCGGCGTCTCCGTCGTGCGCCGCGCCGCCGTCGAGCCGCTGCGCTGGATCGCCGAGAACGCCGGCCTCGAGGGCTACGTCATCACCTCGAAGGTCGCCGAGCTCGACAAGGGCCAGGGCTTCAACGCCGCCACCGGCGAGTACGGCGACCTGGTCAAGGCCGGCGTCATCGACCCGGTCAAGGTCACCCGTTCCGCGCTGGAGAACGCCGCTTCCATCGCCTCGCTGCTGCTCACGACCGAGACCCTGGTCGTCGAGAAGCCGGCCGAGGACGAGGGCGACGCCGGTCACGGCCACGGTCACGGCCACAGCCACTGATCGCACGCGCCACGCAGAGAAGGCCTCGTCCCGCAGTCGCGGGACGGGGCCTTCCCCGTGATGCGGCCTCAGGACCCGTACGGGGTACCGGATCCGCCCATCTGCCGTTGCAGGGCTCCGGGGTTGTAGTGCCACCAACCCTCGACGATCTCCCCGGCCGTGCACCGGAACGTGGTGCTACCCGACATCTGGTACGACCTGCCGGTCGGGTCGACCCCCATGAACGGACCCTTGTCGTGGGTGCCGCGCCAGTTCCACACCGTCGTGACCAGATCGCCCTCGGCCAGTCGGGCCATCGGCTCGAAGGTCATGGTGAAGGCCCCGCGCCAGTTTTCGATGTCCGACCGCATGCCCTCCCGCCCGATGGTGGTGGGCTCCTCCTTGCTGATGTCGTGGTCGATGTAGTTCGCCGCGAAGCACTCGTCGAGGACGCCCATGTCCCCGCCCATGATGACTTCCTGGAACACCCGCTCGACGAGCTGCTTGTTGAGGTGCTGGTCGCGGACCACGTCGAGGTTCATGAACTTCGGCATGCCCTCGCAGAGGGCCACCATCTCCTGGAACATCCGCTCGGTCTCGGGGAGATGAGAGTTCGCCATGGCCTCCTCGTACGAGGCGAACTCCACCATGTCCACGTAGTGGTTGCGCGCCTCGCGGTCCTGGCCGAGCATCGCGCGCGTGGCGGTGCGCCTGCCGCTGCTCTGCTCCGCCCAGCGGTCGATCAGCGCGTTCATCTCGGCGAACCGTCTGGTCTCGTAATCGATCACTTGTACGAATGTCATCGCGTCGCCTCCCAGGCTGGATCGGGACACGTCCAGTTTAAGGAGATTTCACCCGGTTGGCTGGTTTGCGAACGGGCCGCACGGACCGAACGGGCTGCGCGAACCGCACGGACCGCACGGACCGCCCGGTCACTGCGGCCCGTACTTACGGCCCGTCCGGGACGACACCCCGCCGAGCAGGCCGCGCGGCGTCAGCTTCACCACGCCCATCAGTGCCTTGTACCGCGGGTCCGGGATCGACACGGTCCTGCCGCGGGCCAGGTCGGCCAGGGCCGCGGCCACCAGCTTGTCGGCGTCCAACCACAGCCAGCTCGGGATGTTGTCCGTGCCCATGCCGGCCCGCTCGTGGAACTCTGTCCGCACGAAGCCCGGGCACAGGGCCATCAGCCGCACCCCGGAACCCGCCAGGTCCTTGGCCGCGCCCTGCGTGAACTGCACGACCCAGGCCTTGCTCGCGCCGTAGGTGCCGCGCGGGACGAAGGCCGCCACCGAGGCCACGTTGATGACGCCGCCGCGACCGCGCGAGCGCATCGACGCGGTGGCCGCCGAGGTCAGCCGCAGCACCGCCTCGATGTGCACCTTGATCATGGTCAGCTCGTCGGCCATGGACACTTCGAGGTAGCGGCCCTTGTTGCCGAAGCCGGCGTTGTTGACCAGCAGGTCCACGGGGTGCGTACGGTCCTCCAGGCGGGTCTCGACGGCCGCGATGCCCTCCTCGGTGGAGAGGTCCGCGGCCAGTACCTCGGCCTCGATGCCGTGCCGGTCGTGCAGCTCGGTGGCCTGCTCGGCCAGCCGCTTGGTGTCGCGGGCCACCAGCACGAGGTTGTGGCCCTGGGCGGCGAGCCGGCGGGCGAAGGCGGCGCCGATGCCCGCCGTGGATCCCGTAATCAACGCAGTCGTCATAGGCGCAACCTAGCCGCCCGGGTCGGGGGGTGTCCCGCGGGGCGGGGCCGGTGTTCGGGCCCTCCCGCGATCCGCTACCGACCGTGCCCGCGCGGGGCGGATACGGCCACGCCCGACCGGGCGTGCTCAAAGCGGGACCCCGGTACGGGCGCCGCGGTCAAAGTCGGGCTTATGCTCAAGGGGTGATAGAGGCACGTCATCTCCGGGTCCTGCGCGCCGTCGCCGGGACCGGCTCCTTCTCCGCGGCCGCGCGCGAACTCGGCTGCACCCAGCCCGCCGTCTCCCAGCAGATGAAGGCCCTCGAACAGTCGGCGGGCACCCCGCTGCTGATCCGCACGGGCCGCGAGATGCGCCTGACGCAGGCGGGCGAGGCCCTGGTGCGCCACGCTGCCGGGATCCTGGCCGGGCTGACCGCGGCCGAGGAGGAGGTCGCGGCCATCGCCGGCCTGCGCGCCGGACGGGTCCGGCTCGTGTCCTTCCCCAGCGGCAGTTCCACGCTGGTGCCGACCGCGCTCGCGGCCATGCGCGCCGCGCACCCGGGCACCCGGATCTCGCTGGTCGAGGCCGAACCCCCGAGGTCGGTGGAAATGCTGCGCGAGGGCGACTGCGACCTGGCGCTGGCCTTCCGCTACGGCGGGGCGGCCGGTTCCGCGTCCGAGTGGGAGGACCTCGTGGTCACGCCGCTGCTCACCGACCGCCTCGTCGGGCTGGTCCCGGAGGGGCACCGGCTGGCGGGCGCGGAGCGGGTGGGCATGGCGGAGCTGGCCGACGAGCCCTGGATCGCGGGCTGCCCGCGCTGCCGCCGCCACCTGGTGGAGGTGTGCGAGAGCGTCGGCTTCACCCCGCGGATCGACTTCGCCACCGACGACTACCCGGCCGTGGTCGGCCTGGTCGGCGCGGGGCTCGGCGTCGCGGTGCTGCCGGAGCTGGCGGTGGAGTCCGTACGGGCCAAGGGCGTCAGCACCCTGGTCGTGGAGCCGGCCGTCGAGCGGGAGGTCGTGGCCCTGACGCTGCCGGACCTCGCGCGGGTACCGGCCGTCGCGGCGACCCTGGGCGAGCTGGCGCGGGCCGCCACGCGCTGACCGTACGGCGGTACGGCCGGCCGCGTGACGCCCCGGGCCCCGTCGCCCGTCGGACCCGCCGGACCCGCGGTGCGGGCCGACGGATCCGAGGAAACGTTCCTTCGGGTTCTTCGGCGTGCGGTCAGTGCGGGGCGATCGGTCCGATCGCGCTGGATGCCGGGATCAGGCGGTGCCGTGCGCGGCCCATCAGCTCCTCGCGTTCGTCCTCGGTCAGGCCGCCCCACACCCCGTAGGGCTCACGGACGGCGAGTGCGTGCGCGGCGCATTCCGCGCGCACCGGGCATCTCATGCAGACCTCTTTAGCCGAGGCCTCGCGCGCGCTCCTGGCCGCGCCCCGTTCGCCTTCCGGATGGAAGAACAGGGAGCTGTCGACCCCGCGGCAGGCAGCGAGGAGCTGCCAGTCCCACAGGTCGGCGTTCGGTCCGGGGAGGCGGGAGAAATCTGCCATTGGTAGTCCTCTTGGTGCCGGTACTGAGGCGGATACGGTCCATGTCTCCACACCTACTGTCGGAGTAGATGTAAATATGACTCATTGGGAATCTAGCCTCAGACATGTGCCAAACGGAAGGAAAGCCGCCAAATAGGGCATAGCTCCAGATGGAGGACACGCGGCACGCGCCTCCACCACCGTGATCGCTTCCTCACGTAGGGTGCCGAAGGTGTCCGTCCGACCCGTAACTCTTTCGAGTGACCATCGTTGAGAGTGCGAAGGCGGTTGAACCAAGAAGTTCTCGGACAGGTGTCCGGGGACATCGACCGCACAGGTGACGATACGTACCAGCCTGGAGGCTCAAGGTGACGCGCATCAGCAGCTGCGGAGGGCGGTCATGACATCCGTCCTCGTCTGCGACGATTCCCCGCTTGCCCGAGAGGCGCTCCGTCGCGCGGTTGCCACCGTGCCCGGCGTCGAGCGTGTGACGACGGCGGCCAACGGCGAGGAAGTCCTCCGCCGCTGGGGTGCCGACCGATCGGACCTCATCCTGATGGATGTCCGGATGCCCGGGCTCGGCGGTGTCGAGACGGTCCGCCGACTCCTCTCGGCCGACCCCGGCGCCCGCATCATCATGCTGACGGTCGCCGAGGACCTGGACGGCGTGGCCCTCGCCGTCGCCGCCGGCGCCCGCGGCTACCTGCACAAGGACGCCTCGCGCGCCGAACTGCGGGCCACGGTCACCCAGGCCCTCGCCGACCCCACCTGGAGGCTGGCCCCGCGCCGGCTGCGCTCGGCGGAGATGGGCGCGGCGCCCACCCTCACCGCTCGCGAGATCCAGGTGCTGGAAGGCATGAGCCACGGCCGGTCCAACGCGGAGATCGGGCGCGAGCTCTTCCTCTCCGAGGACACGGTCAAGACCCACGCCCGCAGGCTGTTCAAGAAGCTCGGCGCCTCCGACCGGGCGCACGCCGTGGCGCTCGGGTTCCGCTGGGGCCTCGTCCGCTGACGACGGGCCCCGGGGTCGGCCGCCGCGAGCGGTCCCGTCCGCCACCGGCGGACGGGGCGGCGCCCCCCGGCAGCCCCCCGGGCGGCGCACCCGCGAGGGTGCCCCGCGACGGCGGGAACGCTTGCGGCCCGTGTCCCGCCGAACCCGGTGCACGCCCGGGGATTGGCGGGGCACAATCAAGGGGACGTGTCGCTTCGGGCGCGATGCCGCATGCTTGAGGTGTGCCGCATTCTTGGAGACGTGCAGTCCTCGGGGAAGATCCGGGCCGAGCGGAGGGGAGGGTGCAGGAGATGACTTCCGGCGCACCCGCTCCCAACGCCCCGCATAACGCTTCGACGCACAACACGGACCGCGGTGCCGCGAATGCGTCGGCGCCAAGGCACCATGGATTGATGCGCGACGACGAGGCCCAGGGGTCCCCCGCGGCCACCGGCCAGAACGGCGCCGCCAAGAGCGGCGGTGCCGGGGCCGTCAGCGCGCTCGTGCGGCGGGCCGTCGACGGTGACGAGCAGGCCACGCACGACCTGCTCGCCTTCGTGCACCCCCTCGCCATCCGCTACTGCCGTACCCGCCTGTCAAGGCTCCCGGGTGACGCTCGTCACTTCGTGGAGGACCTGGCGCAGGAGGTGTGCGTCGCGGTCCTGATGGCGCTGCCCCGCTACCGCGACACCGGTCGCCCCTTCGAGGCGTTCGTCTTCGCCATCGCCGCCCACAAGGTCGCCGACCTCCAGCGCGCCGCGATGCGCCATCCCGGCAGCACGGCCGTGCCCTCCGACGAGATGCCGGAGCGGCCGGACGACTCCCTGGGGCCGGAGGAACGCGCCCTCCTCAGCAGTGACGCCGCCTGGGCCAAGAAGCTGCTCGCCAACCTGCCCGAGAACCAGCGCGAGCTGCTAGTCCTGCGGGTGGCCGTCGGGCTGACCGCCGAGGAGACCGGGCAGATGCTCGGGATGTCCCCGGGCGCGGTGCGCGTCGCGCAACACCGGGCGCTCAGCAGGCTCCGGGCGCTCGCCGAGCAATGAGCCCGTCCGCTCCGTCGATTTCATCGTAGGAAAGGACGAAAATTCTACTTGGTCTTGGTCGTGGAATGAGACGCCTCGGGATCCCGTTAGCATGGACATCCGCGATGAGCAAGACCATTTGGGAAGGTGTCATGACTGACAGCGGTTCGACCGGAGTGCCCGACAAATTCGCCACGCTCGGACTGACCTACGACGACGTGCTGCTGCTGCCGGGCGCGTCGGACATGGCGCCCGACGCGATCGACACCTCCTCCCTCATCTCGCGCAACGTCCGCGTGAACGTCCCGCTGCTGTCGGCCGCCATGGACAAGGTCACCGAGGCCCGCATGGCCATCGCGATGGCCCGTCAGGGCGGCGTCGGCGTCCTGCACCGCAACCTGTCGATCGCCGACCAGGCGAACCAGGTCGACCTGGTCAAGCGCTCCGAGTCCGGCATGGTCACCGACCCGATCACGGTGCACCCGGACGCGACGCTGCGCGAGGCCGACGAGCTCTGCGCGAAGTTCCGGATCTCCGGCGTCCCGGTCACCGACCCGGCCGGCAGGCTGCTGGGCATCGTCACCAACCGCGACATGGCCTTCGAGTCGGACCGCGGCCGCCAGGTGCGCGAGGTCATGACCCCGATGCCGCTGGTCACCGGCAAGGTCGGGATCTCCGGCGTGGACGCCATGGAGCTGCTGCGCCGCCACAAGATCGAGAAGCTTCCGCTGGTCGATGACGCGGGCATCCTCAAGGGCCTCATCACGGTCAAGGACTTCGTCAAGGCCGAGAAGTACCCGAACGCCGCCAAGGACAAGGGCGGCCGACTGCTGGTCGGCGCGGCCGTCGGTGTCGCCGGGGACGCGTACGAGCGCGCGCAGGCCCTGATCGAGGCGGGCGCCGACTTCATCGTCGTCGACACCGCCCACGGCCACTCGCGTCTCGTCGGCGACATGGTCTCCAAGATCAAGTCGAACTCCTCGGTCGACGTCATCGGCGGCAACATCGCAACCCGCGACGGCGCCCAGGCCCTCATCGACGCCGGCTGCGACGGCATCAAGGTGGGCGTCGGACCCGGCTCCATCTGCACCACCCGCGTCGTCGCCGGCATCGGCGTCCCGCAGGTCACCGCGATCTACGAGGCCTCGCTGGCCGCCAAGGCCGCGGGCGTCCCCGTCATCGGCGACGGCGGCCTGCAGTACTCCGGCGACATCGCCAAGGCGCTCGTCGCGGGCGCCGACACGGTGATGCTCGGCTCGCTGCTCGCCGGCTGCGAGGAGTCCCCGGGCGAGCTGCTCTTCATCAACGGCAAGCAGTTCAAGTCCTACCGGGGCATGGGCTCGCTCGGCGCCATGCAGTCCCGCGGCGACCGCAAGTCCTTCTCCAAGGACCGCTACTTCCAGGAAGGGGTCGGCGGCGACGACAAGCTGATCCCCGAGGGCATCGAGGGCCAGGTCCCCTACCGCGGCCCCCTGTCGGCGGTCGTGCACCAGCTGGTCGGCGGTCTGCGCCAGTCGATGTTCTACGTCGGTGGCCGCACCGTTCCCGAGCTGCAGGACCGGGGTCGGTTCGTCCGGATCACCTCGGCGGGCCTCAAGGAGAGCCACCCGCACGACATCCAGATGACGGTGGAAGCGCCGAACTACAGCCGCAAGGGCTGAAACGCGTGAGGTGAGGGGCGGACCCGGCGGAGCGCCGGGTCCGCCCCTTCGCCGTGCCCGAGCACGGCCGCGTACGTCCGTACAGCGGTCACCGAAACGCAGTCCCGCGCCCGTCGGGGATACTGGACGGGCAGACCCAGAGGAAAGGCCACCACACGTGACTGAGATCGAGATCGGGCGCGGCAAGCGCGGCCGCAGGGCGTACGCGTTCGACGACATCGCCATCGTCCCGAGCCGGCGTACCCGGGACCCGAAGGAGGTCTCGATCGCCTGGCAGATCGACGCGTACCGCTTCGAGCTGCCGTTCCTGGCCGCCCCCATGGACTCGGTCGTCTCCCCGCAGACCGCGATCCGCATCGGCGAGCTCGGCGGCCTCGGCGTGCTGAACCTCGAAGGACTGTGGACCCGCCACGAGGACCCGCAGCCGCTGCTCGACGAGATCACCGGGCTGGACGGGGCGACGGCCACCCGCCGCCTCCAGGAGATCTACTCCGCGCCGATCCAGGCCGACCTCATCCGGCAGCGCATCAAGGAGGTGCGCGACGCGGGCGTCGTCACCGCCGCCGCGCTCTCCCCGCAGCGCACCGCCGAGTTCTCCAAGGTCGTCGTCGACGCGGGCGTGGACATCTTCGTGATCCGCGGCACGACGGTCTCCGCCGAGCACGTCTCGGGCGCCGCCGAGCCGCTGAACCTCAAGCAGTTCATCTACGAGCTCGACGTCCCGGTCATCGTGGGCGGCTGCGCCACCTACACCGCGGCCCTGCACCTGATGCGCACCGGCGCCGCGGGCGTCCTGGTCGGCTTCGGCGGCGGAGCCGCGCACACCACGCGCAACGTGCTCGGCATCCAGGTCCCGATGGCGACCGCCGTCGCGGACGTGGCCGCGGCCCGCCGCGACTACATGGACGAGTCCGGCGGCCGCTACGTGCACGTCATCGCCGACGGCGGCGTGGGCTGGTCCGGCGACATCCCGAAGGCCGTCGCCTGCGGCGCCGACGCCGTGATGATGGGCTCCCCGCTGGCCCGTGCCACCGACGCGCCCGGCAAGGGCCACCACTGGGGCATGGAGGCCGTCCACGAGGACGTGCCGCGCGGCAAGAAGGTCGACCTCGGTACGGTCGGCACCACCGAGGAGATCCTCACCGGCCCGTCGCACTCCCCGGACGGCTCGATGAACATCTTCGGCGCGCTGCGCCGCTCGATGGCCACCACCGGCTACAGCGAGCTCAAGGAGTTCCAGCGGGTCGAGGTCACCGTCGCGGACTCGCAGCACCGCCGCTGACCCCGCGGGTCGTACGCGTACCGGAGGGCCGGACCCCGAGAGGGGTGCCGGCCCTCCGGCGTGCGCGGGTCAGCCGCCGGCCTTCCTGGCCGCCGCGAAGGCCACGGCGGCGCCGATCACCGGGAAGGCGTAGTCCGTCACCTCGGCCGATTTCCGCCAGATGCCGAGGAGGCCGCCGATGCCCTGGTCGCCGATGACCTCGATCAGGCCCGTCGCGTTGACGTCGGCGATGACGAGGGCGATGAAGAGCAGCTGGCCGAGGTGCAGGGCGCCGAGCGAGAGGGCCGCGGCGGCCGCGGGCAGCAGCGGGCCGCGCCCACCGGCCTTGCCCGCGGCGAGGCCGACGAGCAGGCCGACGGCGACGGCCGCGTAGCTCGCCTGGCGGTCGATGGAGTAGCCGATGGCGCTGTAGGCGCCGGCCCCGAGGAGGGCGGCGGCGAACGCGGCGGCGAGGCCGAGGCCGGAGCTGCGCGGGACGGAGGCCGGGAACGCCATGGCGGCGGTCGAGGCGGTCGGCGCGGTGGCGCGGGCTGCGGACGCGGGCGTCCGGTAACTCTGGGTCATTTCGAAAATCCCCCCCCAGGGATTCGTACGCGCATGGGTCCTTCGGTCATAAGCGCGTGATAAGCGACGCCGCAGGCTAACAGGGAGCACTGACATCGCACGGGGGTATTTCGCTCACCTGGCCGAGTCGGGGCGGGACGTGACCGGATGGGGATCGGACCGTGATCCGAACGGATCGGGGGGATGTCGGGTTCAGAGACGGTGCGCCGCCCCGGCCGGGCTGGCGCCGCGGGTGTCCAGGAGCAGTTGGGCCTTCACGGCGAGGCCCTGGAGGTCGTACGTGCGGTGGTGCTGGAGCAGGATCGTCAGGTCGGCGTCTGCGGCCGCCTCGTAGAGCGACTCGGCGCGGGGCACGGGCCGGTCCCGGACCCGCCAGCCGGTGATGTACGGGTCGTGGTAGCTGATCAGGGCCCCGAGGTCGATGAGCCGGCTGGCGATCTCGCGGGCGGGTGACCCCTCCTGGTCGGCGAGGTCCTGCTTGTACGTGACCCCGAGGAGCAGCACCCGGGCGCCGCGGGCGGACTTGCCGTGCTCGTTCAGCAGGGTGGCCGAGCGCTGGATGACGTACTGCGGCATCCGGTTGTTGATCTCCTGGGCCAGGCCGACCATGCGCAGGGGGTGACCGGGGGTGCGGGTGGTGTGCGGGAGGTAGGTGGGGTCGAGGGGGACGCCGTGGCCGCCGACGCCCGGGCCGGGCCGGAAGGCCTGGAATCCGTAGGGCTTCGTCTCGGCGCAGCGGATCACGTCCCACAGGTCGACGCCGAGGTCGTGGCACAGGACCGCCATCTCGTTCATGAGGGCGATGTTCACGTGCCGGTAGTTGGTCTCCAGCAGCTGCACGGTCTCCGCCTCGCGCAGGCCGCGGGCGCGGACGACCTTCTCGGTGAGCCGGGCGTAGAAGGCGTGCGCGGACTCGGTGCACGCGGGTGTGAGGCCGCCGATGACCTTGGGGGTGTTGGCGATGCCGTGGGTGCGGTTGCCCGGGTCGAGCCGGCTGGGGGAGTAGGCCAGGTGGAAGTCGCGGCCGGCGCGCAGCCCGGAGCCCTCTTCGAGGATCGGTCGCAGGTACTCGTCGGTGACGCCGGGGTGGGCGGCGGACTCCAGGATCACGGTGGTGTGCGGGCGCAGCCGGGCGGCGAGCGTACGGCCCGCCTCGCCGACCGCGGACAGATCGAGCGCACGATCGGCGCCGAGCTGGGTAGGGGCACAGATGACGGCGGTACGGACCCGGCCGAGCTCGACGGGGTTGGTGGTGATGCGGAAGCCGGCCGCCGACATCCGGCGGATCTCGGCGGCGGTGAGGGTGCTGTCCGTGGCCGGACCGCTGTCGTAGCCGACGGTCTCGATTCCGGCGGCGACGGCCGCCTGGGCGAGGGGGAGGCCGAGGTGGCCGAGTCCGATGACGGCGAGATCTGCGGGCATGGGGGGCCGTCCCTTCCCTTTCCCTGACGTGAGGGGGCGGTGCTTGCTCGTCCGGTGGACAACGGGGGACCCGAGCCCGACAGGAGCTGGCGCTATGTCAGACTAGGCGTATATATGACAGAAATGTCGCATTCTGGGGTGGTGGTCGCCGTTGTGTTGTCCACAGGCGGTGGCTGATGTGGGTGATGACGGTCACAATCGTGAACGGGGGACGTGGGCGGGACCGCCCGCACCGAGCGGGTACGGCCCGCACCAACGGGAGGCAGCCGTGAGGACAGCGACACTGGGACCGGCACAGCGCGCGGAGGCGCTCGCCCGGATGGCCGAACGCGAACTGGACGTCCTGGTCGTGGGCGCGGGCGTGGTCGGCGCCGGCACCGCGCTGGACTCCGTGACCAGGGGCCTGTCGACCGGACTGGTGGAGGCGCGGGACTGGGCCTCCGGCACGTCGAGCAGGTCGAGCAAGCTCATCCACGGCGGACTCCGCTACCTGGAGATGCTCGACTTCGCGCTCGTCCGCGAGGCCCTGAAGGAGCGCGGACTGCTGCTGGAACGGCTCGCCCCGCACCTGGTCAAGCCGGTGCCGTTCCTCTACCCGCTCCAGCACAAGGGCTGGGAACGCTTCTACGCCGGCTCGGGCGTCGCCCTCTACGACGCCATGTCGTTCTCCAGCGGGCACGGTCGCGGCCTGCCCACGCACCGGCACCTGTCGCGCACGCGGGCGCTGCGCATCGCCCCGGCCCTGCGCAAGGACGCCCTGGTGGGAGCCCTCCAGTACTACGACGCCCAGATGGACGACGCGCGCTACGTCGCCGCGCTGGTGCGGACGGCCTCCGCGTACGGGGCGCACTGCGCCAACCGGGCGAGGGTGGTCGGCTTCCTGCGCGAGGGCGAACGGGTCGTCGGCGCGCGGGTGCGGGACGTGGAGGGCGGCGCCGAGTACGAGATCCGCGCGAAGCAGGTCGTCAACGCCACCGGGGTGTGGACGGACGACACGCAGGCGCTGATCGGCGAGCGCGGCCAGTTCCACGTCCGGGCCTCGAAGGGCATCCATCTGGTCGTGCCGAAGGACCGGATCCATTCGAGCACGGGGCTGATCCTGCGGACCGAGAAGTCGGTGCTGTTCGTGATCCCGTGGGGACGCCACTGGATCGTCGGGACCACGGACACGGACTGGGACCTCGACAAGGCCCATCCGGCAGCCTCCAGCGCCGACATCGACTACCTGCTGGAGCACGTCAACTCGGTCCTGGCCGTGCCCCTGACGCGCGACGACGTCCAGGGCGTCTACGCGGGCCTGCGGCCGCTGCTGGCCGGGGAGTCGGACGCGACGAGCAAGCTCTCGCGCGAGCACACGGTGGCCCATCCGGTGCCGGGGCTCGTGGTGGTGGCGGGCGGCAAGTACACGACGTACCGGGTCATGGCGAAGGACGCGGTCGACGAGGCGGTGCACGGGCTGGACCAGCGGGTCGCGGACTGCGTCACGGAGGACGTGCCGCTCGTGGGGGCCGAGGGCTACCGGGCCCTGTGGAACGCCCGCGCCCGCACGGCCGCCCGGACGGGGCTTCACGTGGTGCGGGTGGAACACCTGTTGAACCGGTACGGCTCGCTGACGGAGGAACTGCTCGACCTCATCGCGAAGGATCCCGGACTCGGCGAGCCGGTGTCCGGGGCGGACGACTACCTGCGGGCCGAAATCGTCTACGCGGCCTCGCACGAGGGGGCGCGGCACCTGGACGACGTGCTGACGCGGCGGACCCGCATCTCCATCGAGACCTTCGACCGGGGGACCCGGTCCGCGCGGGAGTGCGCGGAATTGATGGCTCCGGTACTGGGGTGGGACAAGCAGCAGATCGAGAAGGAAGTGGAGCACTACGAAAAGCGGGTACAGGCGGAACGGGAGTCGCAGCGCCAGCCCGACGACCAGACGGCGGACGCGGCGCGGCTGGGGGCGCCCGACATCGTTCCGTTGTAACTCCGCGATGCGGAAGGCGGAACCGCAGACCCGGGGCGCCCGTCCGTTGCGGAGTGAGCAACAATGAGGTTTCTGCCGGGGCGGGTTATCGTGCCCCCCGGCGGCTGCCGGGGCAGCCGGGGCAGGCTGCACGAACGCAGAGGGGACGCATGTCGAAGCCGGAGCACACCGAGTCGCCTGCCGGGGCGCCTGCGGCGAAGCGGGATGGCGCGGACGAGGCTGCGTCTTCGGCGGTGCCGTCCGCGGGCGCGCCCGCGCAGGACGTGAAGCCCGAGGCCGCGAAGACCGTGCCCGCGCCGAGGTCCCGATCCGGATCGGGCACCGGGGGGCGCAAACCGGCCACCCCGTCGGCGGCGAAGCGGAAGCCGACTCCGACGTCGGCCAAGCCGGCCGTGGCGGGCTCCGAGGCAGGGCCGCAGGGTGCGGCCGACGGCCGGGCCGACGCCGTGGACGCGACGCCGGATGCCGCCAAGACCGTTGCACGGGGCGGGAAGCCGGGTACGGCCACGGCCGGGACCGGTGCCGGTGGGACGAAGCCGAGTGCCTCCAAGGCCGGGCCCGCCAGGACGAAGCCGCGTACGACCGGGACGGCTCCGGCGGACGCGGAGCCGGACGCGGAGCCGGGCACGGCCGACGCGCCCGTGGCTGGTTCCGGTGGGTCCATACACCCGACGAAGAAGCCGCGCGGGCCGAAGGCGGGGGCCGGGGCGAAGCCGACCCCGGCTGCCGACGAGGCCGACGCGCCTGTGACGGAGCCCGCTGACGCCGCGTCGGCCGATGCCGAAGCCGACGCCGAAGACGCGAAGTCGGCCGCGGGCGCAGGTGCCGCGAAGTCGGCCGTCGCCAAGGCCGCGGTGGAGCCGGCGGATGCCCGGCAGGCCGATGCCGACGCCGAGGTCGAAGACGTGAAGCCGGCCCCGGGGGTCGGGGCCGGGGCCGGTTCGGCCTCCGCTTCCCCTTCCGCGAAGCCGAACTTCGCCAAGCCGGCTGCCCGGCCCGCTGACGTGACGTCGGCCGAGGTCGAGGCCGGTTCCGAGTCCGCGAAGCCGAACCCGGCCGGGACCGCACCCGCCGAGGCCGAGGCGGCTGCTCCCCGGCCCGCGGAGGTGAAGCCCGCCGCCGGGGCCGCGAAGCCGAAGCTCGCCGAGCCCGCTGACGCCGCGCCGGCTGCGGCCAAGGCCAAGGCCGAGCCCGTGGACGCGAAGCCCGCCGCGAAGCCCCTCGGGGACGACGGCGTGCGGCGGCCGACCGGGGCGGTGCGGACCACCGCCTTCCCGCCCGCGCCCGGCCAGGGCAACGGCAAGGACCAGGGCCGTCTGCTCGCCGGCCGGTACCGGCTGGGCTCGGTGCTGGGCAAGGGCGGCATGGGCACCGTGTGGCGCGCCGAGGACGAGGTCCTCGGCCGGACCGTCGCCGTCAAGGAACTCCGTTTCGGCAGCGGCGTCGACGAGGACGAGAAGCGCCGCCTCATCACCCGCACCCTGCGCGAGGCCAAGGCCATCGCCCGCATCCGCAGCGCGGGCGCCGTCACCGTCTTCGACGTGGTCGACGAGGACGCCCGCCCCTGGATCGTCATGGAGCTCGTCGAGGGCTCCTCCCTCGCCGAGTTCATCCGGGAGAACGGCCCCCTCACCCCGCGCCGCGCCGCCGAGGTCGGCCTCGCGGTGCTCGACGTCCTGCGCGCCGCGCACCAGCAGGGGATCCTGCACCGTGACGTGAAGCCGTCCAACGTGCTCATCGCCGGCACCGGTCGTGTCGTCCTGACGGACTTCGGCATCGCCCAGGTCGAGGGCGACCCGTCCATCACCTCCACCGGCATGCTCGTGGGCGCCCCCTCGTACATCTCGCCCGAGCGCGCCCGCGGCCAGAAGCCGGGCCCGCCCGCCGACATGTGGTCCCTCGGCGGCCTGCTGTACGCGGCGGTCGAGGGCGTGCCCCCGTACGACAAGGGCTCCGCGCTCGCCACCCTGACCGCGGTGATGACCGAGGCGGTCGACCCGCCGAAGAACGCCGGTCCGCTGACCGAGGTCATCTACGGCCTGCTGGTGAAGGACCCGGCCCTACGGCTCGGCGACGAGCAGGCCCGCACGATGCTGACCTCGGTGCTCAACGCCCCCGAGCCCGAGCCCGTTCCGGTGTCCCCGCCGGCCGTGGAGGAGACGCGTCCGATCTTCCTCGCGGTGCCGGACGTGGCAGCGGAGAAGGCGGCCGAGAAGGCCGCCAAGAAGGAACGCGACCGGCGTGAGCGCGAACAGCGCGAACGGACCCGCGCCGCGCTGAAGTCGACGCGCAAGGCCGCTGCCGCCGAGGCCGCGGCGACCGCTTCCGCGGCCTCCGCGGCCGAGGCGCCGGCGGCCCGGCCAGCTTCCGTGCCGGCGTCGCTCACCGACGTGATGTCGCGCCGCACCATCGTGCTCGCGATAGCGGGCGTCGTCGTGGTCCTCGCCGTGATCGGCTCGCTCATCGCGTACGCGATCCGCGGGGACGACGACGGTGACCGCAAGGACCAGGGCAAGGGCGGGACGGGTCCGGTCTCCTCCGGCAGCCCGTCACCCGGCGCGTCACCCGGAACGGGCGCGGGCGGCACCGCCCCGAGCCCTTCCGCGACCCCTCCCGCACAGGGCGGCCAGCCCAGCGGCAACCCCGGCGGCGCGAGCGCGGACCCCGGCCAGGGGCAGGGCCAAGGCCAGAACCAAGGCCAGAACCAAGGCCAGGGGCAGGGCCAGAACCAAGGCCAGGGTCAGGGTCAGGGTCAGGGCACCGGTCCGGGAGGACCCGGCGGACTGCCCGCCGGGTACGCCATGGTGTCGGAGCCCCGGTTCCGGTTCTCGATGGCGATGCCCGAGGGCTTCCACCAGACCGGCACCGCCGGCCAGAGCTCCGGCGGCATATTCAGCCGCGACGGCGGCTTCCCGCGGATCCAGGTCGACTTCGGCGACAAGCCGACCGACGACGCCCGTCTCGCCTGGGCCCAGCTCGCCCCCGCCGTGGCGGGCAGCAGCAAGAACTACCGCCTCCTGCGCTTGGACACGGTCGACTACCGCGGCTACCCGACCGTCGCCGACTGGGAGTTCGAGCGCGAGCAGCAGGGCGTCAAGGTCCGGGTCCTCAACCGGGGCTTCAAGGTGGACGCGAAGCACGGCTACGCCATCATGATCAGCTGCGCCGTCGACCAGTGGGACGGCGCCGAATGCACCCAGATGCGCAACACGGCGTTCGAGACCTTCCAGGTGCTCGGCTGACGAGCCTTGCCAGTGCCCGGGACGCGGGCGGCCCGAGCGTCGTATCGTGTCGACGGGGGCCATGGGGGGCCCGACGCACTCGGGGGAGGCGATGTGGAGGACTACGCGGGCCGGATCCTGGCCGGCCGCTACCGTCTGCCGCTGCCGCCGTCCGACGCGTACGAGGTGCTGGAGACCCGGGCCTTCGACACGCGTAGCGGGCAGGAAGTCCTGGTCCGGCAGGTGCCGTTGCCGGAGGTCGTGGACGCGGAGCTGCTCGACGGCTCGTACGATCCGCAGGCCGGGCAGGGGCAGCGGACGGGTGAACTGCCCGCGGTGCGCAGGGCCATCGCCGCCGCGCAGGCGGCCGCGTCCGTACCGGACCACGCGCGGCTGGACCAGGTCTTCGACGTGTTCGCCGAGGGCGGTTCGCTGTGGATAGTGAGCGAACTCGTCCCCGCCAGGCCGCTGGCCGCGTTGATCGCCGAGGAGCCGCTGAGCCCGTACAGGGCGGCGGAGGTGGCCTCCGACGTGCTGACCGCGCTGCGGGTGCTGCACGCGCACGGCTGGACGCACCGGAACATCACCGTCCGGACGGTGTTGATATGCGACGACGGCCGGGTCGTCCTGACCGGGCTGGCGGCCGGCGCCGCCGAGGAGGCCCTGTGCGGGTACGACCCCGTGCCGCGCCCGGACTTCGAGGACCCCGCGGACGCGGACCCCGGATGGGGCCCGCCGCCGGGCCCCGGCCCCGGTTACGGGGTGCCGTCGCCGGATCCGTTCGGTTCCGCCTTCGGGTCGGGGCCGCAGCCGCCCGCGCCGGATCCCGCGTACCGCCCGGAGCCCGCGGCGCCCGAGCCGGCGTACGCGCCGCTGGTGGCGCCCGGGTACGACACCGGGCCGAGGTACTCCGACCACATCACCCCGCAGCGGGCCCTGCCCCCGCAGGACGACGCGGCCGACCTCCAGGCGACCGCCCGCGCCGGGACCATCGCCGCCTACCGGGCCGGGGCGCGGGCCGCCGCCGCGAAG
>NZ_JANFAK020000070.1 GCF_024721315.2 Streptomyces sp. Isolate_45
CCGCGCGGCCGGCGCCCTTCCACGTCGGGCCGCGTCCTCAGCCCACCGGAACCCGCTCCACGGGCGCGGCGGCCTCCGCCCCCCGGGCGGCGGCCCCCGGCCTCACCGGCCACCAGGTGGACCGGCCCAGCAGCGCGATCACGGCGGGCACCAGCACGATCGACAGGACGAACGCGGACAGCAGGATCCCCACCGCCGTGGCGAAGCCGATCTGCTGCGTACCTGGCTGCGGGCTCACCGCCAGGCTCCCGAAGGAGGCGGCCAGCACCAGGCCCGCAGTGGCGACGGCCGGAGCGGTGTGCCGCACGGCGCGCGCCACCGCCTCGCGGGCGGAACCGGGCCGTCCCATCTCCTCCCGGATCCGGTCGCCGATCAGGATGTTGTAGTCGGTGCCGAGCGCCACCACGAACAGGAACAACACCAGCGGCAGGGTGAAGTCGACGCCCGGACGCCCGAGTCCGTGCTGGAACACCAACGTCGAGGCGCCCAGCGTGGCCGCGAAACCCAATCCGACCGCGATCATCAGCACGACCGGCGCCAGCAGGCTCCGCAGTAGTACGAGCAGGATGATGCCGATCAGGACCGCCGCCACCGGGAAGATCACTTCGAGGTCCTCGTCGACCGCCACCGAGATGTCGGCGAACACCGCGGCCGTACCCCCGACATGCACCTCGGTGCCCGCCGGCAGGTTCGCGCGGACCGTCTCCCGGACCGGACCCGAGACCAGGTCACGGGCCGCCTGAGTGCCCGACCCGGCCGTCAGCAACAGGTCGATGCGCGCCGCGCCGCGGTCCTCGCTCAGCACGGTCGGGACGACCCGCCCCACGCCCGGCACCCCGGCCAGCGCCCCGGCGAGGCCGGCCAGCCGCTCGGTACTCAGGGGGGCGCCGTCCTCGGCGGAGACGAACACGCCCGTCGGATCCGACACCCCGGCGGGCAGCGACCGGGCGATCTCCTCCGCCGTCTCCACGGCGCCCGTGCGCTCGCCGCCCGCGCCGCCCTGCCCGTAGTCCATGCGCATCCCGGTCAGACCAGCCCCGAGCGCCCCGAGCAGCGCCACCGAGGCGAGCACCAGCACCAGCGGACGCCGCGCGACCAGCGCGCCCAGCCGCCCGGCCGCGCCGGCGGGGGGCTCGTGCTTCAGGGAACGGGACGGCCAGAACATTCCGCGCCCGGTGACGGCGAGCAGCGCGGGCATCAGCGTCAGACTGCCCAACAGCATCACCAGCACGGACACCGCGATGGCCGGGCCCAGCACCCGGAACTGGCCGAAGGAGGCGATCCCGAGCGTGGCGAACGCGGCCACGATCGTCAGCGCCGCCGAGGTGACGGCCGTGCCCACCCGGCCCGCCACCTCCCGCGCCGCGTCCCGGCCCGATTGCAGCGGGTGCGCGCGCAACCGCTCGCGGAAGCGGAACAGGAGGAAGAGGAAGTAGTCCACCCCGATGCCCACCAGCACCACGTTGATCAGCCCCGGAGTGGAAGGGGCCAGCTGGATGCCCGTCAGCACGGACGCGCCGACGACCACCCCCGTCGCCGCACCGCCGATGACGGCCACCGCGAGCAGCGGCAGCAGCGCCGCCGCCAAGCTGCGGAACACCAGCACGTGCAGCAGCACGATCAGCCCCGTCATCACCGCCCCGACGACCGTCGTACGGGTCTTCTCCGCATCGGCGGTGTCCACGCCGGTGGCCGGCCCGCCGGTGAACCCGGTCCGCAGGCCCGCCTCCCGGAACGCCTCGCGGGTGTGGTCCCGGAAGGCCCGGTAGGTGTCCCGCACCCCCGGGTCCGCCGGATTGCCCTTGAGTTCCACGGACAGCAGCCGGAAGGCGCGGTCCGGCGCCGTCAGGCGCCCGCCGAACACGGGCACCTGGGAATGGTCCTGGGCCAGCGGCATGGTGTCCTTGGTGACGGGCATCACGATCCGCTTGCGCGCCAGCCCGTCCGTCACCTCGTCCACGCGCCGTTCGTCGGCGGGGGACAGGGCGGCCCCGTCGCTCCGCGCCACCAGCACCGTCAGCGGATCGGAGTCCGGGCGCACCCCGAAACCCTCCTCGGCGATCTTCAGCGCGGCGGCAGAATCGTAGTGCGCGGGCAGGAAGTCGCCGTTGCCCGTCTGGGTCGCGCGGAAGACGAACACCTGCCCCATGATGGCCAGCGCGATGCCCAGCACCGCCCACAGGGCTATCACCTTCCACGGATTCCTCGTCGAGCATCCCGTCAGGGCGCGGATCACTTTTCTCCTCCGGTCCGTGCGATGGCGCCGGAATACCCCGGCGGTCCCCTCAAGACCATCAGCGGACCGGGCCGCGGGCGTCCGGGCACAGGAGGATCTCCCCACCGGGACCACGGTCACGCCGACCGCTTCGACCAGGACCGGAGTCCCGGTCGCGGACCCGACCCCGGGCCGGTGGCCGGGCCCCCGGCCGGTGCCAGAATGGATCTACGGATTCCGGCCGCGGGCGGGCCCGGCACCGGCCGGGCACCGGCGGCCCGTGGGGGAGGACCGGGCAGATGAGCAAGAGCACCGACAAACCGGCGTGGACGCGCAACGACGCCCTGGTGGCGGTCGGGGCCGCCGCGGCCGACCTGTTGGGCTTCTCCGTCACCAGCCAGTTCGACGGGAACCCCCTCGGAATCCCCGCCGCGTTCGCCCTGGTCCTCGCGGGACTGACCCTGATCCTCCGGCACCGCCACCCGGCGATCGTCCTCACGGCCGTCCTCGCGCTCGGCGTGGTGGTGAACACGGCCGGCCCGGTCTCACCGCACTTCGGCCTCAGCCTGGTCATCGCCCTGTACACGGTGGCCCGGAGCCGCCGACCCGCCGTCGTGGCCGTCGCCGGCCTGGCAGCGGTACCGCTGCCCTCCGTCGGCCAGGGCGGGATGCTGCTTCCCGGGGGTTGGGGGGTCCTCGCCAACGCGGTCGCCGCCGTGATCGTCGTCGGGGCCGCCCTGGCGATGAACCACCGGCAACGGGAGTCCGAGGCCAACCGCAAACTCCTCGCCGAGCGGGCGCTCGCCGAGGAACGCCGTCGCATCGCCCGGGAACTGCACGACATCGTCGCCCACCACATCACCACCATGCAGCTGATGGCCGGCGGGGCACGGGCCAACCTCGCGCACGACCCCGGGGCCGCCCGCGAGGCCCTGGTCATCCTGGAAGGCTCCGGGCGGATGGCCCTGAGCGAAATGCGCCAGTTGCTCGACGTCCTGAGGGCCGGTGAGGAACCGGAGACGAACCCGCCGGCGCCGCAGCCGGGACCCGAGGACCTGACCCGGATCGTCACCGAGAGCCGGCTGGCCGGCATGGACACCGAGCTCACCGTCGACGGAACCGTACGCCCGCTCCCGCCGACCGTCGGCCTGACCGTGTTCCGGGTCGTGCAGGAGGCATTGACCAACGCCCGCAAGCACGCCGGGGATTCCAGGGCCCGGGTACGGCTGACCTACCGCCCCGACGAGGTCACCGTCGAGGTCCGCGACGACGGAACGGGCCGCCGCCCGGGAGAGGGGCGGGGACAGGGCGCGGGCGACGCCCCGGGCTCCGGATCCGGCAGGCGCACCGCGGCTTCGAGGGCACCGGCCCGCGGCGGGTACGGTCTGATCGGAATGCGTGAACGCGTCGCCCTGCAGGGCGGCACCCTGGAGGCCGCCCCCCTGGAGGAGGGCGGGTTCCGGGTCGCGGCGCGGCTCCCGGTGGCACCGGGAGCGGGCGTCGCCGACGGAGAGGAACACCACCGATGATCCGCGTGCTCATCGCCGACGACCAGCCGCTGGTGCGGCGGGGCCTGGCCCTGATCCTGGCCCCCCATCCGGACGTCGAGGTCGTCGGCGAGGCCGGCAACGGCGCCGAGGCCGTCGAACTGGCCCTGGGGTTGGAGCCCGACGTCGTCGTCATGGACATCCGGATGCCGGTGCTCGACGGCGTACAGGCCACCGAACGGCTGGCCGCCGCCCGGCCCGGCTCCCGGGTCCTGGCCCTGAGCACCTTCGACATGGACGAGTACGTGGTCGCCGCGCTGCGCGCCGGCGCCTACGGCTTCCTGCCCAAGGACGTGTCCCCGGAGGAGCTGATCGCGGCCGTCCGTACCGTCCACGCGGGCGAGGCGGCCGTCGCCCCCCGACTCCTCACCCGGCTCATCTCCACCTACGTGCGCGCGCCCTCGCGCGAGCGCCGACCGGCACCGGACTCGCCCACCGGCCTGACCCCCCGGGAGCTGGAGATCTGGCGCCTGCTCGCCCGCGGTCTCGACAACGCCGCGATAGCCGCCGAACTGGACATCAGCGTCTCCACCGTCAAGAACCACATCACCGGCATCTTCGGCAAGCTGGGCGTCCGTGACCGCGCCCAGGCGGTGATCGCCGCCTACGAGTCGGGGCTGGTCGAGGCCGACCGGAGGACCACTTGATCACCATGTGCCCCGCAGGACCCGAATCCGTCCGGTGCCCGAACCGCTGACCAGCGAAAACACTGGACGATTCGCCCGTGCGGAGGAGGGGCCGCGCATGGCACAGTGCCAGGAGCACAGCAGCCGCACCAGGGAGCCGCCATGCGTGACACGCACCCCATGCCGTCGGTCCTCACGGCCGCGCCCGAGGACCGGAGCGGGCCGGGCCCGCTGCCCGACTGCCCGGTGTGCGTCGTCGCGCCGGAGCGCATCTCCTGGCGCCAACGGCCCGGCGAACCCGTCGTCCTGGTCTTCGAGCCCTGCGGACACCGCCACACCTCACCGGCGCCGCCGCTCCTCGCGGTCACCCCGCCCCCGCCGCTCACGCGTTGAGCACGGCGGCGATCCGCAGCGCGAACTCCTCCTCACCGAGGATCGCGATGCCCGCCGCCTCGGCCTTGGCGACCTTGCCGCCCGCCTTCTCGCCCGCCACGAGGAGCGTCGTACGGCCCGACACGCTGCTCGCCGACTTCCCGCCGGCCCGCTCGACGAGCTCCAACAGCGCGGTGCGGGTGCCGTAGGCGGACAGGGCGCCGGTCATCTTCCCCGTGATCACCACCGTCTGACCGGCCAGCGGCCCGGCGGCGACGTCACCCCCGACGCCGTCACCCGCGTCGCCTTCGGCGGGCACCTCGGGCCGGCCCGGAACCTGCGGTTCGACGAGGTTGACCCCGGCCGCCACCAGCTTGTCGACGACCTGCCCCAGCTCTGCGACCTGCGCGACGATCGCCGCCGCCTTCGCGGCGCCGACCAGTTCCACCTCGGTCATCGCCTCGGCGTCGGCCGCGCGGATCGCCTCCATCGTCCCGAAGTGCCGGGCGATCCGCCGGGACATGCCCCGCCCGGTGCCGACGACGCCGAGCGCGCAGAACACCCGCGACAGCGGACGGTCCTTCGCACCCGCGATCCGCTCCGCGAGCTTCGCCCCGCGCTTCTCGCTCCCGGCCGCCCGCGCCAACGCGGCCCGGTCCAGCGTGAACAGGTCCGCGACGTCGCGCACCCCCTCCTCCTCGACCAGGGCGCGGACGTACCGCTCGCCCAGCCCGTCGATGTCGAGCTGGTCGCGCCCGGCCGCGTACAGGATCGCCGCGATCCGACCGCAGTCGGCGGGCTGGGCGCAGCGCCACCGCTCCTGGGACCGGTCGATGGCGCCCTGGCAGCCGGGGCACACCGACGGCAGTTCGATCGCCCGCTCCTCGCCGGTCCGCAGCTCCACCACCGGGGCCTCGACGCGCGGAATGACGTCACCCGCCTTGTGGACGGTCACCGTGTCGCCGAGGCGCAGTCCGCGCCGCTCGATGTCGGCCGGGTTGTGCAGCGTGGCGTGCCGGATCACCGAGCCGTCCACCTCCACCGGCTCCAGCACCGCCGTCGGGGCCAGCACCCCGGTACGGCCCACCGACCACGTCACCTCCAACAGCCGGGTCCGGCGCTCCACCGCCGGCAGCTTGTACGCGGTGGCCCAGTGCGGGTGGCGCGAACCGTTCCCGGCCGCCGCCTGCTCCGTCAACGAGTCCAGCTTGACGACGACCCCGTCGATCCCGAAGGGCAGCGCGGAACGGAGCTTCGAAATCCGGTCGACCTGCTCCTGCGCCCCCGCGAGGGTGTCCGCCACCGTGAGCCCGGCGGCCGTGTCCGCGGCCGTGCGGATGCCCGTCGCCGACACGTACGCCATCAACTCGGAGTGCGTGCCGCCCGGCAGCGCCGCGCCGCCGTCGAGCTCCACCGCGCCGAACGCCCAGAACGTCATCTCGACCGTGTAGGCGCGCCCCTTTGCCCGCAGCGTGCCGGCCGCGCCGTTGCGGGGGTTGGAGAACGGACCCGCTCCGTGCGCCGCCCGGAGCGCGTTCGCCCGCTCGAACTGCTCCGCCGTCAACAGCACCTCGCCGCGCACCTCGAAGGAGTCCCGGGTGGTCAGCTCCAGGGGAAGGCCCGCGATGGTGCCGATGGCGTGCGACACGTCCTCCCCGCCCGTCCCGTTGCCCCGGGTGACCAGCTGGACCAGGCGTCCCGCCCGGTAACGCGCCGCCAGCGAGGCGCCGTCGAGCTTCGGCTCCACGGCGTACCCGCCGGTGACGGGCCCGCTGAGGCGTCTGACGAGCGAGGCCTCCCAGTCGAGGAGGTCCTGTGGGGCGAAGGCGTTGGCCAGGGAGAGCATCGCCGTCGTGTGGGCGACGTCCCCGGCGGGGACCGCGCCGCCCGCCACCTTCCCGGTCGGGGAGGCCGGGTCGGTGTGCTCCGGGTAGTTGGCCTCGTACGCCTGGATCAGGGACACGAGCAGGTCGAAGGAGGCGTCGTCGAGCGGGGATTCGCCCGAGCCGTAGTAGGCGGCGGACGCCCGGACGGCCGTGGCGATGGCATCGGCGTACTCGTCACGGTCGGCCAGGGCGGGAGCGGTGGTGATCGTCATGCCGTGATGGTGGCGCAGGGGTCTGACAATCGGCCCGGCGCCGGTCCGGGCCCACCGCGGTCCCCCTGTTCCGTGACGGGTACCGGGTCCTCGTATCGTGTACCCGAGCCGCTCACCGGCGCGGCAGGAGACGGAGAACCCCTGATGGACGTGCAGCACTTCGAGCGGATCACCGCGTTCATCGAGGCGCGGCTGATGCCGCTGTTCGACGCGGAGACCGGAAGTGAGCGCGGCTTCTCGATGGACGACACCTCCCGGGCCCTGCGCGCCCTGCGCAACAGCGTCCTGGAGGCCTCCGCGGTGAAGGGCCTCATCGAGCAGCGGGCGACGGCCGAGCCGCGGGTGCGTACCGTCATCGACCAGTCGGTGGAGCACCACTGGGACGTGCTGCGGGGCATCGCCCGGCAGTGGGAGGACCACGCCGACTTCCGCCGCGAGTTCAAGCGGCACGCGTGGGAGCTCGACGAGGCGCCCGCGCAGGCCTGAGGCCGCGCGCGCGAGGACCCCCGCACGCCACGGCGTCCGGGGGTCCCGTCATGCGGGCCGTCACTGGCTGGGGGCGCCGCCGATCAGGTAGTCGACGCGGCGTCGTAGACCGCTCCAGCGCCGGTCGTGCCGGTACGAGCGCTTCATCGAGCGGGCCCGGGCCTTCGGTCGGCGCCGGTAGAAGCGGCGGGCCCACGGGGAGACGGGGCGGGCCAGCCGCATGGCCGCGACCAGGGCGATCAGGGGTACCACCGCTCCGAGTACGGCCATGCGGGGCTTGCCCTTGAAGAGCGCCACCCCGGCCAACAGCAGGTTGAACAGCACGGTGGTCACCAGCGTCATCCGGCTCTGTTCCTCGTCCGGGGTGAGCCCGTCCACGCCGAGCGGCAGGAACCCGCAGAGCAGCAGCGAGGCGAGGGCCGTGGTCAGGATGACCACCTCGATGCTGATCGTGCCCTCCTTGCTCCAGTAGACGTCGCTCAGGTGCAGGATCAGCGCGAACTCGTCCAGGACGAGTCCCGTCCCCATTCCGAAGAGCACGGCTGCCAGCGCCGATCCCCAGCCCGTGCGGCCGCCCCCGATCGCGGTGAACCCGCCGACCGTCATCAGCACGACTCCGGGAACGGCGTGGTGGACGTGCAGCCCACCCGGTGTGACGTTGCGGAACGGGCCCTTCCCGGCCCGGATCATCCGGGTGATGACACGCGTGATCGTGAACGTCAGGACGAACGCGGACAGCGCCAGCAGCAAGGGCAGTTTGCCCGGTTCGAGGATGTTTCGGTACCACCAGTCACCCATGCGGTCACCCTCCCGGGCCCGGTACGTGCCCGCATCGCGGAAGCCGCCGTTCGGGCGCGCCGTGTGAGGACCGTTGACAAACCGGTGACCTGATAGAAACCTGTGACTCTGATCCACGCAAAGAATCAACGGGATTCCTCAAAATCTTGCGCAGAGATCGAGATTAATCGGCAGGCCCTCGCCCCTCCCTCCTGGAACAGAGGCCCCCATGAGATGGAAACGACACGGCCGCTCGCTCGTAGGCGGCCTGGTTCTCACCGCACTGACCGCCCTCGGCCTGACCCCCACCGCAGCCGCGGCAGGCCCCTCGGCCCCGGCCGCCGGAACCGTCAACCTCGCCCTGGGGCGAGCCGCCACCGCGGGCGGATCGCTCGGCGGCCACCCCGCGACCGCCGTCACCGACGGCAGCCAACAGACGTACTGGGAGGGGCCCGCGGGCGCCTTCCCCCAGTGGCTCCAGGTCGACCTCGGAGCCCTCGCCACCGTGGACGAGGTGGTGCTCAAACTGCCCTCGGCCTGGGAACGCCGCACCCAGACGCTGAGCCTCCAGGGCAGCGCCGACGGAACCACCTTCACCACGCTCGCCGCTTCCGCCCCCAAGGTCTTCGACCCCGCCCAGGCCAACAGGGTGACCCTGGGGCTCGGCTCCGCCGCCGTCCGCCACCTCCGGGTGAACGTCGCGGCCAACAGCGGTTGGAACGCCGCCCAGATATCCGAGTTCGAGATCCACGGGGCGACCGACCCCGACCCGGGTGATCCCGGCGACCCGCCCCCGACCGGCACCAACCTGGCCCGGGGCAAGCCCATCGAGGCCACCTCCACCACCCAGTCCTACGTCGCCCCGAACGCCAACGACGACAGCCTGAGCACCTACTGGGAAGCCGCGGGCCAGAGCTCGTCGTTGACCGTGCACCTCGGCGCCGACGCCGACCTCGCCGCGGTCGTCGTCCGCCTCGACCCCGACGCGGCCTGGGCGGCGCGAACCCAGAACTTCGAGGTCCTCGGCCGCGAGCGGGCAGCCTCCGCGTGGACCACCCTGCGCGCCCGCGCCGACCACCTCTTCAGCCCCGGGGCGAACGGCAACACGGTGACCCTGCCGGTCGGCGGCCGCATCGCGGACGTCCAGCTGCGGTTCCACGGCAACACCGGCGCGCCCGGCGCCCAGGTCGCCGAGCTCCAGGTCGTCGGAACGGGCGCCCCCAACCCGGACCTGACCCTCACCGACCTGACCTGGTCACCGTCGGCCCCCTCCGAGACGGACGCCGTCACGGTGAACGCCACCGTCCGCAACGCGGGCAACGCCCCCGCCGCCGCGACCACCGTACGGATCAGCCTGGAGGGCGTCGTCGCGGGCAGCGCCCCCGTCGCCGCGACGGCGGCGGGAGCCTCCGTCACCGTGCCGGTCGCCGTCGGCAGGCGCCCCGTCGGCCGCTACACGGTGTCCGCCGCCGTCGACCCCGAGGACACCGTCGCCGAGTCGGACGACACCAACAACAGCCGCAGCGGCGCCGGCCCCCTGGTGGTCGGCCAGAGCCCCGGTCCGGACCTGGAGGTCACCGGGATCACCCCCGACCCCGCCACCCCGGCCGTCGGAGCCAAGGTGACCTTCACCGCCGCCGTCCACAACCGAGGCACCGCCCCGGCGCCCGCCAGCGTCACCCGGGTCACCGCGGGCAACGTCACCCTGAGCGGGAACACCCCGGCCGTACCCGCCGGGGCCACCGTCACCGTCGCGCTCGACGGAAGCTGGACCGCGACCGGCGGCGGCGCCACCCTGACCGCCACCGCCGACGCCACGGGAGTCGTCGCCGAGACCAACGAGGACAACAACGTCCACTCCCGCCCGATCGTGGCCGGCCGCGGCGCCGCCGTCCCGTACACCGAGTACGAGGCGGAGGCCGCCCGCCACACGGGGACCCTGCTGCGGAGCGACCCCGAGCGGACCTTCGGCCACACCAACTACGCCACCGAATCCTCCGGGCGCGCCTCGGTCCGACTCTCGGCGACCGGCCAGTACGTGGAGTTCACCTCCACCAACCAGGCGAACTCCATCGTCGTGCGCAACTCCGTGCCCGACGCCCCGGGCGGCGGCGGAGCCGCGGCCACGCTCAGCCTCTACGCCGACGGCGCCTTCGTCCGGAAGCTGGACCTGTCGTCCAAGCACAGCTGGCTGTACGGCGCCACGGACAGCCCGGAAGGCCTCACGAACACCCCCCAGGGCGACGCCCGTCGACTGTTCGACGAGTCCCACGCCCTGCTGGAGCGCAGCTACCCGCCGGGCACGAAGTTCCGGCTCCAGCGCGACGCGGGGGACGACGCCGCCTACCAGATCGTCGACCTGATCGACCTGGAACAGGTCGCCGCGCCGACTGCCAAGCCCGCCGAGTGCACCTCCATCACCGCCTACGGGGCCGTCCCCAACGACGGCATCGACGACACCGACGCTCTCCAGCGCGCCGTCACCGACGACCAGAACGGCCGCATCGACTGCGTGTGGATCCCGGCCGGTCAGTGGCGCCAGGAACAGAAGATCCTCACCGACGACCCGCTGAACCGGGGCCAGTTCAACCAGGTCGGCATCCGCGACGTCACCGTCCGCGGCGCCGGCATGTGGCACTCCCGGCTCTACACGCTCACCCCGCCCCACCAGGCCGGCGGCATCAACCACCCGCACGAGGGCAACTTCGGCTTCGACATCGACGACAACACCCGGATCTCCGACCTCGCCATCTTCGGCTCCGGCACCATCCGCGGCGGCGACGGCAACGCCGAGGGCGGTGTGGCCCTCAACGGCCGCTTCGGGAAGAACACGAAGATCACGAACGTGTGGATCGAGCACGCCAACGTGGGTGCCTGGGTCGGCCGGGACTACGACAACATCCCCGAACTCTGGGGGCCGGGCGACGGCGTCGAGTTCAACGGCGTCCGGATCCGCGACACGTACGCGGACGGCGTGAACCTCGCCAACGGAACGAAGAACTCCACCGTCTTCAACTCCTCGTTCCGCAACACCGGCGACGACGCCCTCGCCGTGTGGTCCAGCCGCTACGTGAAGAACACGGCCGTCGACATCGGCCACGACAACCACTTCCGCAACAACACGATCCAGCTGCCCTGGCGGGCCAACGGCATCGCCGTCTACGGCGGGTACGGCAACACGATCGAGAACAACCTGGTCTCCGACACCATGAACTACCCCGGCATCATGCTCGCCACCGACCACGACCCCCTGCCGTTCTCCGGGCAGACCCTCATCGCGAACAACGGCCTGCACCGCACGGGCGGCGCCTTCTGGGGCGAGGCCCAGGAGTTCGGCGCGATCACCCTCTTCGCCGCGGGCCAGGACATCCCCGGGGTGACCATCCGCGACACCGACATCCACGACTCCACCTACGACGGGATCCAGTTCAAGTCCGGCGGCGGCAGCGTGCCGAACGCCGTGATCGACAACGTCCGCATCGACCGGTCGAACAACGGGGCCGGCATCCGCGCCCACGGCGGCGCCCGCGGCAGCGCCACCCTGACGGGGGTGACCATCACCGGATCGGCCGACGGCGACGTCCTGGTCGAGCCGGGATCACAGTTCGTGATCCGCGGCTCGGCCGGGTAGCGGACGCCGCACGGGACCCGGGTCAGGCCACCGCGCCGCTCGGGTCCTCCCGCCGGGTCGCCCCTTCCCGGGCGGCCCGGCGGCGCAGCGCGTCCTCGTCGGTCTCGGCGTCGTACGAGATCAGCTTGGGCAGCAGCGCCGCCAGCACGGCCACCGACGCCACGCAGGCGAGGCCGCCGCTCCAGAAGGCGGGGCGGGTCCCGGTCCAGCCGGCCATGGTGCCCGCCCGGACCTGGCCGAGCTGCGGACCGACGCTGTACGAGAGCACCTCGATCCCGGCGAGCCGCCCCCGCAGCTCCTCGGGGATCGTCTGGTTCCAGATCGTGGCCCGGCCCAGCCCGCTCAGCATGTCGCCGGCGCCGGCGACCGCCAGGCAGGCCAGCACGATCCAGATCCCGGAGAACCAACCCGCCGCGGCGATCGCCAGCCCCCAGACGGCGGCCCCGAAGACCACGAGGAGCCCGTGCCGGCGCACCCGCGACACCCAGCCGCTGGTCATGCCCAGCAGCAGGGAGCCCACGGCGCCGGCGGCGTACATCAGTCCGAGCGCCCACACCGCGTCGAGCTCGTCCGCGAGGAAGGGGAGGATCGCGTTCGGGAAGGCGAAGAACATCGCCGCCAGGTCCACCGCGTACGTGCCGAGCAGCACCGGCCGGCTCCACGCGTACCGCGCGCCCTCCCCGATGGCCCGCAGCGACGGCCGTACGACGCCCCCCGCCGGCGGCGCCGGCCGCAGCCGCAGGCACAGCAGCACCGACACGAGGAAGCCCGCCACGGTGACCGCGTACGCCGGGGCGTAACCGGCCCAGGCGACGACCACACCGGCCAGCGCCGGCCCGGCGATCGCCCCGAACTGGTAGCGCAGCCCGTTGAGCGCGGCGGCGGCGGACAGTTGGTCGTGCGGCACGATCCGCGCCATCAGCGAGTCCAACGCCGGCCGCTGGAGCCCCGTCAGCGCCGACACGCCTGCCGCCACCACGTACAGCGGCCACAGCAGCGGATCCGGCAGCAACGCGTTGACCAGCAGGATCAGCGCCAGGAGCCCGAGTCCCGCCTCGGTCAGCAGGATCAGCCGCCGCCGGTCGACGGCATCGGCCAGAGCGCCGCCGTACAGCCCGCAGACGACCAGCGGAACCAGCTCGACCGCGCCCATGGCACCGACCGCGAGCGGCGAGTCCGTCAGGTGCTTGATCTGGAGCGGCAGCGCGATCATCGCCATGAACGAGCCGAAGAAGGTGACGGTGCCCTGGTAGAAGAGGAGCCGGAAGTCGCGGCTCGACCGCCAGGGGGCGAGATCGGGCAGCACGGCGCTCAGACGGGAAGTACTCACGACGGGCCATCGTCCGTGCCCCGACGCGCGCCGGCAACGCATTTTCTCCCCGGACGGGCGAAATCGGACGCGGCCGCGTGGCAGCACCCGCGCGACGTGGCACCCATCAACCATGCCGACGGTGTCCCCGCTCCTGCGTACGGTCGCGTCCTACGCCTGGCGCCTGCTGGTCGTCGGCGCGGCCGTGTACGCGGTCTTCGCCCTGCTGGGCCGCTTCCACGAGATCGCGGTGGCCCTGTTCCTCGGGCTGATCCTCACCGCGCTGCTCGGGCCGCCCACCCGCGGTCTCACGCGCTTCCTGCCCGGCTCCGTCGCCGTCGCCGTCTCGCTGGTCGGTACCCTCCTGTTCCTCATGGGGGTGCTCGCGCTGGTCGGCGAGGCGGTGGCGGGGGAGAGCACCACCTTGGTCCGCGAGTTCCGCGACGGCCTCGACAGCATCGAGGAGTGGCTGGAGCGGCCGCCGTTCCGGCTGAACCCCGAGGCGCTCACCGACATCCAGTCCAAGGTTGGCGCGTTCCTGTCCAGCCACCGCTCGACGCTGCTCAGCACCGCCGTCAGCGGGGCCGGCCACCTGGTGCAGGTGCTGACGGTACTGGCGCTCGCCGCGTTCTCGTCGGTGTTCTTCCTGCATGGCGGGGACCGGCAGTGGTCCTGGTTCTGCTCGCAGCTCCCCGAGCCGGCGCGCGAACGCGTGGGCGTGGCGGGACGCGCCGCCTGGCGCACCTTCACCGGGTACACCCACGGGATCGTGCTGGTCGCCGCGACGAACGCGGTGCTCGTCGGGGTGGCGCTGTACTTCCTCGGGGTTCCGCTGGCGGTGCCGCTCGCGTTGCTGGAGTTCTTCGCCGCGTTCATCCCCCTCGTCGGGTCGCCGGTCGCGCTGGGGGTCGCGGCGGTGGTCGCCCTGGCGGCGAAGGGCCCGTTCGTCGCGGCCCTGGTCGTCGCGCTGATCGTCGTCATCGGCCAGATCGAGGGCCACCTGCTGCACCCCCTCGTCATGAGCCGGGCGGTCCGGCTGCATCCGCTGGTGGTGGCCGTCTCCGTGGTCGCGGGGGCCATCGCCGCCGGGGTGGTCGGCGCGGTGGTCGCCGTCCCGCTGGTCTCCGTGCTCTGGTCGGTGCGTACGGCCCTGCGCGCACACGCCGCGCTCAATCCGGCCCCGACGGTGGGGAAGGGCGGCTGAACGGGGTCGCGGCCCGCGCGCGCGGGGGCGGCGGACTCCCTACCGTAAGACGTGGAGGTGGTCGTGATGGCCGAGCACGGCGGTGGACCCACGGCGCGCGAGCTGGAGGACGGCAGGCTGCTGAAGGAGCTGGAGACGATCCACCGCACGCGCCACGAGACGCTGCTGCACGGGTCGGACGACGCGCTCGCCACGCACACGCAGCGGCTCAAGGAGCTGGAGGAGGAGTACGTACGCCGTCATCCGCGGCGTGCTCCGACGGCGGGTCGCACCCGCTCGGGCGCCCGGGCCCGGACGGCGGAGGACTGAGCGGAAACTGGTCCGCCCCGCGAATGCGCGGGGCGGCAGTCGGCTTGTGCCCGTCGACGAGCCGCCCAAACCATCACGGCCCGCCCCGGAAGGAGCCTTGGGGCGAACCGCCGGAGGTGCGGGCAGGGCGTCTTCGACGGCCGTCCGACGGCCTTCTGACGGCCTTCTGACGGGGGAGGGCGGGGGCGGACGGGGGAGTGGGGCCCGGTGGGCGAGCCCGAGGGCCGGCCGCGACCGCGCTTGGCCGCGGCCGTGCGTCAGCGTTCCTCGCGGAAGTCGACGTGCCGGCGGGCCACGGGGTCGTACTTGCGCAGGGTCATCCGGTCCGGGTCGTTGCGGCGGTTCTTCCGGGTGACGTAGGTGAAGCCGGTCGCCGCGGTCGAGCGCAGCTTGATGATCGGGCGTATTTCGTTGCGAGCCATGCCACGAGTGTATGGCAATGACAGTCGTTTTCAATAAACTCCCAAAAGTGAGCCGACTTTGCATCGGGTGAGACAGATTTGTATCATCCGAGGCGAAGGAGGCTCATCATGGTGAATGAAGAACGGCTACTGGACGACGCTCCCGCGCGAGCACTCGCGAGCGACGGCACCTCCGGTCCGGGCCCTGAACCCGCCTCCCGCACCGCCCGCCGCCGACCCGTGCACCACACCGAACGGAACCCCATGCGCACCCCCACGCCGGACCCGCGTCGCTGGATCGTCCTCGCGATCCTCTCCGGCAGTCTCCTGCTCATCTCGATGGACACCACGATCCTCAACGTGGCGTTCCCCTCGCTGGTCGCCGACCTCCAGCCCGGCGCCGTCCAGCAGCTGTGGATCATCGACGTCTACGCGCTGGCCCTGTCCGGCCTGCTCGTCACCGCGGGCGCGCTCGGCGACCGCTGGGGCCGCAAGCGACTGCTGATGGCGGGCTTCGGCATCTTCTCCGTGGCCTCCCTCATCGCCGTGTTCTCCACCGAGGCCTGGCACGTCATCGCGGCCCGCGCCCTGCTCGGCATAGGCGGCGCGGCCATCATGCCGTCCACCCTGTCCATCCTGCGCAGCGTCTTCACGGACGCCAAGGAACGTGCGTTCGCCCTCGCCGTCTGGGCCGCCGTGTTCGGTGGCGGCATGGCCTTCGGACCCGTCGTCGGCGGCTTCCTGGTCCAGGACCACGGCTGGCACTCCGCCTTCCTCCTGAACCTCCCCGTCGCCGCCGTCATCGTCGCCGCCGGACTGCGCTACCTCCCCGAATCGCGCGCTCCGCGCGGCGCCGGCCGCTGGGACTGGTGGGGCGTCGGCCAGTCGATCGTCGGCATGCTCGCCCTCGCGGGCGGCATCAAGCAACTCGGCAAGAGCGGCGTCGCCGACCCGCTGCCCTGGGCCCTGCTGATCCTCGCCGCCGTCGCGCTCACGGTGTTCGTGCGCCGCCAACTCCGCCTGGACGACCCGCTGCTCCAGGTCCGACTGTTCGCCAAGCCCGCCTTCAGCGTCGCCGCGACCGCGATCTTCCTGCCGATGGTGGGCATGGGCGCGATCCTCTTCCTCGTCACCCAGTGGTTCCAGTACGGCCAGGGCTACACCCCGCTGGAGGCCGGCCTGCGCCTGCTGCCGGCCCCCCTCGCGCTGATCTGCGCCTCGATGGTGGCCCCCACGCTCATGCAGCGCTTCCCGATCCGGCACGTGCTCGGCGCCGGACTGCTCGTCCTGGCGGCCGGCATGGCCCTGCCCTGGACCGTCCAGCAGTTCACCGGCCTCGGCTACCCCGCCTTCGCCGTGGCACTGACCGTGATGGGGGCGGGCGCGGGCATCGCGACCACCGTCGCGTCCGTCACCCTGGTCTCCGCCGCCCCCGCCGACCAGGTCTCCAGCGCCGCCGCCATCGAGGAGACCTGCTACGAACTGGGCTCCGCGATGGGCGTCGCCATCCTCGGCAGCACGGCCGCCGCCCTCTACCGGGGCAACCTGCCCGCCCTCGCCCTCGACGGCCCCACCGCGAGCGCCGTACGTGACTCCGTCGGCGAGGCGGCACACACCGCCGAACGGCTCGGCGGCTCCGTCGGCGAGGCCCTCCTGAACACCGCCTCGCAGGCCTACACCCTGGCCATCACCCCGGCGTTCGTCATGGCCGGAGCGCTGGCCGTCGCCGCGGCCGCCACCACCTGGGCGATGATCCCGCGCGACCTGCGGCCCACCGACAACCACTGACCGGCACCGCCCGGCCCGCCCGCTCCCGTCGCCGCCCTCACCGCGGCGCCGGGAGCGTCGTCGTCGGCGGGCGGAACGCCGGCGTGGCAGGCGCCGGCCCCAGCGTCGTCGTCCCCGGAGCCGCCCGGTGCCCGAGGCCGGTCCGGTACGCGTCCAGGGCGGCCTCCGTCCGCCCCGTACGCCGCAGCAGGTCACCCAACAGGCGGCACAGATCGGCGAGGTCCCCGCCCGCCCCGCTGCGCTCCAGCAGCGCGAGGGCGCGCACGTAGTGCTCCTCCGCCTCCTCCGTCAGCCCCCGCTCCTCCGCGATCAGCCCGAGCAGTCGGTGCGCACCGCCCGCGTGCACGCTCCCGGGCCCCGCCACCGGCCCGCCCCCCGGCGCCAACAGCGCCGACACCAGCTCGGTCGCCTCCGCGTGCCGGCCCAGCCGCCGCAGCACGTCGGCGAGCTCCACCTCCACCTGCGACGTGTACAGGGCCGCCCGCTTGGCCGTGAGCATCTCCCGCGCCGTCCGCAACTCCCGCTCGGCCGACTCCAGGTCCCCGTGCTGCGCCTGGACGTAACCGCGCATCCAGTGGCAGTGCGCCAGATCGGTCCGCAGCCGCAGCTGCCGGTAGACCGCCTGTGCCTTCGCGAGGGAGGCGTCCGCGTCGGCCACCCGCCCCTCCGCCAGGAAGGTCCGCGCGACCTGCCGGTGCAGGCCCGCGACCAGCGCCGGATCCCCGACCTGTGGGGCCAACGCCAGCGCCAACTCGGCCGCGTGCGCGGCCCGGGCGTGGGCGCCCATGTCGATGTACGGCCCGATGACCGCAGAGTGGAGCAGCAGCAACGCCTCGGGATCGGCGAGGCCCTCCGCGTTCAACGCGTCGATGGCCGACTCCAGCAGGTAGCAGGCGTAACGCAGTTCGCCCGCCAGCAGGTGCGCGACGGCCCGGCCCCGGATCGGACGGGCCCGGCGGGGGAGCGGCTGGTCGGCCAGCAGCGCCTCCGCCTCCTCGAACCGGGCGATGGCCTGCGGCAGTCGGCCCGCCTCCAGCGCGCAGTCCCCGAGCCCCAGCAGCGCCTCGGCCCGCTCGTCGGCCAGGTCCAGGTCCTCGGCGTCGGCGAGCAGTCGCCGGTAGTGGTCGGCGGCCTCCTCCGCGGACCCGGTGGCCAGGGTCCGCTGTGCGTCCGTGAGCGCCAGCCGCAGTTCGGTCGCCAGTCGGGCCGGGCGCCCCGTCGTCAGCTCCTCGTACGAGGTGCCGAGCCGCCCGGCGAGGAAGCGCAGGGCGGTCTCCGAGGGTCGTACCTTGCCCGCCTCCAGGGTCGACACGTACGCCGGGGTGTAGGACGGCTCCGCCAACTGCCTTTGCGTCAAACCGCGTTCCGCGCGCAGCCGCTGTACTCGACGCCCGATCTCGGCCGGTTGATCCATGAAAGCCCCCTGCTGTACGCCGTGTTGTTGTGCGGCCACCAGTATTCAGCCGTGGCGGACCATTGCGCACGTCCCGCGCGCCACCTAATTTAAGCAACCGGTTCAGCGGATTTATCCGCCTGCTTAACCCCCTTTCCGCGTGGAGGACTTGATGAGACCAGCCGTCCGGTCGACCCTGCGGGCGGCCCTCGCGGCAGCCTGCGCCGGCGCCGTCCTGCTGACCGCCCCGACGCCCGCCCAGGCCGCCGACCCGCCCCGCCCCGCGCGTGTCGAGGTCGAGATACCCGGGCCCGAACACGGCGGCGAAGCCGGATCCGGGCACGTCCTCGTACCCGCCGCCGGACCCGCCTCGGCGGCGCCCCGGCTGTCCCCGCCGGCGCGGGCCGCCGACGGCCGGGTCACCAAGATGATCGACAACGGACCCACCGCGGACCGGCTCGACGTGGTCGTCGTCGGCGACGGCTACACCGCCGACCAACTCGACGGGTTCCACGCCGACGCCCGGGCCAAATGGGCCGAGGTCGAGGCCGTCGAGCCCTACGCCACGTACCGGTCCCTCTTCAACGTGTGGACCGTGGACGCCGTGTCCGCCCAGTCGGGGGTCTCCGGCGACCCCGACCCCGGCGCCGTCCGCGACACCGCGCTCGGCAGCCACTTCTGGTGCGAGGACATCGAACGGCTCCTGTGCGTCGACCAGCCGAAGGTGGACGCGTACGTCGCCCGGGCGCCCGAGGCGGACCTGGTGATCGTCCTCGCCAACAGTGCCAAGTACGGCGGGGCCGGCTACAACGAGCCCAGCCCCACCCTCGGCTACGAGGGCATCTCCACCGCCTCCGCCGGCCACCCCAAGTCCGGCCAGGTCGCCATCCACGAGACCGGCCACTCCCTCGGCAAGCTCGCCGACGAGTACTTCTACCCGGGCGTCCCCGACTACGAGCGGTACACGGGCCCCGAACCCACCGACCCCAACACCTCCACGCTCGACGCCGTCCGCATGAAGGAACAGGGTGCCAAGTGGTACCGCTGGCTCGGCGAGGCCTCACCCGACGGCGGCACCGTCGGCACGTACGAGGGCGGCGGCTACTACGCCACCGGCCTCAACCGCCCCACCGACAACTCGCTGATGAGGATCCTCGGCAAACCCTTCAACCTGCCCGGAGTCGAAGCGATGATCGCCGGCTTCCACCGCCACGCGAACGTCGTCACCCCGCTCACCCCGACCGGCCGCACCCTGCGCCTGGGTCACACCGCACGGGCCTCCGTGCCGGACCTGGCCACCGGCGACGGCCGTCGGATCGAGGTCCGCTGGTACCTGGACGGCAGGGAACTGCGCCGCTTCGCGGGCCGCACCGAGGTCCGGGTCGCCGAGCTGTGGCTGTTCGACCTGCGCGGGCACAAGCTGTCGGTGACCGCCCGGGACCGTACGGACTCCGTACGCGACCCCGCGATCGCCCGGACCCTGACCTCCACCGCCACCTGGGACGTACGCCTCTGAACCACCGCCCGGGGCGTCAGGCGCCGGTCGCGTACCGCCAGAAGTCGCGCATCAGGGCGGGCGGGTTCGGCCCGCCCAGTTCGAGCTGGGTCAGCAGGACGGTGACCGTCCCGGTGGACGGGACGACGTGCGCGGCCGTACCCGTCCCGCCGATCCAGCCGTAGCGTCCGGGCACGTTCCACGGGTCGCGCGGCTCGACGTCGACCGAGCCGCCGAACCCCCAGCCCTGCCCCTCCAGGAACACTTCGCCGCCGGCCCGCTGAGCCGGCGTCAGCCGGTCGGTCATCATCTGCCGCACCGAGCCGGGCGTCAGCAGCGCGCGCCCGTCGGCGGCCCGACCCCCGGCGAGCAGCATCCGCCCGAAGGCGCACCAGTCGTCGGCGGTGGAGACCAGCCCGCCCCCGCCCGACGGGAACGCCACGGGACGGCTCCACTGCCCGTCCGGGGCGTCGACCGGTTCGGGTGGGCCGCCGTCCGGGCGGCCGCGGTAGTAGCCCGTGAACCGGTGCAGCCGGTCCCCGGGCACCGCGAACCCGGTGTCCTCCATCCCCAGCGGCACGAAGATCCGTTCCGCCAGGAACTCCGGCAACGGCCGCCCCGAAACGCGGGCGATCAGTACGCCGAGGATGTCGGAGCAGGTGTGGTAGAGCCACGCCTCACCCGGTTGGTACAGCAACGGGATCCGGGCCAGCGCCGCCATCCACTCGTCCGGCGGCGGGACGTGGCGCGGCTGGGGAGGGCCCTGCCTCAGCTCGCCGAACAGCAGGCCTACCGCCGGGAGCGAGAAGTCCGACGGGAACCCGTACCCCGCGCGGAAGCTGAGCAGGTCCTCCACGGTGATGGGGCGCACGGCGGGCACCACGTCGTCGACCGGCGACCGCGGGGTGCGCACGACCACCGGCGACGCGAGCTCGGGAAGCCAACGCCGCACCGGAGCGTCCAGCTCCAGCCGGCCCTCCTCGACGAGGACCATGACCGCCGCGGCCGTCACCGGCTTCGTCAGCGACGCGATCCGGAAGAGGGAGTCCCGCGTCATCGGCGTCCCGCCACCGGCCTCGGCGTCGCCGACGGCGACGCATTCGGTCCGGCCCTCCCGGGCCACCAGCGCCACGGCGCCCGGTAGCGCCCCGTCGCGCACGTGGGCCTCCAGGACCTCGCGCAGTCCGGTCATCGGATCACCTTCCTTCGGGGACTTCGAGGACTTCGGGAACGCCGGCGACAACTTCGGGGACCGCGGGAACGTCGGCGAGTTCGCCATCGTCGGGGCCGCCGAACGGCGGCAGGGAGTCCCACAGGGCGCAGTGGTGCTCGGCACCCGCGTCGACCGGCCGGATGCCGCCCGGGCCCGCCGCCAGGGACAGTACGGACGCCGGATCGGGGGAGGAGGCTGAGGCGACGCGGGGCCACCACGGGCCGGAGGACGGCCCGCCGGCCCCGTTCGGGGAACCGGTGCGCGCGAAGCGCGTCCAGTACTCCGTCATCCGCTCCGACAGGGCCTGCTGGGCCGGAGCCAGGTCCACGACCCTGAAGAGATAGGGGAGTTCGAAGCCGTGGGTCGCACCGAACGGGAACTCCGGGGACTGCGGCAACGGCACGAAGACCGGCGCGTCGCGGTCGCTGAACCGGTAGCCGTACGTCGGCACGTGGCGGGCCAGTGCCCTGCTGTCCCGCAGTGCCGGGCAGGTGAACGAGGCGTCCGAGAGCAGCGCGGCCCAGGCGAGCGCGGCCGTCGGGTACCGGGTCGCCGGGTACGCCTCCCCGACGGACGGCGCCGCCGCGCCGAACGACCTCACGAGCCGCTCCCGGTAGGCCCGTTCGTCGGCGACCGGATACGCCGGCAGGACCTGGGACAGGAAGAGCCGCATCTCGTCCCGCGAGGTCCCCTGCACCACCGGCACCCGGTTGAACCGCCCGGACTCCAGCGCCCGGCGCGGAGCCCGGGGCAACGACCCGTTCCCGTACGACAGGAGGGAGAACCGCTCCATCAGCCCGGGCGTCGCCAACCGCGTCGCGTCCAGGCCGCGCAGGCAGTCGAGCGCCGAGGTCGACGACCCGGCGCCGCAGCCCAGTTCCCGCGCCGCCGCGGCCCCGGCCGCCACCGTGCGCCGCTCCGGGACGAACGGCTCGTAGGCGCCCGGCGTCGGCAACAGCGCGTGAGGGGGCATCGTGGTGGAGCAGGACCCGCTCTGCGCGACGGCCCGCCCGAACAGTCCGGCCGAGGCTGGGGACACCAGGTGCGCGCAGACACCGAGGCCACCGGCCGACACCCCGAACACGGTGACCCGGTCCGGATCGCCGCCGAACGCGACCGCGTTGGCCCGCACCCAGCGCAGGGCGGCCTGCTGGTCGGCAAGGGCGAAGTTCGGGGCGCCGCCGAGTTCCGGATGTCCGAAGAGGCCGAAGACGCCGAGCCGGTAGTTGACCGTGACCACCACCACGTCGCCCCGTACGACGAGCGGCTCGGGCCGGTACGCGGCCCCCGATCCGTCGCGGAAGCCACCGGGGTGGAACCAGACCATCACCGGCCGCTCCCGCCCCGGGTCGGCGGGGGCGGTGACGTTCAGGAACAGGCAGTCCTCCGAGCCGGTCGCCGTCGCCGGGCCCAGCGGCGGGAGCTGCACGCAGGCCGAGCCGGGCGCCCCGGCATCGAGCACCCCCGCCCTGCGGGGCGCCGGACTCGGCAGGCGCCAGCGCAGTGGGCCGGTCGGCGGGGCGGCGTACGGGATTCCCTCGAACGTGTCGTACGACCCGTGGGCACGCCCCCGTACGGGCCCCTCGGCGGTGTCGACGAGGGGCCGGTCCGCGTCCCGGGGCAGTGCGGCGGAGGGGCCGGCCGTGGCGGCGCCGAGCAGCAGCGCGGCGGCCAGCAGCGCGGCCGGTGGCCCCGACCGGAGGACGGCCGTCGGTCGGACGGTTCCGGGCTGCGGCATGACTGGTTCCCTCCTGAGCCGGTGCCCGCCCACTGTGCGCGAGCACCGTTCCCGGCCCGGTGTCGCGGGCGGCGTGTCCCGCGGGGGGTCCGCCGGCCCCCCGTTTGCCCGCCCCGAATGGCGCAGTGTGCGGACGTCCGGCTGAATGTAACAAAGCGTGCGCTTCCCATGACGCACGATGACCGGCGCGCGATGTGTAGACCCGCGTGTCGGCGAACGGAGCTTTCCATGAATGACCCCAGCACCCTCGCGACGACGGCCCACGACGACCGCGACGGGCCTCCCCCCGCACCGATCCCGACCACCGGACCGCCCGCCGGCGCGGCCCCGTCCGGGCCACCTGACCCGGCTCCGGCCGCCGTGACGACGTTCGACGCGGTGGCGGCGGGCCCGCTGCCGACGGCACAGCCGACGTCGGTGTCCCTGCCGGTGTCGACGCCCCAGCCCCTGGCGCCCACGCCGGTCACCCCGGTCACGCCGGTCACGCCTGTCGCCCCGGTGGCGCCGGCGGCTCCGGTCACGCCCGTCACGCCGGTCACCCCGGTCGGGGTGCCGACGAGCGTCGCACCGACCGCAGCGGTCACACCGGTCGCTCCCGTCCCCCCGAGCGGTGATGCCGCCGTCCCCGCCCACGATCCGCACACCGAGCCCATACGGACCCTGCTGGAGACCGCGGGCACCTGCCGTCCCGTCGAAGAGGTCACCGCTCTGGTGAACCTCCTCAAGCAGACCGGGCAACTCCCCAACCCCGGACACGAGGCGCTCCGCGCGGCCGCCGTGTCCCGCCCCGTCCACGAGGTCCGGCACATGCTCGCCCTGCTCGGCGAGCACCCCCACGAGGAGGGCGAGGCCGACATCACGCTGCGGGCGGCGGCCGTCGGCCGGTCCATCGAGGACGTGGCCCTGCTGGTCAGCATCCTCGGCCCCGACGGCACCCCCCGGACGGACCGTCCGCAGGAGGCGGCCCCGCCGCCCCCGCAGGAGCGCGGGTGGGAACCGGTGAAGCGCGAACGCAATCCGCGCCCCGCCGCCCCCCGCCCGGCGCCGGTCCGCTCCCCGGAGCGCACGCAGGGGCCGCTGCGCCACCTGCTGCGCTGGCCGGCCGCCGCCGCGCTGCTGCTGTGCGGCGTGGTTCACCTGCCGGGTGACCTGGCGGCCCGGCCCGCCCCGGAAGCCGGCGACCTGCTGCCCCTCGCGGTCTCCCTGCTCTGCCTGGGCGTCGGAGCCCTGCTGGCGGTGCGGGACACCGTCCTGGTGTGGCGGGTCGCGGCCGTGACCGCGCTGGCGGTGGTCACGCTCCACGTGGTCGGCGGCGTCCTCGTCTACAACCCCCTGGAGGAGGCGCTCGGCGGGCCGCACGCCTGGGCGGGCGTCGCGACGGTGCTCTGCGCCGGCGCCGCAGCGCTCCTCGCCGGGCTGGCCCTGCGGTACCGGCCGGACCGGGCCCGTTCCGAGCCGGGCATCTGACCGGGAGCACACCGGGCCCCGGGGGGGGGGGGGGGGGCCCGGGGGCCGGCCCCGCCCCCCCCCCCCCGGCCCCCCCCCGCCGCACCCCCCCCGCACCTTGAAACCC
>NZ_JANFAK020000071.1 GCF_024721315.2 Streptomyces sp. Isolate_45
GGGGGGGGGGGGGGGGGGGGGGGGGGGGGGGGGGGGGGGGGGGGGGGGGGGGGGGGGGGGGGGGGGGGGGGGGGGGGGGGGGCCGCCCCCCCCCCCCCCCCCCCTTCATTGTCCGGCCGGCCCGCTGTGTCCGGCCTTCGTTCCTATGCCCCGGGTGCGTGGTGGACGTGCGCCAGTACCTGTCGGAGCAGGTCGCCGACGTGTGCGTCGTGCAGTTCGTAGACCACGCTGCGGCCGTCGCGGCGGCCCGTGACGAGGTCGAGGTGGCGCAGCAGGCGCAGGTGGTTGGAGACGGTGGGTTGACCGAGGTCGAGGTCGTCGGCCAGGTCCCCGACGGAGCACGGCGCGTGCAGCAGGCGGGCCAGGATGCGGATCCTGACGGGCGAGGCGAGGCCCTGCATGACCTCCGCGGCCGCGGCCGCGGCCGGCTCGGGGAGCAGGTGGGGCGCTGGGGCGGGGTCCATGGCCGGTTCCATGGCGGCCACCCTAGATCAGAAGATCAGGACGTGCACAGGTTCACATATTTAGAACTCTTGATATATTGATGTCATGAAGAACGTCATGCGGAACGTGCTGCAGAACATGACCCGGAAGGCCGGAGAGCGCGCGGAGCTGATCAGCGCCCTGCTCGCCCTCACCGTCTACCTCACCGGACTGACCCTCCACCTGACCGGCAACGCCGGCCCCGCGTCCCGGGCCCTCTTCGTGGCCGCCTACGTGTTCGGTGGATTCTTCACCCTCCGCGAAGCGATGGGCACCCTGCGCCGGGGCAGGTTCCAGGTCGACTTCCTCATGCTCGTCGCCGCCGCCGGCGCCGCCGTGATCGGCCGCTGGGAGGAAGGCGCCGTCCTCCTCGTGCTGTTCAGCCTCGGCCACGCCCTGGAGGAGTACGCGATGGGCCGCGCCCGACGCTCCATCGAGGCCCTCGGCGAACTCGCCCCGCGCACCGCCCTCGTCCGCCGGACCGGCGGCGAGCCCGCCGAGGTGCCCGTGGAGGAACTCGCCGTCGGCGACACCGTCCTGGTCCGCCCGCACACCCGGGTCCCCGCCGACGGATTCGTCGCCGCGGGCCGCGGCAGCGTCGACCAGTCACCCATCACCGGCGAGAGCGTCCCCGCCGACAAGGAGCCCGTCCCCGACCCGGCCGCGGCCCTCGCCGACCCTGCCGCCGTCGACCCCGGCGGCCGCGTGTACGCCGGCACCGTCAACGGCTCCGGCACCCTCGACGTGGTCGTCACCCGCCTCAACCGCGACAACACCCTGGCCCGCGTCGTCCGCATGGTCCAGGACGCCGAGGAGCGCACCTCACCCACCCAACGCTTCACCGACCGCTTCCAGAAGGTGTTCGTACCGGGCGTCCTCGCCCTCGTCGCCGCCCTGTTGGCCTACGGCGCCCTCAGCGGCGAACCGTTCACCGACAGCCTCTACCGGGCCATGGCCGTCCTCGTCGCCGCCAGCCCCTGCGCGCTCGCCATCGCCACGCCCGCCGCCGTGCTCAGCGCCGTCGGCCGCGCAGCCCGCGGGGGAGTCCTCGTCAAGGGCGGCGCGCCCCTGGAGGAGTTCGGCCGGCTGCGCACCATCGCCTTCGACAAGACCGGCACCCTCACCGAGGGCCGCCCCCGCCTCACCGAGGTCGAGACCGCCGACGGCGCCGCCCGCGAGGACCTCCTGCGCACCGCCATCGCCGCCCAGCGACTCAGCGACCACCCGCTCGCCCGTGCCGTCGTCCGCGACGCACCCGCCCTCCTGACCGGCACCGCCCCGGCCACCGAGGCCGTCGACCTGCGCGCCGTCATCGGCCGGGGCGTCTCCGCCGAGGTCGACGGCGAGACCGTCCACATCGGCAGCCTCTCCTACGCCGACACCCTCACCGGCGCCCCCGTCCCCACCGCCCTGCGCGAGCGCACGGAGGCCCTCGCCCGCACCGGCCGCACCACGATGGTCGTCCGCCGCGGGGACCGCTGGCTCGGCACCCTCGGCCTGATGGACGCGCCCCGCGCCGAGGCCGCCGCGACGATGGCCGCCCTGCGCGCCCTCGGCGTCACCCGCACCGTGATGCTCTCCGGCGACGACCAGCGGGTCGCCGACGCCGTCGGCCGGACCCTCGGCATGGACGAGGTCCGCGGCGGCCTGATGCCGCAGGACAAGGCCACCGAGGTGACCCGGCTGCGCCGCACGGCCCGTACGGCCATGATCGGCGACGGGGTGAACGACGCCCCGGCCATGGCCGGGGCCACCGTCGGGGTCGCCATGGGAGCCGCCGGCTCGGCGGTCGCCCTGGAGACCGCGGACATCGCCCTCATGTCCGACGACCTGCGCCGGCTGCCGTTCATCACCGGGCTCAGCCGCCGTGCCGCCCGCGTGATCCGGCAGAACCTGTGGCTCAGCCTGGGCATCGTCGCCGTGCTAGTACCGGCCACCGCCCTGGGCATGGGCATCGGCCCGGCCGTCCTCGTCCACGAGGGCTCCACGCTCGTCGTCGTCGCCAACGCCCTGCGCCTGCTGCGCTACCGCGACGATGCCTGAGGCGGGCGGACCGGGGCGCCGCCCGGGTAGTCAGGCGGCAGACCGTCCGGCGGGAGGCGGCTCAGCGGGGTGGTTCGACCTCCAGGAAACGCCGGCCGCGCGGCCCCCGGTACAGCAGGCACTCCCACCCGTGCCGCTCCAGTTCCGCCGCGCAGGCGGTCAGCCGCTCCTGTTCCTCCTCGGCGGCGCCCGACCCGGCGGGACCGGGCCAGGTCACCGTCACCGGGGCGGGGCCCGGCCCGACGGAGTCGCTGCCGCCCGTGCCGTTGCCGTCCGGGCCGCCGGCCACCCGGTAGCCGGTCCGGCTGCGCCGGCCCCGGGCGTCCAACGCCGACGGAGGGAAGCCGGCCGCCTCCAGCACCAGGGCCACCGCCCGCGGCACGGCCCGCAACTCCCACGGGGCGGGGGCGTGCGTACCGTCGCCCAGCAGGCGGCGGATCTGCAACAGCCCCTCGTACGCGGTGCGCAACTCGCCCGCCCGCGCCTGCGGATCCGTCGGCGGACCGTCACCGTCCGCCGGTTCGAAACCCTCCCCGTGCCCACCGGCCATCGCGCACCCCTTTCCATCCGCGTGCGGATGAGTACCTCACCCGCAACGGCCTGAGTATCCGCCCCGATTCCCCGACGCGCCGCCGTTGATGGAATGACGTCATGACCTCAGCACCCCCTTCGTACGCCACGACCGCCGCACAGCGCCCCCGCATGCGGCACGTGACCACCGCCGGCTCGGCCCTGGCCGTGGCGCTGGTGCCGCTCGTGGTGGGCGTGCTCATCGCCAAAGGGGTCGCCGCCGATCCGCACGCCCCGGTCAACGCCCTGATCAGCGGTGGCGGCCAGCGCGCCGGACTGCCGGGTGTCGAGTGGCGGCGGCGCGGACACGGGGCGCTGCGCCGACTTCGGACCGCCCGCGAGGGAACGGTCCGGCGCTGCGCGTCCGTCCGCGACCGCCGCCGTCCGGTCAGGAGGCCAGCGGTTCCTGAAGCTCGGTGACCCACCGCTCCGGGTCGTCGGGGCAGGCCAGGGTCAGCTCGCGGGCGTACCCGGCGGAGCGGTGACCGTGCGCGTCGATCCACCGGGCCAGGGCCTGCGCGGTGGGCAGTACGCCGTCCATCGGACCCCGGTGCACCACCGTCGCCGCCCGCTCGACCCCGGGCAGTTCCACGATCCGCACCCCGGACCCGAGGTCCTCGACGCGGACGCCCGTCGCCACGGGCAGCCCCGCGCGCACCAGGACGGAGCCGGGCTCGGCGTCCGGAGCATCCTCGTAGCGGGCGAGGCCCGGCCCCGTCGGGGCGACCCCGGCGGCCTCCAGGCGGCGGCACAGTTCCCCGTACAGGGGACCGATGACCGGCCCGATGTCCTGGGGGGCGTAGCTCGCCGAGACGCCGGTCAGTTCGGCCAGCCGGACGGGCGGCAGGCTCTTGACGACGATTTCGTCCGTGGGCATGGTTCCCTCGCTCTCGATGGTCCGGAGCCTCGTCCCGACCCGGTTCAGGCGGGCGGTCGCCTCGGCCACGGCGCTCTCCAGTTCCGCCCGGCGCAACCGCAGCATGCCGCGCAGTTGATCCGGGGTCACCTTCTCGTCGAGGACCGCCCCCACCTGTTCCAGGGTGAAGCCGAGGTCCTTGAGCGCGATGACGCGGTTGAGGCGGGCCAACTGGCCCGCCTCGTAGAAGCGGTAGCCGCTCGTCGGGTCGACACGTGCCGGGCGCAGCAGTCCGAGGGCGTCGTAGTGACGCAGCATGCGGACCGACACCCGGCCGTGCTTGGCGAAGTCTCCGATGGTGAACATGACGTCTCCAAGTGCACGGCCTGACACGGTGTGAGGGTCAAGTCTGCCGGGCGGGCCGCGGAGGCGTCGTGGGCGGGGCGGGGCGGAGTCGCGGCGGGCGCCGGTGTGTCCGGGCGGTCGGTCAGTGGCCGTACTGGCGGACACACAGGTCGACGACCGACGGCGGGACGGTGCCCTCCGCGGCCGCGCACAGTTCCTCGCCCCGGGGCAGGCGCGGCGCCGCCGGGCGGGGAACGCGAGGCGGCGTGGGCTGAGCCGGCCGAACGCGCCGGGGCGCGGTCGGCTTCGCGTGCCGGCGGGCGGGCGGGTCCGCCTTGCGGGTGCGGGGGTCGGGCGCGTGGACCCGTACGTCGTCCCGCACCCCTTGTCGCTGTCGGTCGTCCGACCCGGCCCCGGGTCGCGGGGGATCGGGCTCCGGGTCGGGCAGCGCGCTCAGGGGCAGGGCCAACTCGGGCGGGCCGTCGTCGGAGCGGCGCCCCTCGGGAGCGTCCTGCCGGCCGAGGGGCGGCGTGGAACCGCGTACGGGGCCGGCGGCGCCGGACTCCGGGCCGACGGAGACGCAGCCGGCGCTCGCGAGGAGGGCCAGCAGGGAGAGGGGCAGGGCGGCCCGGCGTAACTGCATCCGACCACCATGCCGTAGTCGGCGGCCCACCGAAGTCGAACCTCACGCGTCCGGGTGACGCGGGGTCGGGTCCGGGTCGGGCGCCGGGGGACCGAGGGTTCGGTGGGGGCCGTTGCTGAATCGATTCTGTACGGCGGGCCCGAACCGGCGGCCACCGCCGCAGAATGGGCCCGAACGCCGGCGGCACGTCACGGCGGCGCGGGAGACGGGGGAGGCGCGACCCCCGGAGCCCGGTGCTGCCGTGCCGCGATCGCCCCGCCGGACCGCCCACCCGTACGGAGCCCCGCACATGCCCTTCGCCGCCGCCGCGCCCGACAGCCCCGATCCCGCGCCCGACAGCCCCGATCCCGCGCCCGACAGCCCCGATCCCGATTCCGGCTCACATTCCTGCTCGGACGTCGACCCGGGAGCCGGCTCCGACGTCCGCCCCGGCGCCGGGGCCCACCGCGTCCAGGGGGCCGGTCCCGGCGCCGACCCGGGCAGCGGCCCCGCTGGAGAGGCGGCCGGCGGGGCGGGGGCCGTGAAGGGGTGGGCGGCCGTGGCGGCCGTGTCCCTCGGGATCTTCGGGCTGATCACCTCCGAGCTGCTGCCCGTCGGCCTCCTCACGCCCGTCGGGGCCGCGCTCGGGGTGTCCGACGGGACCGCCGGGCTGATGGTCACCGTCCCCGGCCTCGTCGCCGGCCTCTGCGCCCCGCTCGTCACCGTCGGCGCCGCCCGCATCGACCGGCGCCACGTGCTGTGCCTGCTCATCGCCCTGATGGCCGTCGCCAACCTGGTCGCCGCCGTCGCCCCGTCCTTCGCCGTGGTGCTGGCCGCCCGGCTGCTCGTCGGCATCAGCGTCGGCGGATTCTGGGCCGTGGCGGGCGGGCTCGCCGTCCGGCTGGTTCCCGCCCGCCACGTCGGCCGGGCCACCGCCGTGATCTTCGGCGGCGTCCCCACGGCCTCGGTGCTCGGCGTGCCCGCGGGGACCCTGCTCGGCGAATTCGGTGGCTGGCGCACCGCCTTCGCGGCCGTCGGCGCCCTCGGCGTCGTCACGCTGGCGGCCCTGCTCCTCCTGCTGCCCGCGCTACCCCCGACCAGGCCGGTCGCCCTGGCCGAACTGCCCGCCCTGCTCCGCCGCAACCGCGGCGTCCGCGCCGGGGTCATCGTCACCTTCCTGTTGGTGACAGGTCAGTTCGCCGCCTACACCTTCGTCACTCCCGTCCTGCGGGACATCTCCGGTGTCGCGCCGGGCTCCGTCAGCACCCTCCTCCTCGGCTACGGGGTCGCCGGCGTCGCGGGCAACTTCCTGGCCGGGTCGCGCGACCCGCGTCGTACGCTGCTCGCCGTCAGCGCCACCCTGGTCGTCGTCCTCACGCTGATCGCCCTGCTGCCCGGAGCCGCCGCCGGAACCGCCCTGTTGCTCGTCTGGGGGCTCGTGTACGGCGGGGTCTCCGTCAGCCTGCAGAGCTGGATGATCAAGGCCGCACCGCAGGCGTCCGAGGCGGCTTCCTCCCTGATGGTGGCCATGTTCAACTTCGCCATCGCGGCGGGTGCGCTCACCGGCGGCCTCGTGGTGGACGGGGTCTCCGTCGCCGCGGCCCCGCTGGCCGGAGCCGCCCTCATGCTGCTCGCGGCGCTCACCGTGGCCGCCGCCTGCCGGTATCCGGCCGCGCCCGTCACCGAAGTGCCCGACCACCGGCCGGGCGGGCAGGTCGAGCCGGCGCGCGAGCGCCCCGGGAGCGCGTCGCCGGCCGACCGTTGAGGAGCCGGCGGACCGTTGAGGAGCCGGCCGACGTCGGGCAACCGCGCGGCCGGGCGGTGGAGTCGGGGCCCCGACGGCCCGCGCGGAGTCGGTCCCCCCGTACAACGGATGAATGGGGTGGATCGGGCATCCGGCTTGACCGGAGTGGTCCCGGAGGGAAAGAGTCCGATCAAGAACCGCCGTAAGGGCTGCCCTCGGAGATACCCCAGATGTCGATGTCCGTCCGTTCCACGCCCACCCACGCCCTCTCCGGCAGGGCACGACTCCACGGAGACGTCATCGACGGTGACGCCCGCCGGGCCCGTGGCGCGGAAGGCGCCGCCGCGATCGGCGGGAACGCGGACGCCCGGGGCGGGTCGAGGGGCAGCGGCACGTACGGCGAGGCACCCGGTGGCGAACCGGCCGACGGTCGCTCGCCCGTCACCCACGCCGCCACGGCCACCGCCCCGCGCCAGGTCTCCGGCGTCGCTCCGACCCGGACGCGCTCGAAGGACCGGGGGACGACGGGATCCCGCGGCTTCCGTCTCACGGACGGGAACCCCGGCGCGGACGCGGATGGCGGCGCCGACGCCGGCGGACCCGCTCCGACCGGCCGGGGCGCGGCGATCCACCTCGCCATCGGCGGGGCCTGGGAACCGGCCCCCGGAACGGGCACGGTCCCGGTCGCCCGGCGGCGCGGGGCCTGACCGGCCGGACGGGGGTCGGTACCGCACCGCCGCACCGACCCCCGTCCTTGTTTCTCCCGCTGCCCGGGCAGCTCCCCCGACCGGCCCCGGCGGTTCCCTCCCGGCGGCCCCCGTCGGCCCGTCGGCAAGACGCCCCCTAGTCCGGAGACCAGCGTGTCGCACCACACCGAGGAGAGCGGAGTCGTTCCCGACGACCGCCTGCTCGTACGCCCGTACGTCACCCCGCCCGCGAATCCGGCCCCCGCCACGACCCCCGCCTGGCCGCTCGACCCGACGGCGGTCCCGGTAGGGGCGCCGGCCCCGGCGGGTGCCCCGGCGGCGCAGGCGTCCCCCGTCGACGGGAGGCGCGGCAACCGGCGGCCGCTGATGGTGCTCGCGCTGCTCGCACTCGCCGCCGCGGGCACCCTCGTGGTGCTGCTCCGTTCCCCCGAACCGGAGCCCGCACGGGCCGTCCCGCCGCCGGAGCTGTCCGTCCCCGCCCTGCCGGCCCGCGGCCCGGGCGCCGACGGCACCACCGATCCGCACGCCCCGACCGGGACCGCCCCCTCCGGATCCGCGTCCGGCACCCCCACCGCCGCACCCACCACCACCCCGACCGGGTCCACGACGGCGACGCCCCCGGCGCCGCCGCCCACCCCCACGCCGCCCCGGACACCGCCCGCCACTGCCGCGAAGCCGTCGCCGGCGACCCCCGGCACCCTCCGCCCCGGAGACCGGGGGCCCGAGGTGCGCGACCTTCAGGAACGGCTCCACGGGCAGGGGTTCACGTACGTCTCGACGACCGGCGTCTACGACAAGCAGACCGAACGCGGCGTGGCCCAACTGCAGCGGGACCGCGACATCAAGGGCGACCCCCACGGCGTCTACGGCCCGGCGACCCGCGCGGCCTTCGGCTGACCGCCGCCGGTACGGGCCCTTCGCGGCGGTACGGGCCGGTCGGGGGCCCTACGGGGCGGGAGCCCCCGCCACGGTACCGGCGCAGGCGGTGATCGCGGCCACGCCGGCGCAGAACGCCGGCAGGATCTTCGAGCGGAGCTTCATGGGTCCGTCTGGTCGCCATGGACCCCGAACTCGAAGCATTCGTACCGCTGTTCCCCCGCACCGACCTCGCCACCCGCGCACCCGGACGTCGAACGAAGGTGCCCGCGTCCGCGGAGCGCCCCGGGACCGACGCGGGCGCCGACGTGGAGACCGGGGCCGGCGCGGCGGCGCGGTGGTCACTGCTCGGCGATGAGGCCGGGCAGTTTGCGCATGTCGTCGAAGACGATGGTGTCGGGGCCTTCGAGCTGCTCCGCGCGGGTCGGCCCGCCCGCGTAGCCGAAGGACCGCATGCCCGCGGCTCGGGCCGCCAGGACGCCCGGCCGACTGTCCTCGACGACCACGCACGCGGCGGGGTCGACACCCATCCGCCGCGCCGCGTAGAGGAACAGGTCCGGTGCCGGCTTGCCGCGGGACACCTCGGAGGCGCTGTGGATGCGGCCGGCGAAACGTTCGTGGAGGCCGGTGCGGCCCAGGGTGTGGCGCATCTTCTCGTGGGAGCCGCTGGAGGCGACACACATCGGCAGGGCGAGCGCGTCGAGCGCGTCGAGCGCCTCCGGCAGCCCGTCGACGGGTGACAACGCCGTGTCCACGGCCTCCCGGTGGAGCTGCTCGAACCGGTCCCACCAGACGAGGGAAGTCTCCTGACCGAGCTCCGCGGCGACCTGCTCCCGGATGGAGACACCGGAACGCCCGATGAACCGGTCGATGACCTCGTCCTCGGTCAGTGCCCAGCCGAGCTCCGCTCCCAGGGCCACCTGCACGCGCACGGCGATGCGTTCGCTGTCGACGAGCACGCCGTCGCAGTCGAATATCACTAGTTCGATCGGCTTGATCATCTGTGCAGCATAGGGGCTGTCCCGGCACCTCCGACCGGGGCGTCGCGGGCCCGCCGGCGGTCATCGGCCGCCGGCCACCCGCAGGACGGCGCCCGTGGTGTAGGAGGCGTCCTCGGACAGCAGCCAGGCGATGGCCCCGGCGATCTCCTCGGGCCGGCCCGCCCGGCCCAGCGGGATCCCGGCGGCGGCACGGGCGGGGCGGTCGGGGTCGCCCATGGCCGCGTGCATGTCGGTCTCGACGATCCCCGGCGAGACCCCGTTCACCCGGATCAGGTCCGGACCCAACTCCTTGGACAGGCCGATGGTCAGCGCGTCGACCGCGGCCTTGGTGGCCGCGTAGTGGACGTAGTCGCCGGGGCTGCCGAGGGTCGCGGCCGCCGAGGACACGTTCACGATGGCCCCGCCCCCGCCGGCCGCCATGTCCCGGGCGGCCCGGCGGCAGCAGAGCAGGTACCCGATGAGGTTCACCTCCACCACGCGCCGCAGGTCCTCCGTCCGGGCGTCCACGAGACGGCCCAGCGGGCCGGTCACCCCGGCGTTGTTCACCAGGCCGGTGACCGCGCCCAGTTCGGCGCCCGCGATGTCGAAGAGCCGTTCCACGGCGCACTCCTCGGACACGTCACCGCGTACCGTCACGCACCGCGCTCCCGCCGCCCGTACGCGCTCGGCCGTGGTTTCCGCCGCGGCCTCGTCGCGGGCGTACCCCAGCACCAGATCGTGGCCTTCGCCCGCGAGCCGGAGGCAGGTCGCCGCACCGATGCCGCGGCTCCCCCCGGTGACGACCGTGACGGGACGACGTGTCATACGAACCTCCTGTGCGAGCCGTGCGGAGCCGATCCCCGGGCGCGGCGCAGGCTAACACCCGGATATCCGCTGGACCAGCGGAAATGGCCGCGTGGAGAGTGGGGTGGCAGCGGGGGACGGACGGGGTCCCGGCGCCCGGCCCGCCCAATTGGCGTCCGCCCGCAACGACTTCACCCCGCACGACCGTGCCACCGCAACCGCCCTGACCCGCCCCTGCCCCCGCCCCCGCCCACGAACCGGACCCGGAACCGAGGAGCCGCCCCATGTCCACTCTGCGTGTCACCGTCGAAGAGCTGACCGTCCACGACCACCCGAACGCCGATGCGCTGGAACTCGCCCAAGTGGGCCTCTACCGCGCCGTCGTCGCCAAGGACTCCTACCGAACGGGCGATTTCGCCCTCTACATACCGGAACAGGCGGTACTGCCCGCCGGGTTGATCGAGGAGCTGGGACTGACCGGCCGGCTCGCCGGCAGTGCCGCCGACCGGGTCAAGGCGGTCCGGCTGCGGGGTGAACTCTCGCAGGGGCTGGTGTGCCGGCCCCGCGCGCTGGACGGAGTGGACCTCGCGTCGGCCGCCGAGGAGGGCACCGACTTCGCCGAACTGCTGGGCATCGTCAAGTGGTCGCCACCCGTTCCCACGACGATGGACGGTGACGTCGAAAGGGCTCCCGACCTGCTGCCCTGGGTGGACATCGAGAACCTCCAGCGCTACCCGCGGATCTTCGAGCCGGGCGAGACCGTGGTCCTGACCGAGAAACTCCACGGCACGGCCTGCCTCATGACGTACGTCGCCGAGGGCGAGCGGGTCATCGTGTCCTCCAAGGGCTTCGGCTCCAAGGCGCTGGCGCTCAAGGAGGACGAGCGCAACCTGTACTGGCGTGCCGTACGCGGTCACGGCGTGCCGGCGGTCGCGGCCCGGCTGGCCGAGCGGCTCGGCGCGACCCGGATCGGCGTCTTCGCGGAGGTCTACGGAACCGGCGTGCAGGACCTCCCGTACGGGGCCCGGGGGAACGCCGCCGACGCGCCGCCCGGATACGCCGTCTTCGACGTGTCGGCGGAGATCGACGGGCAGGTGCACTGGCTGGACCCGGCCCAGGTCCTGGAAGCGGGTGAACTGCCTCTGGTGCCCAGGCTCTTCGAGGGGCCCTACGCCCTGGAGACCGTCCTGGAACTGGCCTCCGGCCGGGAGACGGTCTCGGGCCGGGACCTGCACCTGCGCGAGGGCGTCGTCATCCGCCCCGTCCCGGAGCGCTACAGCCCGGTGGTCGGCGGCCGCGCCATCGCGAAGGCGATCAGCCCCGGCTACCTGACCCGCAAGGGCGGCACCGAGTACGAGTGACGGTACGGGCGGGGTCGTAGGAGTGGCCGGGTCGTTCCGGCCTCCTACCGCCACGCCGCCACGCCCCCCGAGCCGCGGCGAGGTCGGCGGCCCGGGGCCGCTCGGATCCGCGCGCTCCCGGGGCTCGTCACGTCGCGCCGGGGGACGCCGGGGCCCCCTCGGCCCCCTCTCCGCGCAGGAAGGTGCGGGCGCCGCGGATGCGGGTGCGCAACCGGACTTGGGTCGCGCGGCTGTCCAGACGTACGTCGAGGGCGCCCGGCAGGGACGTGTCCGCCCGCCGTCCGACCGGCAGCCGAGCGCCGTCCAGACCGTCCCTCCGCGCGATGAGCAAGCCGAGGTCGTGGCGGCTCAGGGCGTCCGGTCCGGCGATGTGGAACGTTCCGGCCAGTTCGGACAGTGCGATCTCCCACAAGGCCGCGGCCAGGTCCTCGACGTGCACCGGGCAACGAACGTCATCGGTGAACAGGACCCCGTCGCGGGTGCCGGCGATCAGGGCGTGGACGCCGCGTTCGTGCTCCGACCGGCCGTGTCCGATGATCAGTGAGGTGCGGGCGACCGCGGCCCCCGGCAGCAGGATCCGAACCCCCGTCTCGGCGGCGGCCTTCGCCGCGCCGTAGGGGGTCAGTGGAGAGGGCGCGCACGTCTCGTCGTAGTGGACGCGCGCACCGGAGAACACCGCGTCGCTGGAGACGTGCACGAGACGGCACCCCGCCCTGGCGGCGGCCAGCGCCACCCGCAGCGCGCCGTCCGCGGTGACCGCCCAATCGCCTTGTCCGCTTGACGTGTTGACCACGACGGAGGGGGCCACCTCCGCGATCACCGAGGCGACCCGCACGGGGTCGCGCACGTCGAGGTGATGCCAGGCGACCCCTGCCGTCGTGCCGGGTCGGGACGCGAACGTCGCGGCCGTCACGTGCCCCGCCGCCAGGGCTTGGCGGACGAGTTCGGTGCCCAGGAAACCACTGCCGCCGAGGATCAGAACCGTCATGGGTCGACACGGTAGCGGGCGGGCGCCCCGCCGCGGGTCGGGCGCCCGTCGGACAAGCCGTCGAAGGATCGGGGGCCGGCCCCGGCCGGTCGCAAGTGGTTTCCGGGAGCGGGACCCCCGCAGCGGTCGGTTCCGGCCAACCTCGGGGTCCGGGCGGCCCGGCGGCCCGGCGGCCCGCGAACTCGATCAGCGGCAGCGCCTGGGGGGCCGTCGCGGCGAGGTCGGCCAGATCCCGCTGCTCCGACCACCGGCCTGCGCTGTACTCACTCCTCCAGTTCCCGCGACCGCGCAGCCGCCCCTCCGCACCCCTGTGGACACGGGCTTCCCCGGCATGCGCGCGGCCGCCCGAACAGGGCTCCACTGCAAGCCGGTTGAAGGAGATCGCGCATGTCCGAGCAGCAGGCCGCGAAAGAGAAGTCCGCCGTACCACCCCAGTCGCCACCCCCTGCCCCCGCACCCCCCGCACCAGTCGTCCCCGCCCCCGCCCCGCCGGAGTTCACGTACTCCTGGGGCCAGCACAACGACACCATGGAGGCCCTGTCGCTCGGGCAGATGGCCCGTCGCGTGCCCTCCGCCCTCCGGCAGACCGCGCGGCTCGCGCTCGCCGTCAACCGCACCGCGTTCCACGTCCTGGTCGCCGCCCAGATCCTCGGCGGGATCTGCACGGCGGCGGCCCTCGCCGCGATCTCCCGGGCGATGGTCCCGCTCCTGGCCGGTGACGGCGTCCACGAACGGATCTCGGCCGCCGCCTGGCCGCTGGTCATCGCCGCCGCGATGACCGCGCTCGGGGCCCTGGCCTCCATCACGGCGGGCAGCGCCGCCCGCCGGCTCAATCCCGGCATGGCCACCCTCGCCGACCTCGCCATGGTCGACGCCCACATGGACGTCGAACTCGCCGCCTACGACGCCCCCGACTTCACCGAACGCTCCGAAGCCGCCGAGACCGGCTCCGCACGGTCCGCCATGCTGCTCCAGGACGCGCTCGGCTTCACCGGCGGGCTGATCGACATGGTCGCCGTAGCGTCCGTCCTCGCCGTCGTCCACCCCGTGCTGCTGCCGCTGCTCCTGCTGTCCGTGGTGCCCCGCGGTCTCGGCTCGGTGCACGCCGCGCGCCTCGACTACCGCCTCCACAACCAGACCATCGCCTCCCGCAACATCAAGCACATGATGCGCTGGCACCTGACCACCCCGAAGCTCGCCGACGAACTGCGCGGCAACGGCATGCGGCCGTACGCCCACCATTGGTACGCGGCCGTCTGCGAGCGCATCGACTCCCGGATGGTCAGCTCCGCGCCCCGCTACCTCACCGTGTACCTGGTCGCCGCCGCCGCGTCCGGGATCTTCGTCGTCGCGACGTACGGGGCCCTCGCCGGGCTCGTCGTCGGCGGGTACATGGCGATCGCGGCGGCCGGCACGGCGATCGTCGCCATGCGCACCTCGACCGCGGCCCTCTCCCAACTCGTCGTCTACGGGGCGGCCATGTTCCAGCACGCCCTCTACCTCGGCGACTACACCGCCTTCGTGAAGGAGGCCGCCGAGAAGTCCGGTCCGCGCGGACCGCAGGTGATGGAGAACGCCCCCGAGAAGATCCGGCTCGAAGGGGCCACCTACACCTACCCCGGCAAGGACGCGCCCGCGCTCGGTCCGGTCACCCTCACCCTGTCGCGGGGCGAGGTCGTCGCCGTCATCGGGGAGAACGGTGCCGGGAAGTCCACCCTGATCCGGCTGCTGACCTCGCTGACGGCCCCGACCTCCGGCAGCGTCTCCTGGGACGGAGTCCCGACCTCCGACGCGGACCAGCGCACCGCCTGGCAGCACGTCGGCCTCGTGACCCAGTCGTACGGGCACTGGCCCTTCTCCGCCCGGGAGAACATCACCCTCGGACGGCCCGACCCGCGCGGCGAGGAAGCCGTCTGGGACGCGCTGGACGCCGTCGGCATGCGCGCCAACGTCGAGGATTTCCCCGACGGCCTGGACACCCTCCTGGCCCGGTCGGTCTGGGGCGGCCACGAACCCTCCGGCGGCCAGTGGCAACGCCTCGCCTGCGGCCGCGCGTTCCACCGCAGGCCCGGCCTGCTGGTCATGGACGAGCCGACCTCGGCCATGGACCCGCGCGGTGAGCACATGGTCTTCTCGGGCCTGCGCGACATGAAGGACGACCGGATCACCGTGATCGTCACGCACCGGATGGAGAACTGCCGACTCGCCGACCGGATCATCGTCCTCGACGCCGGCCGGATCGCGGAGCAGGGCACCTACGAGGAGCTCGTACGCCTGGACGGTTCCTTCGCGGAACTCGTCCGGCTCTCCCAGGACCGGTAGCCCGGCCGGGGATCGGTCCCTCGGCCTCCCCGGGGCGGATGCGGCCCCCCGCGCCGCCCCGGGTTTCCGCGCCGCCCCGGTGGCCCGTCCGCACGCGCTCCTCGCGCCGCCGCCGCTACGGGAGGACCGAGTCCACGTACCCGCCGTCCACCCGCAGCGCCCCGCCCGTGGTGGCCGACGCGTACGGGGAGGCCAGGTAGACCACCATGTGCGCGATCTCCTCCGGCTCGATCAGCCGCTGGATCAGCGACTGGGGCCGGTGCAGGCGCATGAACTCGCGCTGCGCCTCGTCCCAGGGGAGGTTCCGGTCGACCAACTCGTACACGAAGTCCTCGACGCCACCGGTGTGCGTCGGACCGGCGATGACGGAGTTCACCGTCACCCCCGTACCGGCGGCCTCCTTGGCGAACCCGCGGGCCACGGCGAGCAGGGCCGTCTTGGACATCCCGTAGTGGATCATCTCCGCCGGGATGACCACGGCCGAGTCGCTCGCGATGTTCTGGACGCGTCCCCATCCGCGCTCGATCATTCCCGGCAGGTAGTGGCGGGTCATGCGGACGGCCGTGAGGACGTTCACGTCGAAGTAGCGCCGCCACTCCTCGTCGGGGATCTCCAGCGCGGCCCGCGCACCGAAGATCCCGAGGTTGTTGACGAGGACGTCGGCGTGCGGCACCGCGTCGAAGACGGCCCGGGCCCCCTCTTGCGTCGAGATGTCGCCGGGGGCGGCGACGAACTCGCCGCCCCCGGCGGCAAGGCGTTCCACCGCCTCGTCCACGGACTTCCCGCTGCGGCCGTTGACGGCCACCCGGGCACCCGCGCCGGCCAGTCCGGACGCGATGGCCGCGCCGATTCCCTGCGTCGATCCGGTGACCAGCGCGGTCCTGCCGGAGAGGTCGATGAGCACGCCTGTACCTGCCTTGCCTGCCTTGCCTGCGGTTGCCTGTCGGAATGCGGTTGCCTGCCGGTGTGCGGTTCGGTCGCCGCCGTCCCCTTCCGACTTCCCCGCCCCGCCCGATTCATCACCTCTGTGGCGATCCGCCGGTCCGCCGATCCGCCGACCGGTCGATCCGCCGCCGGTCGATATCAGCCTCCCGGTCGATATCAGCCTCCCGGGCGCAGCCCGGCCAAGAGGACGTCCAGGGCCAGATCCGTGGCCTCGGGCAGCGGGGTGTCGTCGAGGAGGGAGGCGACGGCGAGCGTCGCGAGCCCGTGCACGGTCGAGAACGCGACCTGGGCGAGCCGTACGGGATCACCCGTACGCACCGCTCCCGCCCGCTGCCCCTCCTCCAGCAACCGCGCGACGATCAGCAGGCTCTCCCGGCCGAGCTCGCGGAGCTCCTCGCTGGAGCCGTCGGCGTGCTTGACGGTGAACATCAGGTCCAGCAGCGCCGTGTGCGCGACGGCGAAGTCCACGTAGGCCCTGCCCAGTTCGGTCATGCGCGCCCCGATCGGGCGGGGGTCCCCGGAGTCGGCCGCCGTGCGCATGCGCGTGTTGAGGGTGGTGAAGCCGCTGACCGCCAGGGCGTCCATGAGGGCCTGCCGGTCACGGAAGTGCCGGGAGGGCGCCGCGTGGCTCACGCCCAGGTCCCGGGCCAGGCCGCGCAGGCTGAGGCCCTCCGCCCCGGCCTCGGTGAGGACGGCCTCCGCCCGTTCCAGCAGGGCGGCCCTGAGATTGCCGTGGTGGTACGACCCGTCGGCGGCCAAGTCGGTTTCCCCTCTGTCGAACCCGCAATGTTGTCATTGACTACAATGATGTCGATGCCTACATTGATTATGACGCAAGCCTTCCACGGACCGGAACCGGAGCAACCGACATGTCGATGACGTACAGGGGAACGGTGGCCCTCGTCACCGGGGCGAGCGCGGGACTCGGCGTCGAGTTCGCCCGCCAATGGGCCGAGCGCGGCGCCGACCTGGTGCTGGTCGCCCGGCGCCTGGACCGGCTCGAAGAACTCGCTCGGGACCTGGAGAAGCGTTACGGCATCCGGGCCACGCCCCTGGCCGCCGACCTGGCCCTCCCCGGCGCGGGCGCGGCCCTGCACGCCGAGCTCGAAGCCCGCGGCATCCGGGTGCAGACGCTGATCAACAACGCCGGCTTCGGCAGTCACGGCGCACTCCTGGAGCAGGACCCGGCGCAGGTCGACCGGATGATCCAGCTGAACGTCGCCGCGGTGGCGGGCCTGACCCGGGCCTTCCTGCCCGACCTGGTGGCCGACGGCCGGGGCGCGCTGATCACCCTCGCCAGCACCGCGGCCTACCAGCCGACCCCGGCGATGGCGGTCTACGGAGCGACCAAGGCGTTCGTGCTCAGCTTCACCGAAGCCGTCGCGTACGAGACCCGTCGGTCCCGGTTGCGCGTCCTCGCCGTGTCCCCGGGACCCACGAGCACCGAGTTCTTCGACGTGGTCGGCAGCCGTGACGCCGTGGTCGGCAAGGTCGCCACGCCCGCGCAGGTCGTCACCACCGCCCGCCGCGCCCTGGAGCGGGGTTCGACCCCGCCGAGCGTCGTCGCGGGCCTCGGCAACCGACTGTCCGCCCTGGCCTCCGGACTCGCGCCCCGCCGCCTGGCCCTGACCGTCGCGGGCCGGGCCCTGAAGGCCTGAGCCCCGAAGTCGCCGGGAGCCGTCGAGTCCAGCCGAGGGCCGAGCGCCGACGCCGGGCAGGGCCTCCGGACCGCTGTCCCGCTCCACCGACCCGACGAGATCGGCGACGGAGACCTCCCGCAGCGACGCCCGCCGGGCCTCGTCCGCGGTGGCCATCGCGCGGGCGATGGGGCACGGCTTCGCGCAGTCCTCGGGCGGCGTGCCGAACGGACCCCGTTGGTGGATCTCGGTGCACACGAACGCCGGGCCCGCCCCGTCGACCGGCCGCACCACGTCGAGGACGGTGATTTCCGAAGCCGCTCTGGTCAGGACGTATCCGCCGGTCTTGCCCTGGACGGACTCACCAGGTCGGCCCGGGACAGGGGCTGCGTCTGCTTGGCCAGGTAGCTGGGGAGACGTCGTGCGACAGGGCGAGGCGGGCGGCCGGTACCGGTACCGGTACCGGTACGAACGGAGCGTGCGCCTGCCCGCCACCCCGGTCCGGCCCATCGCGACGGCCGACGTGGTCACGGCCCTCGCCGACGTCACCACCGCCCCGCCCCTGAACGGCACGCTCGACGTCGCCGGCCCGGACGTCTTCCCCCTCGACGAACTCGGCCGCCTGACGCTCGCGCTCCGACGGGACGACCGTACGGTCGTCACCGACGAGCGGGACGGCATGTTCGCCGTCGTCGAGGGTGACGTCCTCACGGCCGGCCCCGGCGCCCGCCCGGCCCCGACCCACTACGAGGAGTGGCCGCGCTCCCGGTGAGTGGCCCGGGGGGCCAGGTGTGCGGCGACGGGGCCGCGGGGCGCCGGATCCGAACCGTGCGCGTCAGCCCAGGGGCAGTTCCAGGTGGGCGGGGTTGCCTCCGGCGGAGGTGATCGTGGTGGCGCTTTCGTCGACGCCGGCGTCGGAGTAGAGCGGGTCCTTGCTGGTGAGGACGAGCATGAGACGGTGGTCCGCCGCCAGGTCGTACCCGGCGGCCTGGAGCCGCCAGGAGACGTCCCGGTCCTGGTCGGGAGTCAGTTCCGGCAGGGTGAGGGGTTCGTGCGTGATGATGCGCGCGGTGTCGTCGGGGGCGAGGTCGAAGAGAAGGGCGACCAAGGTCGCGGAGGCGGCCGAGCTGCGGACCGTCAGGGCGAGTTCGGGAACGCCGCGGATCCGACGCGAGGACTCCAGCGGCGCGCTGGTCCAGACGGCGAGGTGCCGGCGGTCGAACTTGCCGGTCGGGTAGGTCTTCGGACTGCCCTTCCACTCGGCCTGCCCCGTGGTGATGGGGTCGTCGACCGCGGTGGCCTCGGTGAGGTGCCCTGCGGTGAACTCCCGCTGCCACCCGCTCTCCGGCTCCGCGCCGAGTCCGCCGTCGCGGCTGCCCGGGGCGGCGGCGGTCAGGTACCAGCGCTCGGTGGAGGTGGTCACCTCGGCCCAGGACGGCCTCGTCTCGCGGACGGCGGGCTCGGTGATCACCTCCTTCCCGGTCTCCGGATCGGTCCGGGTCAGGTAGGTGAACATGATCTGGGTGCTGACCGCCGGCCAGTCGGGTACGCCGTTGTCGGCGCCGAGCAGGTGGTGGTCGAGCCAGGCGAACGCCTCCTCGACGGGCGCGTTCGGCCCGCTGAACGGAATGGTCAGACCGGCACCCTCGGGGGCGGCGTGGTCGCCGATCCACATGTTCAGCCGCTTGGGCACGGTCAGGCGGTCGAAGTGCTCGACGACCTGGTTGGCGGGGAAGAGCGTCTCGTGCCAGGTGTTGGAGAAGAACGTGGGGACGCCCCGCGTGTTGGTCGCGTCCAGGTAGGACGACGGCGCCCGCACCGTGCCCCAGGCGGCCACCTCCTCAAGGTTGCGCCCGGCGTCGAAGTCCGCCAACAGCTGCCGCGTCGCCGCGTCGAACTTCCGCTCGACCGGGCCGCCGGTGAAGCCGGTCAGGGCCTTCACCGCGGCCAGGTGGCGGGTGTCGTTCTGGTACAGGCTGGTCGCGAGGTTGCCCCAGGTGCTGAGGGCCACGACCGCGCTGACGCGTCGGGCCGGGTCGTTCGCCGCGACGAGCTGACTGATGCCGGAGCCGTACGACTCGCCGAGGAACGCGATCGAGCTCGGTTCGAAGTACTGCTGGGCGTAGTCGATGACGGTGGAGCCGTCCGCCCAGTCCGCGGGGCCGGCCACGTCGATCGTGCCCTCGGACGTGAACGGACCGTCCACGTAGCCGCCGCCGGGGAGGCCCACCGTCGTGCCGATGCCGCGCGGGGTGTACGCGAGCACGTGGTAGCCGCGGAGGGCCAGTTGAAGGTGGGCGTACTCGAACAGGGCCCAACCCAAAGGGGTCCAGCCCGCGGGCACGATCACCACGGGTCGCGGTTCGGCGGTGTTCAGCTTGATCGTGTGGGCCGACAGGCGCACGCCGTCCAGGGCGGAGGTGATCCGGGGGAATCCGATGGTCGCCCTCTGTCGCACCCGCTCGGTCAGTTGCCGCAGATCGGGCGGCAACAGGGGCGTCTCCGCCGAGCCGCCCAGTGCGGCGACCAGGGCTTCGGCCAGGTTGGCGGCGGTCGGATCGAGCGCGGTGGGGCCGGCGTAGACGCCGTCCCGGGCGATTCGGTTCAACTGTGCCGTGGTGACCGCGCTGATCGCGCCGTCCTCCTGCGGATGGCTCATGAACTGTCCTCTCCTCGTGCCGGGCCGGTGGTGTGATGGTCCGCATCGTTCCAGCTCAGGATGGTGCCGAGGCAGCAACTAACAGGACATACGCGATGGTTCGGGAATCAACGGCATGCCGCCCTATCAGGTGGTTTGGATGTACCTCGGCATCGTTTCTCTCAGGAAGCGGTCATTTCCGTGAACCTGTCGAGCCGGGATGGTCGAGAACGCTCGAAACCGACCGGCTTGGAATCGCCGGTGCCCCCAAGCGGACAGCGCCGGTGGTCGGCCTCTCGGCCCCACCCCCGCCCCGACCCGCCCCGCCCGGACCCGCCCCGACCCGGAACGACATCGAGCCGGTGGTCCTCCCCCTCTCGGAGACGGGAACGCTCACGCCGATCGCCGCGCCCCTCCAGCCCGTTGACAGCGCGACCGACGGCTCGGGATCATCAGGGAGAGCGCTCTCCCATCGGCAACAGGCGTGAAGAGGTCGGTACATGCGCGGCAGCGACGCGGAACGACTCGTCGACGGACTGGACCTGCGGCAGCGGGTCCGGCTCCTCACCGGCGCCGACACCTGGCACACCCCGCCCGAACCGGCCGTCGGCCTCGGGACGATCGTGTTCTCCGACGGCCCGGCCGGGGTGCGCGGACCGGGCTGGGACGAGAGGCTCCCCTCGGCCCTGCTGCCCTGCGCGAGCGCGCTCGGCGCGCTGTGGGACGAGGAGCGCGTCCGCGGTCTCGGCCGGCTCCTGGGGGACGAGGCCCGCCACAAGGGGGTCCACGTCCTCCTCGCGCCCAATCTGAACCTGCACCGGAGCCCCCTCGCCGGGCGGCACTTCGAGTGCTTCTCCGAGGATCCGCTGCTCACCGGCCGGACCGGGGCCGCCCTGATCTCCGGCATCCAATCCCGGGGCGTCGCGGCAGCCGCGAAGCACTACGTCGCCAACGACTCCGAGACGGAGCGGCTGACCCTCGACGCCCGGCTCGGCGAACGGGTCCTGCGCGAGCTGTACCTCCCGCCTTTCGAGGCCGCCGTGCGGGCCGGGGTCTGGCTGGTGATGTCCGCGTACAACAAGGTCAACGGGACGACCATGAGCGAGAGTTCACTCCTCGCCGAGCCGCTCAAGGGGGAGTGGGGTTTCGACGGTGTCGTCGTCTCCGACTGGGGCGCCGTCCGCTCCACCGTGTCCGCGGCGGCGTCCGCGCAGGACCTGGCGATGCCCGGCCCCGCCGGCCCGTGGGGGGAGGCCCTGGCGGTCGCCGTCGAGGCCGGCCTGGTACCGGCCGAAGCCGTCGCGGACAAGGCACGCCGCCTGCTGCGGCTGGCCGCCCGCGTCGGAGCCCTGACGGGCGGAGGGCGGGAGGACGGCGGGGGAGCGGTGACGGGAGTGGGGAGGGGAGCGGTTACGGGGGCGGTGCCGGGGGCGGTGACGGGAGCGCAGGCCGGCCCCGGCCTCGACCCCGTCGACCCCGACCTGGGCCCGCGGCGTCGCCTGTTGCGCGAGAGTGCCGCCGCGAGCTTCGTACTGCTGGAGAACCGGGCCGGTGGACTCCCGCTCGATGCGCCCGCGCTCGGCAGCCTCGCCGTGATCGGGGTGCACGCCGTCGAGCCCCGGGTGCAGGGCGGCGGGAGTTCCGAGGTCTTCCCCGTCGGAGTGGTGACGCCCCTGGCCGGGCTGCGGGCGGCCCTGCCCGACCGGGTACGGGTGGTGTACGAGCCGGGCCCGCGGCCCGCCGGAGCCGCCGAGCCCGCGCCGATGGGAGCCCGGTACGCCCGCGACCCGGACACCGGCCTGCCCGGCGTGCGGCTGCGGGTGCTCGATGCCGCCGGGGCGGTCCTCCGCTCGCAGGCGCAGCCCTCCGGCCGCGTCCTGGAGCCCGGGTTGCCCCCCGGCGCGGCCACCGTCGAATTGGAGGCGGTGCTCCACCCCGATGTGACCGGCCCCTGGACGCTGGGGCTCGGCGGTTTCGGGGAGATGACCCTCCATGTGGACGAAGTCACCCTGTTGGAAGGGGAGTTCCCGCCCGAGACCGACGACCCCGCCGTCGTGCACGTCCGCCCGCCCCAGCACACCGCCCGGATCGACCTCGAAGCCGGCCGGCCGGTCCGGGTCGTCGCCCGTCGCGCACTGGCCTCCGGGACCGGCCGGGCCACCGTGCTGACCGCCGCGCCACCTGACCCCGAGCCGGGGCGGGCGCGGGCCGACGCGCTGGCCGCCGCGGGCGCGGCCGACGCCGTCGTGGTGTGCGTCGGCAGCGTCGAGGGCGGCGAATCGGAGGGGCGCGACCGTGACACCCTCGAACTGGACTCCTCTCAGGGGCGGTTCATCAGGGAGATCGCCCGCGCGAACCCTCGTACGATCGTCGTCGTCAACTGCGGAGGGCCGGTCGTGCTCCCGTGGCGGAAGGACCCCGCCGCCGTTCTGCTCACCTGGTTCCCCGGTCAGGAGGGCGGCGCCGCCCTCGCCGACGTCCTCCTCGGTCGCGCCGAGCCGGGCGGCAGGCTCCCCACCAGTTGGCCCGACGCCCTCGCCGACGCCCCCGTCCGCACCACCCGGCCCACCCGCGGGGTCCTCCCGTACGAGGAGGGCCTGCACATCGGCTACCGCGGCTGGCTGCGCTCCGGCCGGGAGCCCGCGTACTGGTTCGGCCACGGACTGGGCTACACCACCTGGGCGTTCGAGCGGATCGGCATGCCCGTCCCGCTCCCCGGGGGCGGGTACGAGGTCCCGGTCGAGGTGCGCAACACCGGGAGCCGGCCGGGTCGTGAGGTCGTCCAGGTCCACCTCGCCCGGCCCGGATCCACGGTCGAGCGCCCCGTGCGCTGGCTCGCGGGTTGGGCGGCCGTACGGGCGGAGCCGGGGGACCGGGCCACGGCCCGGGTACGGATCCCCGTACGCGCCCTCCAGCACTGGTCGCCGCCGGCCGGTGGCTGGGTCACCGAGCCGGGCCGGTTCACCCTCCTGGCCGGCCGCAGCGCCGGGAACCTCCCGCTGCGGGCGGCGCTCGACGCCTGACCCCCGGCGGCTACAGTGCGGCCATGGACACAGGGGGTCGCAGGGGAGCGGGGACCGGGACGGCCCCGACACTGGAGGACGTCGCCCGCGCGGCGGGCGTGTCCCGGGCGACGGTGTCCCGCGTGGTGAACGGCGTCCGGAACGTCGACCCGGGCATCCAGGAGGCGGTGCGGCGGGCCGTCGCCGAGACCGGGTACGTTCCGAACCGCGCGGCCCGCTCGCTCGTCACGCGACGCTCGGGCGCCATCGCGCTGGTGGTCTCCGGGGCGGGCACGGACGCCGCCACGGATGCCGACGTGGACGCGGACGGCGCTCCCGGCGTCCTCCAGGACCCGTTCTTCGGGCGGGTGGTCGGCGCGGTGGTGCGCGCGCTGCGGCCGCACGGGGTGTACCCGGTGTTGATGTTCGCCGACTCGGCACGGGACCGCGCGCAGGTGGTGTCGTACCTGGGGGAGGGCGGGGCCGACGGCGCGCTGCTCGTCACCACGAGCGGCGACGACCCGCTCCCCGGCATGCTCGCGGCGGCCGGGTTGCCCGCCGTCCTGTTCGCCCGCCCGCCGGCGGCCGCGCCGACCCTGGACCGGGTGGACCTGCGGCACCGCGACGGCGGGGCGCTCGCGGCCCGGCACCTCCTGGAGCGGGGCCGCCGCCGCCTCGTGGCGATCGGGGGGCCCCGGGCCGTGACGGCGAGCCGGGAACGGATCGCCGGGTTCGAGGAGGCGGCCGGCAGCGACCTGGGGGCGGTCACGGAGGCCGACTTCACGGTTGACGGGGGCGAGCGGGCGATGCGCCGGCTGCTGGCCGGCCGGCCGGACCTGGACGGGGTGTTCGCGGCGAACGACCTCATGGCCCAGGGGGCCTGCCTGGTGTTGCGGGAGCACGGCCGTCGGGTCCCGGAGGACGTGTCCGTGGTCGGCTTCGACGATTCGAGAGCGGCGACGGCGGGCCGCCCGCGGCTGACGACGGTGCGCCAGCCGGTGGAGGACATGGCGGCGGAGATGGTCCGCCTGCTCCTGGACCGCCTCACGGGCGACGGCCCGCCGGAACCGACCGAGGTCCTCTTCAACCCGAGCCTGGTGATCCGCGAGTCCTCCTGACCCGCGCGACGCCACGACCCGGCGCGGCGATCCGGCGCGGCGATCCGGCGCGACGATCCCGGCACGTCGTCCGGCGCCGCGACAGGCCGTTACGACCCTCGCGGACCCGCCCCCCCTCCTCTGCCCGCCCCGCAGCCGGGCTCGTGCGGATGCCCTCGGGCGTGCGCGGCTCCGGACGGCCCTCGGCGCCGGCCCGTACGGGCCCGTCGGCGGGCTGCCGGCTCGTGCGAGCGGGGCCGCGGCGTGGTGTCCGAGCGGTACCTGCCCGCCGGTACGTGCCGGCGGCGTTGCCGGTTCCGGTGGGGTGCCCGGCGCGGTCGGTGGCGGTGTGTGCGGGGGTGTCGGTGGACTGCCGGGCCCGTGCGGGCGGAGCCGCTACGGGCTCGCCACGTCCCGGGCTCGCCCGCCGCGCCGTCCTGCCGGGTGCGCGTCCGGCCTCAGCCCCGGCCCTGGTTCGCTCCGCCGCGGACTTCCATGGCGGTTTGCCAGCCCGGCTGTTCGGCGGGGGGTTCCGGCAGGGCGCGGCGGCCGCCCGCCGCGAAGAACGCCGACAGGGGGAGCGTCGCCGCGCCCACCGTGACGGCGTCGGGTCCCAGGGAGCCGAGGTCGATGGAGACCCGGGCCGCCGGGTGTCGCAGCGAGTAGCGCGTGGCGTGCTCCCGGACGGCCGGAAGGATGTGCGGGCCCAGCAACAGGCCGGCCCAACCGCCGATCAGGATCCGCTCCGGCCGGAACAGGTTGATCACGTCCGACAGTCCGGCGCCGAGGTACTCCGCCGTCTCCTCCAGCACCGCCAGGGCGAGTGCGTCCCCCGCGCCCGCCGCGTCGAGCAGCGCCGACAGCGCCTCCTCCTCGTCGGGCTCGACGCCCCCGTCGGCCTCGACCGTCCGCCCGCCGCCGCTGCCGAACCCGCCCGCGCCGCCGACCCCGTACGCCGCGTCGCCCCCGCCGCCGACCCCGTTCGCCGTGACCGTCCCGCCCTCCCCACCGCCACCGCCGCCCGCGCCGTCCCCCGGACCCGGTCCGCCGCCCCGTTCCGCCCAGCGGGCGAGGACCGACTCCGCCCCGGCGTACGCCTCCAGGCAGCCCCGCGCCCCGCACCGGCAGCGCCGGCCGCCCACCGACACCGTCAGGTGTCCCCATTCCAGGGCGGTGCCCGAACCGTCGGTGATCAGGCTCGCGCCGACGCCCGACCCGAAGAGGACCACCACGGCCTCCCGCGCGCCCCGACCCGCCCCGAACCACATCTCGGCCTGGCCGAGGGTCCGTGCGCCGTTGTCGATGAGGTACGGGACCTCGTCCGGGACGGCCTTCGTCGCACGCAGCAGAGCCTCCAGCGGTACCGCGTCCCAGCCGATGGTCTGCCCGTGCACGACCGTCCCGCCCGGTGCCTCGCGGTCGACGATCCCGGGGACACCGACACCGACACCCAGCAGCCGCTCGGTACCGACCCCGGCGTCGGCGAGGACGGTGGCGATGCCCGTCCGTACGTGGTCCACGATCGGGCCGACGTCGTAGCATCCGCGCGGCAGCAACGGCAGCTCCGTGCGCGCCAGTTCGGTGAGGGTCAGGTCGAACAGCTCGACCCGGACCCGGGTTTCGCCGACGTCCACGCCGATCATGTGCGCGCTGCCGGGGGCCACCCGCAGCAGGGTGCGCGGCCGGCCGCCGTCGGAATCGACGATCCCGGCCTCCTCCAACAGTCCGTCGGCGACGAGCTCGCCGACGACGTTGCTGACCGATCCGGAACTCAGCCCCGTCGCGGGCCCCAGTTCCTGCCGGCTCATCGGCCCGCCGAAGTACAACCGCTGCAGTACGGCGCTGCGGTTGCCGCGCCGCAGGTCCCGCACCGTACGTCCGCTACGCCCCGTGGTCATCTGGCCCCTTCCGCCGTGACTTCGTTCGCAACATACCCCTGCGCGACCCCTTGACGCGACCCTTTCCCGAGGCTTAACTCACGTCCTAAATTAAGGCCTGGACGCATCAGGTGCTGCCGAGGTCCCGGGCCGACGACACCCGGGGCCCGCGCACCGGCCTTCCCACGACCCTGCCGAAAGGGGCCGATCCGCCATGCGCAGAACCCGAGCCGCTGCCGCCGCCGTGACAGTCTCCCTCCTCGCCGTCGCCGCCACCGCCTGCGGCGGCGGTTCCGCGGACAGCGGGGGCGGTACCAACACCGCGCCCAAGGAGCTCACCTACTGGGCCTCCAACCAGGGCCCCGACATCGCGGCGGACGAGGCGACCCTCGGCCCCGAGCTCAAGAAGTTCGAGCAGCAGACCGGCATCAAGGTCAAGCTCGAAGTCGTCCCCTGGTCGGACCTGCTCAACCGGATCCTCGCCGCCACCGCCTCCGGCCAGGGCCCGGACGTGCTCAACATCGGCAACACCTGGTCCTCCTCCCTCCAGGCCACCGGCGCCCTGCTGCCCTGGGACGCCAAGAACTTCGACGCCATCGGCGGCAGGGACCGCTTCGTCGCCTCCGCCGTCGGATCGGCCGGCGCCGCCGGCAAGGACCCGGCCGCGGTCCCCCTCTACTCCATGTCGTACGCGCTCTACTACAACAAGAAGATGTTCCAGGAGGCCGGCATCGAGAAGCCGCCGGCCACCTGGGACGAGATGGTGAGCACCGGCCAGAAGCTCTCCAAGGACGGCAAGTGGGCGCTGGGCGCGGAGGGGGCCAACCTCTCCAACAACATCCACCAGGCCTTCGTCTTCTCGCAGCAGCACGGCGCATCCTTCTTCGACGCCGCCGGCAAGCCCACGTTCGACAGTCCGGGCAACGTCGACGCCGTCAAGCAGTACGTCGACCTCATGGCCAAGGACAAGATCATCGCGCCGGGGAACGCCGAGTACGACAAGAACCAGTCGCTCCAGGACTTCGCCAACGGCCGTACGGCGATGGTCCTGTGGCAGAGCGCGGCCACCAGCTTCAAGGCCAACGGCATGAAGGAGGGCGACTGGGGCGTGGCGCCCGTCCCCGTCCCGGCGGGCGGCGCCCCCGGCGCCGGCAAGAACACCAACTCGATGGTCGCCGGGATCAACCTGGCCGTCTTCAAGAACACCGACAACATCGACGGCGCGCTGAAGTTCGTGAAGTTCATGACCGGCGACGAACAGCAGAAGGTCCTCAACAAGACCTACGGTTCCATCCCGCCGGTCAAGGCCGCACAGAGCGACCCGGCCTTCGCCACCGACGACCTCACCGTCCTCCGCGACACCCTCGGCACCAGCGCCGCGCCGCTCCCGCAGGTCCCCGAGGAGTCCCAGTTCGAGACCGCCGTCGGCACCGCCGTCAAGGAGCTGTTCGCCGAGGCGGCCGCCGGGCGCCCCGTCACCACCGAGTCGGTCAAGGCCAAGCTCACCAAGGCCCAGCAGCAGATGGCGAATTGAGTCGGCTGCGATGACCGTTTCACCGTCCGCGCCCCCCGCGCCGACCGCGTCCCCGCCCCCTCCCGCGGCCGGACCCGTGCGGCGCACCGCGCACCGGGTCCGCCGGCCGGGCCGCGTCCGCCGCATCGCCCTGCCCTACCTCCTGCTCCTGCCCGCGCTCCTCCTCGAACTGCTCATCCACCTGATCCCCATGGTCATGGGCATCGTGGCGAGCTTCCGCGAACTCACCCAGTTCCACATCCGGGACTGGACCGGCGCTCCCTGGGCGGGCTTCGACAACTACGAACTCGCCGTCGACGTCAACCGGCCCGTCGGCGAGGCACTCCTCGGCTCCTTCCTCACCACCTGTCTGTTCACCCTGCTCTCCGTGGCCCTGTGCTGGTTCCTCGGCACGGCCGCCGCCGTGTTCACGCAGGAGAGCTTCCGCGGCCGGGGCTTCCTGCGGGCCCTGTTCCTGGTCCCGTACGCCCTGCCCGTCTACGCCGCCGTCATCACCTGGTCGTTCATGTTCCAGCGGGACAACGGGATGATCAACCACGTCCTGCACGACCAACTCGGCATCGGCGGCGCCGAGCACACGTTCTGGCTGCTCGGCGACAACAGCTTCTGGGCGCTGCTCATCGTCTCCGTCTGGAAGGGCTGGCCTTTCGCCTTCCTGATCGTGACGGCCGCGCTCCAGAACGTCCCCCGGGAGCTGTACGAGGCGGCGGCCCTCGACGGCGCCGGCGTGTGGCAGCAGATCCGGCGGATCACCCTGCCGTCCGTCGGCGCGGTCAACCAGGTGCTGATCCTGGTCCTGTTCCTGTGGACCTTCAACGACTTCAACACGCCGTTCGTCCTCTTCGGGAAGTCCGCCCCGGAGGCCGCCGACCTGATCTCCATCCACATCTACCAGTCCAGTTTCGTCACCTGGAACTTCGGCACCGGCTCGGCCATGTCCGTCCTGCTGCTGCTCTTCCTGTTGCTGGTCACCGCCGTGTACCTGCTGGTCACCACGCGCGGACGGAGGAAGAAGTCCGATGCCTAGAACCCGCACGCCCGCCAGGGCCCGGAGCCCGCTCGACCCGCCCGCCTCGTTCCGCGCGGTCCGGGCGGTGTTCCTCACCCTGCTCGCCGGTTTCGTACTGGTGCCCGTCTACGTGATGGTCACCAGCTCCCTCAAGCCGCTGAAGGACGTGGCCGGTCAGTTCCGCTGGATCCCCAGCGGCCTCACCTTCCGCCCGTACGTCGACATCTGGCACACCATCCCGCTCGCGAAGTACTTCCTCAACTCCCTGATCGTCGCCGGCTCCGCCACCGTCTGCTCGGTGGTCATCGCCGTCTTCGCGGCCTACGCCGTCAGCCGCTACCGCTTCCGCGGCAAGCGCCTGTTCACGGTCACCGTCCTGTCCACCCAGATGTTCCCCGGGATCCTCTTCCTGCTGCCGCTGTTCCTGATCTTCGTGAACATCGGCAACACCACCGGCGTCGCCCTCTACGGCTCCCGCGGCGGGCTCATCCTCGCCTACCTGACCTTCTCCCTCCCCTTCTCCATCTGGATGCTCATCGGCTACTTCGACTCGGTGCCCCGCGAGCTCGACGAGGCCGCCACCGTGGACGGCTGCGGCCCGCTCGGAGCGCTGTTCCGCGTCGTCGTCCCGGCCGCCGTGCCCGGCATCGTCGCCGTCGCCGTGTACGCCTTCATGACCGCATGGGGAGAGGTGCTGTTCGCCTCCGTCATGACCAACGACACCACCCGCACCCTCGCCGTCGGCCTGCAGGGCTACTCCACGCAGAACGACGTCTACTGGAACCAGATCATGGCCGCCTCGCTCGTCGTCAGCATCCCCGTCGTCGCCGGATTCCTGCTGCTGCAGCGGTACTTGGTGGCCGGACTCACGGCAGGAGCCGTCAAGTGACCCTTTCCGAAACCCGTTTCGCCGCCGCCCACCAGGCCATCGACCTCGCCGCGCTGCCGCGCGACTTCGCCTGGGGCACCGCCACCTCCGCCTACCAGATCGAAGGCGCCGTGGAGGAGGACGGCCGCGCCCCGTCCATCTGGGACACGTTCTCCCACACCGCCGGCGCCGTCGACGGCGGCCACAACGGCGACACCGCCTGCGACCACTACCACCGGTGGCGGGAGGACATCGCCCTGATGAAGGACCTCGGCACCAACGCCTACCGCCTCTCCGTGGCCTGGCCCCGCGTCCTGCCCGGAGGCGACGGCCCCGTCAACGCCAAGGGCCTCGACTTCTACGACCGCCTCATCGACGGACTCCTCGCCGCCGGCATCACCCCCTCCGTCACCCTCTACCACTGGGACCTGCCCCAGGCGCTCCAGGACCGCGGGGGCTGGCCCGAGCGGGCCACCGCCGAGCACTTCGCCGCGTACGCCGGCCTGGTCGCCGGACGCCTCGGCGACCGCGTCACCGAATGGGCCACGCTCAACGAGCCGCTCTGCTCCGCCTGGATCGGCCACCTGGAGGGCCGGATGGCCCCCGGTTGGACCGATCTGACCGCCGCCGTCCGCGCCTCCTACCACCTGCTCCTGGGCCACGGCCTCGCCACGTCGGCCATCCGCGCCGCCGCCCCCGGCGCGCGGATCGGCATCGTCAACAACCTCTCCACCGTCGAGCCCGCCACCGCGAGCGAAGCCGACCGGGCGGCGGCCCACCGCATGGACGGCCACGTCAACCGCTGGTGGCTCGACCCCGTCCACGGCCGCGGCTTCCCCACGGACATGCGCGAGGTCTACGGGGTGGACCTGCCCGAACGTCCCGGCGACCTCGCCACCATCGCCGCGCCCCTCGACTGGATCGGCCTCAACTACTACTTCCCGCAGATCGTCACCGCCGACCCGACCGGCCCGGCCCCCCACGCCCGCCAGGTGGAGCGCCCCGGCGTCCCGCGCACCGGCATGGACTGGGAGGTCGACGCGAGCGGCATCGAGACCCTCCTCATGCGCCTCACCGAGGAGTACGGGGCCCGCCGCATCCACGTCACCGAGAACGGCTCCTCCTACCCCGACACCGTGGCCCCCGACGGCAGCGTCCACGACCCGGAACGCGCCGCGTACCTGACCGGCCACCTGGCCGCCTGCGCCCGAGCCGCCCGCCGCGGCGCGCCCCTGGCCGGCTACTACGCCTGGTCACTGCTCGACAACTTCGAATGGGCCTACGGCTACGACAAGCGCTTCGGCCTGGTCCACGTCGACTACGGGACCCAGCGGCGCACCGTGAAGTCCAGCGGCCGCCACTACGCGGAGGTGATCGCGGCCCACCGGGCCCTGTGACCGCCCTGCCGCGCCCCACCGCGCCGCGCCGTGCCCGCCCCGCCTGCCGGGGCGGGCACGGCCTTTCGTGGTGGGATGCGGAAGGGGTCCTTCCAGCGGAGAGGCGAGGCGCATGTCCGACCACACCCAGGACACCATGCGGGCGATGACGTACGAGACGTACGGCGGGACGGAGGTGCTGTCCGAGACCCGGCTGCCGGTCCCCAAGGTCGGCCCTGGCGAGGTCCTCGTCCGGGTCCGCTGCGCGTCGGTCAACCCGGTCGACTGGAAGATCATGTCGGGCGGCCTCGACGGCCTGATGGACGTCGTGTACCCGGTCGTCCCCGGTTGGGACGTGGCCGGCACCGTCGAGCGCGTCGGCATCGACACTCCCGAGTTCGCGGCGGGCGACGAGGTCATGGCATATGCCCGCAAGGACTGGGTGCACGGCGGCACCTTCGCCGAGTTCGTCACCGTGCCCGTACGGGCCCTCGCGCCGAAGCCGGCCTCCCTGACCTGGCAACAGGCCGCGGGCCTGCCGCTGGCCGGGCTCACCGCCTTCCAACTGCTGACCCGCCTCGGCACCCGGGAGGGCGACACCGTCCTCATCCACGGGGCGGCCGGCGGCGTCGGGTCCCTCGGCGTGCAGATCGCCCGAGCCCTCGGCGCCCGCGTCATCGGCACCGCCTCCCCCCGCAACCACGACCGGCTGCGGGACCTGGGCTGCGAGCCCGTCGCGTACGGGGAAGGCCTCGCGGACCGGGTCCGCGGCCTGGCCCCCGACGGGGTCGACGTCGTCGCGGACTTCGTCGGCGGGGTCCTCGACGTCACCCGCGCCGTCCTCGCCGACGACGGCCGCCACGCCTCCATCGCCGACCAGACGGTCCTCGGCTCCGGCGGCCAGTGGATGTGGGTGCGGCCCGTCGGCTCCGACCTCGCCGCCCTGGGCCGCCTCGCCGACGACGGCCGCCTCACGGTCACCGTCGCCGAGACCTTCCCGCTCTCCGAACTCGCGGCCGCCTTCACCCTCAACCAGGACGGCCACACCGCGGGGAAGATCGTCATCGAACTCTGAACCCGCTTCACGCTTCCCGCTCCCCGCTTCCCGCTCCCCGGACCCCACCCGGACACAGGACCGCGCGCCGCCCGGCAGGGTTCGGGCGGCGCGCGGCGTGTGCGGGAGCGGCGGTCAGGCGTAGACGCCGAAGTGGAACAGCGAGTACCCGTAGCCCGTACCGCGCCCGGTCAGCTCCAACCGCACGTAGCGGCCCGAGGCGGCGATGTCGAAGTCGTCGATACCGCCGTCACCGGAGGACGTGGCGTACGCCGTCCGCCAGTTCAGACCGTCGTCCGACACCTTGATCGCGTACGCCTTCCCGTACGCGGACTCCCACACCAACTGCGCGTGACGCAGCTGCCGCACCGCGCCCAGGTCCACCTGGAGCCACTGCGCATCGGCCCAGGTGCTGGCCCACCGGGTGTCCGCACGGCCGTCCGTGGCCAACCCCGGAGTGCAGGGGCAGCCGCCGTACCCGTCGTTCTGGTAGGTGGAGGCGGTCGTCGGCCGGCCGAGGGCCACGTCGGTTCCCGCCACCGGCGGCGGCACCACCCGTACCGACCGCTGCTCGACGCCCACGTTGCCCCGCCCGTCCTTCACCTTGACGTACAGCTTCCACACTCCGGTCCGCGCCGGAGCCGTGGCCTTCAGCGTGCCACCGCCCAGGTGGGTGGACGGGACGGAGACCAGCCCGCCGCCACCGTCCACGTACGTGCCGCCCCACAGCACCTCGTACGCGAGCGGGTCGCCCTCGGGGTCCGAAGCCGGGGCCTGGATCGTCACTTCCTTGCCCGCGGGGACCGCCCCCGCGTCCGGTACGGACGGCACGGACACCGTCGGGGGCAGGTTGTCCCCGACCGTGCCGCCCCCGTACGCCCGCTTCACGGCGTGGTACATGTGACGGCGCTCCCCGGCGGGAGTCAGGTTGAACCAGTGGCCACCGAAGTCGTACTCGGTGCCGTAGTGGAACACCGTCGCGCCCAGCGCCACCCCCCGGTGGCCCGTGACGCAGTTCCAGGCGTTCGTGTAACCGTCCGCCTTGGCCCGGTCGCCCGGCTCCAGCGGGACCCCGTTCGCATCGTTCGGCACCTCCCACTCACCGGCCGGACCCGTCTCGGTGATCAGGTACGGCTTGGTGTGACCGCCCTGCTCCCAGGCCTGCCGGACCCCGCACACCTCCTTGTAGGCGTTGACGGAGTACAGGTCCAGATCGGGGGAGTTGCGCTTGTAGTAAGGCCACGCGCCCACCCAGGCGTCGGTGGAGGTGACGGGGTGGTTCGCGTCGATGCGGTGGACGGCCTTCGCCACGTCGTTGACGAAGGCGGTGTAGGCGTTGCGCTGGTTCTCCAACTCGGCGCCGGACCAACAGTTCTGCAGGCCGAGGACCGACTCGTTGCCGACGTTCCACATGAGCACGGCCGGGTGGTCGCGGTACGCCTCCACCCAGCGTGAGAACTCGGCGAGCATGCTGTTCTTGTAGCCGGTGTCCGTCACGTAGTCGGTGCAGCCGCCGCTGCCCGGGCCGCCGCCCGGTTGCAGCCAGAACCCGGCGACCACCTTGAGTCCGTTCGCGGCGGCCGCGTCGAACAGCTGACGGCTGCTCGCGTCGGTGCCCCAGGTGCGGATGGTGTTGGCGCCCAGCGACTTCACGTCGGGCAGCAGCCGGCCGGCGTCCGCCGGGGACGGGCCCCAGGTGACGCCCTTGACGAGGTACGGGGAACCGTCCACGGTCAGCTGCCAGTTGCCCTGGGAGCCGGTCACCTTCACCACGCTGCCGGCGGCCTGCGCCGGCGCGGTGGGCAGTACGGTCACGGCGCCCGCCAGGAGCGCGGCCGTGACGAGGGAACGCATGCGGGAGTGCACGCGGGGACCTCCAAGTGTGGGGGAGGGGGCTGGGGGCTGGGGTTAGGGGAGTCGGTGGTCCGGGCCGAGGGCGGCGCCCGCCTCGGGGTGGGTCTCGTCGTAGCCGCGGGAGTCGCACTGGAGTCCGCCCTTGACGCAGTGCTCGACGAGGGCGGCCAGGGTCCGGTCGTCCCAGGCGTTGAAGAAGTCGTAGTGGAAGGAGTGGCCGCTCCCGCTCGACAGCCTGACCTGCGACATGTCCCCGCTGACGGGGAACGCCATCTTGAACTCGACCATGGGGAGCGCCACCGGGTGACTGGTCGGGCAGACGTTGTCGTTGTTGCCGGGCTTCACGACCGGGTAGGCCATGTGCGCCTTGTGGTCGGGGGTGTCCAGGAACTTCCCGTCCCAGCAACTGGGCGACTGCATGCGGATGTTGAGCTGGGTTCCGGTCGGGCAGTTCGCCGGGAACTCCGTGTTCTTGAAGCTGTCCCCGCACTCCCAGCCCTCGACCCAGCCCTTGTGGCCGCGGAACTCGGCCGCCGTCTGGGTCGGACTGCCGACCACGAAGCGCAGCCCCTTCGGGAAGGGCCGCACGCTCTTGTAGTCGGTGACCCCGCTCTTGTAGTAGATCACCTGCGGCCCGGTGGGCAGGACCGGTCGGCCGCCGTTGTGGAGCGTCGGCATCCAGTAGCCCGAGAGGTCGCCGGGGGCGGTGCAGGCGGTGCCGCCCGCGCTGAGCGAGGCGGTGGTGCTGAAGGCGTCGGTCGTGGTGTTGCCCATGAAGGTGTGGTCGTGGGAGGCGCCGGGCCGACCCGCGAAGACGATGGGGTCGTCCGGAGCGGTCCGGCTGACGGAGCAGTTGGCCTGGAACTCGTGGAAGTACCGCTCGGGCGGGTTCGCCCACGACGGGGTGACCCCCGTGACCTGGGGTACGGCCGGAATGTATCCGTCGCCGTCGGGGTCGTCTCCGGTGGCGAGCGGGGCGGCGTTCGCGTGCGCGGAGTGCGGGGACGTGCCGGCGTCGGGGACGGCCTGGGCGGTCAGCGAGAGGCCGCCCAGGCCTGCCGCGGCGGTCGCGGCGAAGGCCGCCGAAACCAGTAGGGCGGAGAGGGTCCGCGATCGGATCTTCATGTGTGCCGCTCCTCGGGTGTGTGCCCTCCGCGCGGTGGGAGAGCGCTCTCTCGGGTGGCCCGGAAAACGCGGGGCGGCCGCCGGGCCGCCCCGCGCTTTCCGGGGGTCGGGGGATGGGTCGGGGATCAGGGGCGGTGGGGGTGGATCAGGGGAACGACACCACCGTCGACGGGACGGTCGAGGTACCGGAGGTGGGGGCGCCGATGCCGTTGATGACGTGCTCGTACTGTCCGTTGCCGCCGAGCGAGACCACCAGCAGGTCGTGGAACCGCACGCCGGGCTTCACCGGTGCCTGGAAACCGTGTTCCTGACGGATCGTCGGATCCACGTTGTAGTAGCAGTAGCTGCCCAGGCCCCATCCCTCGTGGGTGTTCACCGAGTCGGCCACCTTGTAGGCGGCGTAGCCCTTGATCGCACCGTTCTGGATCGCGGCCTGGTTGGGCGCGTCGTACGCCTTCTCGTTCTGGAAGAAGATCGTGCGCCCGCGCTCGCCGTTCCACTCCACGTCGTACTTGTTGAAGTGCTCGACGAACAGCCCGGTGGCCAGGACGTCGTCACCGTTGACGCGGAACCCGTAGTCGGAGCGGTTGGTCTCCCAGCCCACCCCGTCCCCGTGGTCGGCCCGCCAGATCCAGGTGTGGTCGACGATGGTGTCGTGGCTGTTGACCGCCATGCCCAGCGTGGCCTTGCCCGCACCGGCCCCGCCGACCCGGATGAAGACGTCCTGCACGGTGGTCGGGTTCGCGGAGTGGTCGGTGGCGGAGCCCGCCGGGCCGACCTCCAGCAGCGTCGGCGAGTTGACCGGACCCGCGTCGATGAGGAAGCCCGCGAGGCGCACCCCGTCGACGTCGGCGACCTTCATCGCGGTCACCCCGTTGTCCGGGATGATCGTGGCCAGGCCGAGGCCGAGGACGACCGTGTCCGGACGGTTCACCTGGATGGTCCGGTCCACGTGGTAGACGCCGGGGGTGAACAGCAGGTGCAGGCCCTGCGCCAGCGCCTGGTTGATGGTCGCGGCGCTCGCGCCCGGCTTGACCACGTAGAACCGGTTCAGCGGGATCGAGGTGCCCTGCGGCGCCCCGTTGCCCCACGACGTGCCGCGGGCGTTGGTCCGCTTGGCCGGGACGAAGACCTTGTACTCGTTGCCGTCCAGGTACAGGAACGGCTTCTCGCGGGACACGGGGGTGGTGTCGAGGGTGGTGTACGGCGGGTTCGGGTACGACTGCGCCGGCGCGCCCTGGGTGCCGGAGAACACCTGGTTCCACACCGCGTTGGACCAGCCGCCGATGGAGCTGTCCCGGGTGTACCACTGCTGCTGCGAGTAGTTGCCGACCTGGCCGTCGATCCTGGAGTCGGCGATGTAGCCGCCGGAGGCCCAACCGTAGCCGTTCGGAGCCAGGTTGAGCCCGCCCTTCACGTGCATGCGGCGGAACGGCGCGGCCTGCGAGACCGCCCAACGGTTGGTGCCGTTCACCGGGTTGAGCGCGAGGTTCTCGGCCGAACGCCAGAAGTTCTGAGTGGCGTTGCCGCCGAACCAGCCCGCGTCGACGGTGACGTCCCCGTTGATCGTGGTGTCGTCGGGGCTCAGGCCGAGACCCGAGACGGAGGTGTAGAAGCCGATCTGCGCGTTGAGCCCGTTGTAGGTGCCCGGCTTGAAGAGGAACTGGTAGCGGCCGGAGCCGAACTGGGCCGATTCCTGCTGGGCGAAGACCTCGTCCAGCTTGCCCTGGATGTTCGGCGTCGACGGATCGAAGACGATCACGTTGGGGCCGAGGTCACCGCCGCCCGGGATGACCGGTCCGGTGCCGTCGGTGCCGTAGACCTGGAACTCCCAGAGGGAGTAGCCGTAGCCGGTGGTGCGCTCGGTGCCATGCACCCGGACGTACCGGGCCGTGCCGGATATGTCGTGGGTGGTGGTCCCGCCGACTCCGGCGGAGGTCGAGTAGGCCGTGGACCAGGAGCTGCCGTCGTTGGACAGCTCGATCCGGTACGCCTTGGCGGCGGCGGTCTCCCAGCGCAGCACCACCTGACCGAGCTGGGCGGGCGCGCCGAGGTCGACCTGTATCCACTGCGGGTCGGCGAACCCGCTGGACCAGCGGGTGCCGTTGTCGCCGTCCACGGCCGCGGCGGCCGGGGTGCCGGCGTTCTCGATCGAGGAGGCGGTGGTGGGCTTGCCCTGGGAGAGGAGCGTGGGCGCCGCGGTGGCGGCGGTGCCGGGGAGCAGCACGAGCAGGGCCGCGACCAGGGCGGCGGCGAGGGCCGCGACCGTCAGTCGGGGCGGGTGATCGGAGAGGCGTGGCATGGGGGGCACTCCTGACGTCTGGGATCCGGGGGGATCGAAGCGTGAGTGAACTGCCCGCCACGGAGGCCGTCAAGGGGTTCAGCGTTCATGAACCGAAGATCCAACGGTGTGTCAATTGGCCATCAGGCCTGTGAACTTGGAGTTTCTTCAATCCTTGTGAAAAGTGTTGACGAAAAATCCCCGCGAGGCTCTACTGAGGCTCCTGACCGCTCCGTTCCGCCGTGCCCGCTGAGGCGGGACGGAGCTTCGGGCAGACTCGGGCCGCGTTTCTTCCGGCTTCGGGAAGTGTCCGTACGAAGGGGGCGGATGGCGTCGTGCGTTCGCTACTCGTCGCCATCGGCCGTGCCCCGTCAGATCAGGTCCGGCACCTCGCCGCAAGCGGCCCGATCGACCTCGACGCCCGGCAGGGTCGCGCACCACGCGGCGGTGAGCGCTTCCAGCCGGCCCGCGTCGGGCGGCGCGGCCCCCAGGCCGACCGCGTAGCGGGCCAGGGTGCCGGACAGCTCGAAGGGGCGCGGCCAGGCGTGCGCGTCGGCCGCCCCGGCCTCCTCCAGCGCGCCGAGCAGGGACCGCAGCCGGCCCCGGGCCCGTCCCAGGTTGTCCTCGAACTCCCGCGGCCCGTCACCCCGTACGGTCACCACGGCCCACGCCGCGTGCCGACGGTGCAGCGGCGGGGCGGACAGCAACCGTTCGAAGCCGCCCGGCTCCGCGTCGAGGACCTCCCACGCCCGGTACAGCTCCCGCACGAGCAGGTCCCGCAGACCGGCCCCGACCTGAGCCGTGCAACTGCGCACCGGTTCGGACGGGGTCAACACGGTGACCGGCGCGGACCCCTCCCCACGCCGGCCGGTGGGCAGCAGCTCCACCGGTTCGTTCCAGTCCCAGGCGGCCCACGTCCCGAAGAACTCCCGCAGCAGCGCCGTCGGTTCCAGGTCCGGGGCCGTGCGGACGGTCCTGGCCGCCAGCACCGCCCAGGCCAGCCCCGGCAGGCCCCCGAAGGGCGCCGAGTCCAGACCGCGGGCCCGCGCCCAGGACTTCACCGCCAGCGCCAACCCGGAGAAGGCGGCCCGCTCCGCGCCCACGGACTCCCGTACGGCGTCCGCGTCGCTCAGCGCGCTGAGCGCCACCGCGGCCGCCCCGGCGAGCTCCGCCCGCCGCGCGACGGCCGAGGCGGGGTCCGTCCCGCCGGTGGCGACCACCACCAGGTCCACGTCCCGCTGTCCGAGGCGCAGCCGCAACCCCGGCACCCGCGCGCCCGTGACCTCCCGCAGCCGCTCAGCCTCCGGCAGGGCGGCCGCCACCCGCTCCCGCAGCCCGCCGGTGCCGGGGTCGCCCGGCACCAGCGCCACCAGGTCCAGATCGGCCCACGCGGGCGCGCACGCCATCCGCCGCGATCCCGCGACCCGCACCACCGCACCGTCCCCGAGTGCGGCCGTGACACGCTCCACGACCGCCGCGACGGAGAGCTGCCGTTCGTCCTGCGGGGGCCGCTTCGGCAACGGCGGCGCGGCCCGCCCCGGCAACGCCGTGTCCTGCCGGGACAACGCCGCGCCCCGCTCGGGCAACGCCGTGTCCTGCCGGGGCAACGCCGCGCCCCGCTGGGGGAACACGGTGTCCTGCCGGGGCAACGCCGCGCCCCGCTGGGGGAACACGGTGTCTCGCCCCGGCAACGCCGCGCCCTGCCCGGACACCGCCGCGCCCTGCCCGGGCAACGCCGTGTCCCTCTCGGGCAAGGCCGTGTCGCGTTCGGGCGACGCCGTCCGCCGCTCCGGCGGCGCGGTGTCCCGTTCGGGCGGCGAACCGTCCCCCGCCGGGCCCGACGCGGTCCGCCGCTGCAGCGCCCCTCCCCGCCCCGTCGACGCCCCACCCCGTACCGCCGAAGCCCCGTCCCACGGATCCGTCCGGTACGCGGCCAGGGGCGACGGCTCGGGCAGCAGGCACACCTCGCCCGTGCCGAGTTCCACGGTCGCCCGGACCACCATCGGACCGTCGCCGCGCCGCGACAGCACCGAGAGCCGCCCGACCTCCGCACTGCGCCCGCCGGCCAGTCGGGCCCCGAACTCCCGCTCCGCGCGCCGCGGATCAGGGCTGTGCCCCAGGGTCAGGTGCGGGGTGTACCCGGCCCCACGGGAGCGCCCCGCACAGCCCGGGAACCGTTCCACCAGCGCCCGCCGCAGCTCCTGCCAAGGACCCTCACCGGCCGCCGCCGGGTCCAGCCACAGCGTGGCTCCCTCCCGGCCCCCGAAGGAGCGCACGCCCTCAAGCCGCGCGGCGAACGGCTCCGTCGCGGCCGCGACGCCCGCCAGCAGTGGCAGCGCCTCGTCGAAGGAGGACTCCGGCACGAAGCCGAAGAGCAGGTTCACGTGCGCCGGCCACCGCCCGTACGCCGGGTCGTGCCGCTGTCGCAACTCCGCCACCGCCGCGTCCGCGGGAGGCAGCCACGCCACCGCCGTCCGCGCGGTCGCCGCCGCGTCGAGCCGCGCCGGCCCCTCGCCGACGGCGGCGTACTCCAGCGTGGCCTCCACCCCGTAGTGGTCCGAGATGAACAGACCTTCCGGCGCGGGGGAGTCACCGCGCAGGCCGGCCGCCCGCACCCGGGCGGCCGCCGATCGGAGCAGGATCCGGTCCAGCCGGCCCGGCCGGCCCGTCAGGGAACCCACCGCGGCCAGCGGGTTGCCCACCGGATCGAACGTCGGGGTGTCGTCGTCCGCGCCGTGCGCCTCGGTCCACGCGTCCCGCAGGCCCAGCGCGGCCGCCGGCCCCCGCGCCCCGGACCGGCCGTCGTTGAAATCCCCGAGCAGCGCCAGATCCGCGTCGAGGCCGGCCGTCCCCTCGGCGATCCGCGCCAGCTCCTCCTCCCGCCGTCCGGCACCGTTCTCGGTGTGGTCGCTGGTCAGGTGGGTGGCGGCGACGACGAGCGGCCCCACCGCGGTGTCCACGGTGATGGCGGCGACCCCCTTGTGCCTCCGCAACATGTGCAACCCCGCCTCCCGCACCGGCAGCCGGCTCAGCAGGAGCAGCCCGCAACCGGACACGTCCCCGCCGTACGGATCCGTGCCCAGGACGTACCCGTCACGGACCCAGGGCGCGGCCAGCACCAGCTTCAGCAGGGCGGGTTCGACCTCCTGGAGCGCGATCACGTCGGCGTCGGCGGCCGCCAGGTCGGCCAGCAGCAGCGGCCTGCGCAGCGCCGTGGAGATGAGCGGGGCGTCGTAGCGGTCCCACAGGGTGTTCCAGGTCAACAGCCGCACCCGCTCCGGGGCCGCGGTGACGGGCCTCACCGTGACTGGCCCTGCGGCGACGTGCCCCGCCGTGAGGAGACCCGCCGCGACGGTACCCGCCCGCGCCGGCCGCCAGGCACCACCGTCGGCCGGGTCCCACGCGTGCGGGGTCCGGACACCGAAGAAGGGGGCGTCCAGCAGGCGCCGTTCGCGCACCCGCCCCGCCGGGGTCGTGTCGATCAGGTCCACACCGGTCGCACGGTCCCACACCAGCTCGCCGTCCGCCTCCACGAACAAAACCCGGTGCCACGGGATGTCGCCCCCCGGCACGAACGACGGCAACGGCACCCGCTTGGGATCGGCCCCGCGCTGGAGCAGCCCGAGCGTGAACCGCGCCGGATCGAACCGGGGATCCCAGTGGACCTGGTGGTAGAGCTGCTCACTGGTCCGCATCAGACGTACTCCCCCGTGCCGTTGCCTGCCGTGCCGCCGCCGCCGGTGCCGCGGCTTCGGCCTCCCGTGCCGACGCCCTCGGCGTCGTTCCCGCCGGCCCGGCCGCCCGGCCCGACCGCCTCGCCCAGCCCGCCCGCGGTGTCCTCGACGGTGCCGCCCTCGCCGATGTACCAGGTCCGGTGCGCCTGACCCGGGTAGGGCGGGCTGAACCGGCGCAACTGCCCGACCAGCACGGCCGCCGGCACGGGATGCGCCCGTACGCCGTTGCGCCGCAGCAACTCCGCCTCCCCGACGAGCACCACCGCGTGCGTGACCAGCGCGTCCCGGCGCCGCGCCACGCCGCCGGCCAGGCCGCGCTGCTGCTCGGTCAGCGAGGTGGCGTCCCACACCACCGTTCCGCCGGCGGCCAGGGCCCGGTCCAGCCGGTCCAGGCCCTCGCGCAGGACCTCCGGATTGGCCCGCTGGTCGGCGCGAGCGCCCCGGTCGGCGCGCAGGTCGTCGAGGCCGACGTACGCGTCCACCCCCGGCAGGGTGCGCGCGAAGGTGCTCTTGCCGCTGCCCGAGGGCCCGCACAACTGCACCAGCCGCGGCCGGGACGCCGCGTCCCGCCACCGCCAGGTCGCCGCCACCGCCTCCTCCGCGGTGGACACCCCGCCCCGTCCGAAGGCCTCGCGGGCCTCGGCCCAACACCGGTCCGCCGCGTCCCCGTCCAGGCCCGCCAGGGCCCCGCGCAAGCCGGCCCGGAGCTCGCCCAGCGGGTCCACGCCGAGCAGCCCCGCCTCCTCGGCGTACAGCGCGGACCACTCCGCGCACTCCCGCGCCCCGTCCGCGCCCCCGGGCACCGAGAGCGCCAGCGCGTGCAGCACCCCGAGGTCGGCGGCCGCCGCCATGCGTACCAACCCGGCCCGCCGCCGCTCGTCCGGGAACGGCCGGCGCACCGCCGGGTACAGCCCCACCAGGTCGGCGACCCGGCGCGCCGCGGCCATGCCGAGCGGCCCCGCGGCCAGCCGCGCCGCGAG
>NZ_JANFAK020000072.1 GCF_024721315.2 Streptomyces sp. Isolate_45
ACTACCACCGCCAGGTGGGCGGCTACTACGGCGGCCCCCACCGCATCTGACGGGGCACCACCCGAGCGTCCGGGGCCGGGGCGGCAACCACACGGTTGCCGCCCCGCCCTCCGTGTTGCCGCCCCCACGCTCCACACGGTTGCCCCACGCTCCACACGGTGGCCGCCGCGCCCTCCACGCTTCCACCCGGCATCGTCGGGTAGGCGCACGAGGTGGAAGACGAAGCAGGAGCGCGAGACGAAGCGGTGGAACCGGGCGAGAACCTGCTTTCGGGGTTGAGCGTCGACGCGAGCAGGCCGGAGCAACCCGTCCTGCTGGACGCCGGAGGGGCTCCCATCCGGACATGGCAGGAGAACTACCCCTACCAGCGGAAGGTGGGGCGCGCCGAGTACGAGCGGGACAAGCGCATCCTGCAGATCGAACTGCTGAAGCTGCAACGCTGGGTGCGCGAGACCGGCGCCCGGGTGTTGGTGCTCTGCGAGGGGCGGGACGCCGCGGGCAAGGGCGGCACCATCCAACGCTTCACCGAACGCCTCAACCCCCGCGGGGCCCGCATCGTCGCCCTGGAGAAGCCGACCGAGTGGGAAGCCGGACAGTGGTACTTCCAACGCTACGTCGCGCACCTGCCGGGCCCGGGGGAGATCGTCTTCTTCGACCGGTCCTGGTACAACCGCGCCGGCGTCGAGAAGGTGATGGGGTTCTGCACGGACGGCGAGTACGACCTCTTCCTGCGGCAGTGCCCCGCCTTCGAGACGATGCTGGTGGACGACGGGGTCCTGCTGGTCAAGTTCTGGTTTTCGGTGTCCAGGGCCGAACAGCGCACCCGGTTCGCGATCCGGCAGGTGGACCCGGTCCGGCAGTGGAAACTGTCACCCACCGACCTGGCCTCCCTCGACCTGTGGGACGCGTACACGCGGGCCAAGGTAGCGATGTTCCGTGCCACCGACACCGAGGCGGCGCCCTGGGCGGTCGTCAAGAGCAACGACAAGCGGCGCGGACGGCTGGAGGCGATGCGCAGCCTGCTGTGGCGCGTCGAATACGACAACAAGGACCCGGACGCCATCGGCCGGCCCGACCCGCTGATCGTCGGGGCGGCCGACACGCTCCTCGAACAGGGTGAGGAGCCCACCGCGCTGTCCCCCACGCCCCTGACCGGCCGGCCGACCGGGGGGCCGGGCCACCACCCCGCGCCCGTCCCGCCCGAGGAGCCTACGGGGCCTGCGTCGGGGTGAACCTCGTGAGGACCAGCAGGGTGTCGACGAGTTCCTCCGCGGGCGCCCCGGTCGCCAGGCGGCGCAGTTGCTGGCCGAAGACCAGGGCCACGGCGACACCCGCCAGACGTTCGGGGTCCGGCACGCCGAGGTGCGTCAGGATCCGGGTGGCCAGCAGGTCGTAGGCGGCGAAGCACTCGGCCGCGGCGGCACGCAGCCGCTCGTCGCGACCTGCCTGGACGTACAGCTCGAAGGGCGCGATGTGGCGGCTGTCGAAGACGTTGCCGCCCGCGACCCCCGCCACCACCTCGGCCGCCTGCCCGATGTCGAAACGCTCGTCGGAGCACGCGTCGGCGAGCGCCGTGAAGTGCCGGGTCTCCTCGGCCACGAAGTGCAACAGGCTTTCGCGCAACAGCTCGTGCTGGGTGGCGAAGTGGTAGGTGACGGAACCGAGTGAGACCCCGGCCTCCTTGGCGATCCGCCGGTTGGTGACCGCGGCGATGCCGTCCTGCCCGATGATCCGCAGCACGGCGTCGATGATGCTCTGGCGGGTCTCGGAAGCATGGGGCATGTCGACATCCTGCCCCATCGGCCACCGCGACCACCCTTGGGGGCGAGGGGAGTTGGGGTGCCGCGCGGTGTGGACAGCCGGCGGGACGATCCCTACTGTTCGTTCGAACGAACAGTAGAGGGCGGCCGAACGGGAGTCATCGTGGACATATCCGGATCGAACGTGCTGCTCACCGGTGCCACCGGAGGCATCGGCTCCGACCTGGCGGTGCGGCTGGCGACCCAAGGGGCCCGCCTCACGCTCACCGGGCGTCGGGAGGAGGCCCTCAAGGCCACCGCGGACGCCTGCGGCGCCCGGACCGTGGTCGCCGACCTGGCCCTCCGGTCCGACGTCGTCCGGCTCGCCGGAACCTGCGCCGGGACGGACATCCTCGTCGCGAACGCCGCCCTGCCCGCCAGCGGCGACCTCCTCGACTACACCGAGGAACAACTCGACCGCGCCCTCGACGTCAACCTGCGCGCGCCCGTATTGCTCTCCCGACTGCTCGCGGAGCACATGGTGGCCCGCGGACGGGGGCACATCGTGCTGGTCGGCTCCATTTCCGGCAAGGCGGCGACCCGATCGACCTCCCTCTACAACGCCACGAAGTTCGGGCTGCGCGGCTTCGCCCTCGCCCTGCGCCAGGAACTCAGGGGCACCGGGGTCGGCGTGTCCCTCGTCCAGCCCGGCTTCGTCCGCGACGCGGGCATGTTCGCGGACACGGGCGCCACCCCGCCGAGCGGCATCAGGACGGTGACACCCCGACAGGTCACCGACGGCGTCGTACGAGCCGTCCGCCGCGACCGCTGCGAGGTCAACGTGGCGCCGCTGGAACTGCGCCTGCTCAGCGCCATCGCCGGGCAGTTCCCCGGCTTCGCCGAACGCGTCCAGGCCCGGACGGACATCGACGGCTCGGTACGCCGCATGGTCGAGGCCCAGCGCTCACACCGCTAGACCCTGGACCGTCCCCGGGCCATCTCCCCGCGCGTCCGGCCGTACCCCCCCAGCCCCGTACCCCCCGCCCCGTACTACTCCCTCCCGCGCGACGCCCTCCACCCCCACTCCACGTGAACGGAGAGCACGACTGTGCCGAGTAGCCACCCCCTCCCGAACACCGTGCCCGGCCCACCCCCCACCCCCGGCGTCGAGCGCCGGTCCCTGCTCCGATTAGGGGCCCTGCTGGCCGCCGGTGGGGTCGCGGCCCTCGTCCCCGCCCCGATCGCGCACGCCGCGACGCGCGGCCGGGGCACCGACACGGTGACGACCACCTACAAGGGCCGCGCCCCGTACGGCAACGACCAATGGGCGTACGTCGCCTTCGACGTCCCCACCGGGGTCCGGCGGATATCCGTCTCCACCACCCACGACGCCGCCGCCGGCATCCTGGACCTCGGCATCTTCGGCCCGTCCGGCTTCCGCGGCTGGTCGGGCGGCGCCCGGTCCGGGTTCACCCTCTCCGCGGCGGACGCCACACCGGGCTACGCCCCCGGCCCCGTCGAGCCCGGCAACTGGTCCGTCATCCTGGGGCCGATGGTCGGCGCCACCGGCGGCATGGACTGGCAGGTCGACGTCACCCTGCACCACGGCGACCCGCTGCCCCGGACCCCGTACGACATCCTCCCCGCCGCCGTGCCCGGACGGGGCCCCGGCTGGTACCGCGGCGACCTGCACCTGCACAGCGTCCACTCCGACGGCCAACGCACCGTCGACGAGATCGTCGCGGCCGCCCGCCAGGAGGGCCTGCACTTCCTCGCCACGTCCGACCACAACACCAGCTCCACCGGGGTGACCTGGCGCGGCAACATCCCGACCGACCTGCTGGTCATCAACGCGGAGGAGGTCACCACGCGCCACGGCCACTGGCTCGCGGTCGGCCTGCCCCAGGGCGAGTGGGTGGACTGGCGCTACGGCCCCGCGGACCAAGGGGCGTTCGACGGCCACGCCCGGCGCGTGCACAGCCTGGGCGGGCTCACGATCGCCGCCCACCCGCTGACCCCGGCACCGGGATCGTTCTGGGAGTTCGGCCTCGACCGCGTGGACGCGCTGGAGGTGTGGAACGGACCGTGGACCCTGGACGACGCGGCGAACATCGCCGCCTGGCACGTCATGCTCTGCCTCGGCAAACGGATCGCCGCCGTCGGCAACAGCGACGCCCACAGCCCCGCCGACGCCGTCGGCCGCCCGCACAACGTGGTGCACGCCACCGGCCTGTCGACGCCCGCCGTGCTCGAAGCCCTGCGCCTGGGCCGGTCCTACGCCGTCGAGTCCGCCGCCGTGACCCTGGACTTCACCGCCCGTTCCGGCGCGGCCGTCGCGGGACCCGGCGAGGAACTGCCCCTGTCGTTCTTCGACACCGTCGACGTCACCCTCGACGTGACGGGCGCCCCCGACAGCATCGCCACGCTGTACACCGAGTGGGGCAGCATGGCCGCGACCCGCATCGACGCCACCGGCAGCGGCCGACTGCGCTGGCGCGGCTGGGGCAAGGCCTCGATGTTCGCCCGCGCCGAGGTGCGCCGGCCCAAACCCGCCTCCACCACCCTGGACCAACTGGTGGCCATCACCAACCCGGTGTGGTTCCACTCCGCGCGACTGCCCCCGTACGACGTCGAGCGGCGCGCGCTCTTCCTCACCGAGCGCCGCCCCGACGGGTCGTGGAGCAGCATGCGTCCGCTGCCCGGCGCCGCCGGTGCCGCCTCGTTCGCGGGGGTGCAGAGCGCCGCGGCCGGGACGGCGGACGGCTCCGTCGTGGTGCTGGGCATCGCACCCGACAACGGCCTGTGGCTGACGACCGTACGGGGTACGGCCGCCCTCGGGCCGTGGCGGCGCGTCGCCGGACCGGACGGCGCCACCGGCTTCACCGTCCGGGACGCGGACATCGCCGCCATGCCCGACGGCACCTGCCGGATCGTGGCGACGGCCATGGACGGCACGACCCACCACCAGCAGCGCCGCGCCGACGGCGGGCTGACCGGCTTCCGGCCCGTCCCCGGCCCCACCGCGAACAGCCACTGGGGCGCGACACGGGTCGCCATCGCCGCCATGCCCGACGGGAGCGCCCAACTGCTCTCCTACGGCACGGACGGTGCCATGTACCACCGTGTCCAGGGGCGCGACGGTACCTGGACGCCCTGGGGGCGCCCGGCCGGCCACGGCGGAGCCCCGACGTTCTCCGGCCCGTCCCTGGCGATCACCGGCATGCCCGACGGATCCGCCCAGGTACTCGCGATCGGCCTCGACGGGATGGTCTACCACCAGGTGCGGCGCGCCGACGGTTCCTGGACCGGATTCCGGCCGCCGAGGGGCGTCACGACCCCCACCATGGGGGCCAGCGCCATCGGCATCACGGGGACGCCCGACGGCTCCGCCCAGGTCGTGGCGGTCGGCCTCGACGGCCGCCTCTGGCACAACGTCCGAAGGCCGGACGGCTCCTGGACACCGTTCGCGCAGGTCCCCGGCCCGAACGGGCGCGACCCCTTCCCCGCGGGGCAGTGCCGCGTCACCACCCTGCCCGACGGCACCACCCACGTGACGGCCATCAGCGCCGGCTGAGGGCCGGCGCGCACCGTCGGTCGTCGCTCGTCCCCGACCGCCTCCCGCTCCTGGTCGCACGCCCCGCCCGTCCCCGGCACCAGGGCCCGCACGACCTGGAACCCGGCCCCACCACGTCGCCCGAGCGGTGGGGCCGGACGCGTAGGATCCCCCTCATCACACCATCGGCCTTTCGTACGGCCCGATTCGAGAAGAAGTCGCCTGGATGTCCCAGGAACCCACCACCACGCCGGACCCGGTCCCGTGGGCGGAGCTCGACCATTTCCGCGGCTCCGCCGAGAACATTCCCGAAGTGCTGTCCGCCTGCACCGACCCGGCGCGGTCGAAGCGCGCCCTCGCCGAGCTGTGGGACTGCCTCCAGCACCAGGGCGGCACGCTGGTCTCCGCCGCCCCGCCTGTATTGCCCGTCCTGCTCGACTGGGCGCACGACCCCACTTCCGGCCTACGGCTCCCCGCGCTCGGCCTCATCGGCGAACTGGCCAGGGACGGGCGTACCTCGCAGCCGTCGTTCGTCGCCGCGGCCTGGTTCCCGGCATGGGAACGCGCCACGCCCCGGCTGCTGGAACTCCTGGCCGACCCGGACCCCGAAGTGCGGCGCCTGGTCCCCTTCCCGCTCGCCCAAGCCGTCGCCGGCGCCGCCGAGGTCCTCCCGGCGCTGCACGCGCGCTGGAAGGCGGAGCCCGACACGAGCGCGGCCGTCGGACTCGTCTTCGCCGCCGGCCAACTGCTGCGGCACACCCCGGCACGGTGGCCGCCCGAGGTGATCGACTGGCTCACGGCCCTCCCCGCGCACCCCGACCCGGACCAGCGGTTCGCCGGCGTCCTCGCACTGCGCCGCAGCGGGCTCGGCGGCCGGGACCCCCGACACCTCGACGAGGCCGCCGCCTACATCGGCGCCGCCCGCACCGAGGCGTGGCAGCGTTCCTGGGCCGGTCCGGGCCGGCCCGAGTGGCTGCCCACCCGGATCGACGGGCTGCTCGGCGACGACCGCGAAGGGCGGACCCGCCTCGCGGCCACGCTGCTTGAGCGGGGCGACGGCAACGCCCTGCCCGTGGCCGACGCCGTGATGAGCCGCTGGCGCTCGCCCGTGCGCACCCTCCTGCCCCTGGTCGCGGCCCGACTGTCCGACCCGGCCCCACCGCACCGCCGCCGGGCCGTCGCCCTACTCGCCGCCGCCGGCCGGCGCGCCGAGCCCTGGGCCGACGAACTCGTCGCCGCCTGCGCGGACGAGGAGCGCCACGTCGCTCCGTCCGCCCTGCACGCACTGGTGCGGATCGGGGATCCGCGCGCCGTCCCGCTGGCGGCCGAGCGGCTGCGCCGCCCCTTCCACGGCCTGCGGCCCGCCACCTGCCACGGCGGTACGCACATGCCCTCGCTCGGCGACGTACTGAACCCGCTGCGCCCGTTCGCCGCCGACCTGCTGCCCGCCCTGCGGGACCGGCTGCGCACGGCGCCGACGTCCGACGAACGGCGCGGCCTGCTCGGGGTGCTGACGGACTGGGGGGCCTCGGCGGCGCCCGCCACCGGCGACCTCGTGGCCCTGCTCGGTACGGACGCGGAGCCGTGGGCGCTCGACGCCCTGGTGGCCATCGGCACGCCGGAGGCCCGGTCGGCGGCCCTGCCGGTCGTCGAGGCCTCCCTGGGCGGACCGGACACTCGGGCACCCGAACGCCACTGGCGGCTCACCGGGGATCCGACGGCCCTGCTGGCGCCCGGGGCGGCGCGTCCGCGCCCGGAGCTGCTGGCCGAACTGGGCCCGGCGGCCGCTTCCCTGGCCGCCGTGATCCGGAGCGAGCCGAAGCTCGCGTGGCCGGGTTGGGGCAGCGTCTGGTCGCGGTACGCGTTGTGGCGGATCACCGCCGATCCCGCCGACGCCCGGGAGGCCGTCGCGGTCGCGGGACGGACCCTCCGCGAGGAACGCGTCATCGGCGCCCACGGAATCCGGGCGCTGGAGCACCTGGCGGCCCTGGGACCGCTCGCCCGGCCGCTGGTGCCCGTACTGCACCCCGTGCTCACCGCCGACGTCCGGCCGGTAGGTCCGGGACAGTGGGGCAGCGTTCCCGAGGATGACGCCCTGTGCGAAGCCGCGCGGACCCTGCTGACGGCCGCCGGGGGATAGCGGGGGAGGGCGCGGTCCCGCACGGGAACCGAGGACGGGAACGGTGGGCATCGCGGTGTCACTTCGCCTTCTGTACGGACGGTCGGGGATCGAGGTTCAGTACGCGGTCGACGGCGATCTCGATGACGACCAGGTCCGGCGGGTCGGGTGGCGCCACGCGGTAACGGGCGGTGTAGCGGCGCACCGCCTCGGCCACGCGCACGGGGTCGTCGGTGACGGCCGCCCGACCTTCGAGGGTGACCCAGCGGAAGCCGTCCGCCCGGCACAGGGCCGCACGCCCCGCCGGGCCACCCGCCGGCCCGCCCGCCGCCACGTTCCGGGCCTTGCGGGCACCCGCCCGGGTCGTCACCCGGACCAGACCGGCGGTCGCGTCGAAGGTGAAACGGACGGGGGTGACGTGCGCGGTGCCGTCGGGGCGGAGGGTGGTGAGGGTGGCCGTGCCGGGAAGGGCCAGGAACGCCCGTGTGGAGGAAGGGACTTCGACGGTCGCACGGCTCACTTCTTCTTCACGCCCTCGTTCCAGATCAGCTTGGCGATGTTCGGCTTCACGGCCGTGGTGATCACGCCCATCGCCTTGCGGACGTACCGCCGCTCGCCCAACTCCCGCAGCATGGCGGCGGCGAGGTCGGCACGGGCGGTGAATACGCCGTCCGCGCTGGTCTCGGCCGTGCGGTAGTCGGTGACCACCGGATGCTCGAAGAGGCCCGACGGCCGGACGAGGGTCCAGTCGAGGTCCGTCCCCCGGACCACGTCCTCCATACGACGCATGTCCGCGTGGAGCGTGCGGCCCAGACGCCGGTTCACCAACGGGTCGAGCACGTGGTTGAAGAAGTGCGCGCCGGTGGGCCGCCAGTGCGGGTCGGCGATGCTGGAGCTGACGACGAGGAGCCGTCCGACACCGTGGCGGACCATGGCCCCGGTGATGGCGGCGGCGCTCGCCGAATACGTGGTGACCGCCTCCGGGCCGAAGCGCGCGCCCAGCGAGGAGAGGACGGCGTCCGTCCCGCCGATCGCGGCGTCGACGGCCGCCGGGTCGGTGGCGTCGGCGACGGCCACGGAGAGCCCGGGACGTGCGGCCAGGGAGCCCGGGCGGCGGGTCACGGCGACGACCTCGTGGCCCGCGGCGAGTGCCTGGTCGGTGATCCGGCGGCCGGTGGGTCCGTTGGCGCCGAGGACTGCGATGCGCATGGTGTCGGTACGTCCTTCGTGTCGTGGTCGGAACGCCCTTGACTGTGCCGATCACCAAACGCAGGCTCAATGCCGATGAATAACGCCGCGCCCGCCTCCACAGCCCCCGACCGCACCCGCACCCGGGGCCGCCCCCGCGGCAATCCGCCGACCCGGGAGTCGATCGTCCAGCCGGCCCGCGCGTTGTTCCTGGAGCACGGATACCGGCGCACCACCCTGCGCGCCGTGGCCGCGGCGGCGGGCGTGGACCCGGCCCTGATCTCCTACCACTTCGGCTCGAAGAAGGGCCTCTTCGCCGACGTGATGCAGTTCCAGTGCGCCACCGCGCTGACGGTGGACGACGTCCTCGGCGGCGACCCGGCCACCCTCCCCGGCCGGCTGATCGACGCGGTCACGGACCTGTGGGAGGACGCCGACTTCCGGCGACTCGCCGGCCGGGGCGAAGAGGCCGCCGAAGCGATCCGCGAATACCTGGAACACGAGCTGCTGGCCCGCCTCGTTGAATTTCTCGGCGGCCGGGACGCGACCGCCCGCGCCACGGCCGTCGTGACGATCCTCGCCGGTCTCATCCACACCCGCTACGTCAACCCCCTCCCGACCCCCGCCGCCCTCACCCCCGCCGAGGCCCGCCACGCCCTCACCCCGGCGCTGCGCGCGGCCCTGGCCCCGAGGCCGCGTACGACGGCGTCCGGCGCGACGGCCCGGCGGGGCCCGGCGACCGCCGGTGGGATCACCGTCCGGCCCTGACCCGGCACCCCCCGCCGGCGGCTACCGCGCAGGCCCGTACGCGGCCCGCAGGTGGTCCACGTAGGCGGCGGCGTCGGCGTACGGACGGTCCTGCGCGCCGGAGCGATGCGGTTCCATGTGCCCGTCGGGGTGCAGGCGGATCGTGGTCGTCGCCGCGCGGGGCGGTGCGTCCGCGGCGTCCGGGGCCGTTCCGGGGAGCGCGGCCGGATCGAGGACGGGAACGTCGCCGGGGAACACGGCCCGCGCCCGGGCCGCGGTGGCGGCCGGGGGATGGCCCGTCCGGTTGGCGCTGCTGACGTACAGGACGGGGTGCGCGTCCAGAACGGCCCGGAGGGGGCCCCAACGGGCCCCGAAGAGCAGCGTCCAGCCCTCGTGGCAGGCCGGGGCCAGCCAGGCCGGCGGCGTGTGGTCACGGCTCAGCGGGGCCAGCAACGTCACGCGTTCGTCCGTCAGCAGCCGACGGGCCGTTCCGACGGCCGGCGGGGACAGGTCGAGTGACCGCAGGACGAGGTCGGTGGTCCGCGGGTGGTGGGTCCACAGTGCGACCGGTTGCCCGTCGGGACGGCCCTTGGCCCGGTTGACCGCGTACGGGGTGATGGCGGCGACGACGTACGTCAGGGGCGCGGGATTGGGCAGCACGACGGCCCGGCCCTCCGCCAGGTGTGCCCGCGCGACGTCGACGTCGACGCCGTCGGCCGATGGAGCGCTCATCGCGGGGTACGGGCCGCGGGGACGGCCAGGGCGGAGAGGTAGTCGGCGAAATCGTCGTCGTCGACCACGGCGTGCCCCTGGTCGTAGGCCCGCGACTTCACCCACGTCACCGCCGTGCGCGTCCGGTCGGCGTCGAGGTCGTGTCCGAGTCGTGCGGCGACGGCACGGACCACGCGGGCGCTGGCCAGGTGCGTGAGGACCACCCGCGGCTCGATGCCGAGCAGTCCGAGCGGATCGTACGGCTCGAACAGGCGGGGATGGACGAACGGGGTGCCCGTGGAAATGGTGCCGACCCCGTCCCCGACGATCGGGGTGGTCACGCCGAGCGGTGCGCCGGTCTCCGCGGCCACCATGCGGGCGATGCCCGGCAGCAGTGTCAGGTCGGGGGCGGTCCACCACGCGTCGCGGTCGTCGCCGAGGAGCGCGCGGGTGCGGTCGGGCCGGTAGGCGAGCAGGAACAGCAACTGCTCGGTGGCGACCATGCCGCTGCGTTCGGCGATGCCCAGCCAGGACGACGAGTGCACGCGAACGCCCGCGCGCAAGGCCTGGAGGGAGTTGGCCAGGGCGAGACCGAGGTCGTTGTGGAGGTGCGAAGCCAGCACCACGTCGTCACCCGCGCGGCGGCGCAAGGTGGCGAACATGGCCGCGGCGTCCTCGGGCAACTGGTCGCCGACCGTGTCCGCCAACACCACCACCCCGGCACCGGCCTCCGTCAGCCGCGCCGCGTGCTCACCGACCAGCGCGTGGTCGGCGCGGGACGCGTCGGCCAGGCACACGTCGACGGCCACGGTGTCATCGGCGGCCAGGGCCTCCGCGACCAGCGCGGCGCCGCCGAGCAGGGCCTGTTCGGCCGTGCCGTGGGTCATCACCCCCGCCATGGCCTCCGAGGCGGGCACGATCACCATGATCCGGGCGTGCGCGGTGCCCCGGACCGAGGCCAGCGCCTGCCGCACGTCGGTGGCGGTGCCCCGACAGACCGCGGACACGCTCACCGCGCCCTCGGCCTCCACCGCCACCCGCCGGACCGCTTCGAACTCCTCCGGACACACCGCGGGGAACCCGGCGGCGAACACCACGTGCCGCGGCCCGTCCCCGCCGAAGATCCGGCCCTGGGCGCGGGCCAGACGAACCCGGAAGTCCGGGGTCATCAGCGTCTTGGCCTGGGCCCCGTCACGCGGCGATTCCTCCCACAGCACGACCCGCCCCGCCCGCGCGGACGCGCGCACCACATCGACCCCCACCGCCACACCCTCCACTGACCCGCCCAGGACGGCCGAAGCCGTCACGCTCCGGAGAACGATCAACCGGGACGGGACCCTTCCGCAGGCGTGGCGAACCGATTCACCCGTACGAGTCACATCCCGGAGGCGCGGACCGGGCGGGGCGGGGACAGCGGCGGTGCCGGCGGCCCCGCGTCGGGCCCGTATCGGGCCCGTGAAGCTACATCGGGTCCATGGTCCCGCTGCCCCTGCCGTTCACCTCTTCGCTCAACTGGCGAATGTGCAGGGCCTTCTCCGTCAGCCGCCGCTTCTCCGCCGGGTCGCCGGCACGCTGGGCCGCCTGTTCGAGTTCCTCGGCCTTCTCGCGCATCTCTCGCGTCCGCTTGCTCGGCTGACTGTCGTTGCTCATTGCCAGTTCCTTCCCTCGGGGGAGTGAGTGCGGACGCTTCCATCCAAGCAGCGGAGCCGTACGCGGCCACCGCACCGACGCGGCGACCCACCCGAACTTCACCGTGCCGGACGAGGCCGCTCCGGTCCGCTCCGGTTACCGCCGCGCCTACCCCACGAGGGGATCACCATGTGCGCACGAGCGCGCGACCGGCGGGCCGTCCCGGCCGCCGGGCCGCTCGTACCCAAGAGCCCTGACGGGGAGCTCCGTTGGCCCCGGCGACCGGCCTCTTCGCTGCTCCGTTCGATGACATAGGCTGCCGAACGGCGATCCGATCCGCGGTGAGCCGAAGGGCCGATGGCACAGGGCGATGACACAACGACGAGACACCGGCCCGTCGGGCGCCGCTCCCGGCGGGGCGACGAACCCCCGGGCCGGCGGCATCTGGGACTCGGCGCTGTCGTCCGAGGAGTACGCCGCCGTCAAGGGCGCCGGGTTCGAGCCGGTCGGTCAGGTGCTCGGCACGACCGTCGTCGCCATCGGGTACGGCGGTGTCGGGGGCTGCCCCGGCGCGTGGACGGTCCAGAACGGCAAACGGGTGCCCTTCTCCCGGTGGGTGCAGTCGTTGTCGGGGACGGCCAGGTCGATCCACGCGGCGCGCACGCTGGCGCTGTCCCGTGCGGCGGCCGAGTGCGGCGCGCTCGGCGGCGACGGGATCGTCGGGGTGGAGCTGGACGTCCGCCGGTTCCCCGAAGGGTTCGTGGAGTACTCCGTGCGGGGCACCGCGGTCCGGGCCCGCTCGCGCGTCCGCCCGCACCGGCCGTTCACGTCGCACCTGACCGGCCAGGACTTCGCCAAGCTCCTGTACGCCGGATGGGTTCCCACCGGACTCGCCTTCGGCATCGCCCTCGAAATCCGGCACGACGACTGGCGGACCTCCCGCCGGACCGCCTGGACCGCCGACAACCAGGAGGTCGACGGCCACACCCAGCTCCTCGGCCACGTCCGCCGGGAAGCCCGAAGGCACCTGACCCTCGACGCGGCGAAGCACGGCGGCGACGGCCTGGTGGTGGACGACGTGGAGCTGACGGTGAGCGAGAGCGAGTGCTCCTCGTACGGGTACGCGCGCGACTTCATCGCCGAGGCGGTCTTCGTCGGCACCTCCATCGCCCGGTTCGGCCGCTCCGGACGGTCCGCCGGACCCGCACCACTGACCATGATGAGACTGGAGCGCGAGCGCTGAGATGACCGAGCGAACGGGGCAGGAAGCGGCTGGTGGAGCCGCGTGGCCGACCGCGGAGGGCGTGCCCGAGGACGCCATGCGGCGGCTCGCGCGACCCCCCTCGGGAGAGGGGGCGGCGCCGTTCACGTCGAACCTTTCGGTGAACGAGTTCCTGCTGGTCCGCGAGGCAGGTTTCCGCCCGCTCGGACTCGTCCTCGGCTCGTCCGTCTACCACGTCGGCATCCAGTTCGGCCGGTGGTCGAAGAACCAGGAGCTGACCAAGCTGTCGCAGGCCATGTACCACGCACGCGAACTGGCGATGAGCCGCATGGAGGCGGAGGCGAGCGCCCTGGGCGCGGACGGGATCGTGGCGGTGCGGCTGGACATCGAGTTCAAGGAGTTCGGCTCGGACGTCGCCGAGTTCATCGCCGTCGGTACGGCGGTCAAGGCGGCCGGAGCGGACCCGGGACCGGCCGGGACCTGGCTCAACAACAAGGGCAAACCGTTCACCTCGGACCTGTCGGGCCAGGACTTCTGGACGCTGGTCCGCGCCGGCTACGCGCCGCTGGACATGGTCATGGGCTCGTGCGTCTACCACGTCGCGCACCAGCGCTTCGCCCAGGTGCTGAGCAGCGCGGGCCGCAACGTCGAGATCGAACCGTTCACCCAGGCGCTCTACGGCGCACGCGAACTGGCGATGGGCCGCATGCGGGCGGAGGCGGAAGCCCTCGACGCGGAGGGGATCGTGGCGGTCCGGCTGCGGCAGCACTCGCATTCCTGGGGGCCGCACACCACCGAGTTCTTCGCGGTCGGGACGGCGGTCCGCCCGCTCCGCGACGACCACACCATCGACCGGCCGAGCCTGGTGCTGAGCCTCGATGACTGAGCCGCCGGACGTGGACATGCTGGCCGCCGCGCTGCGCCGGGACAGCGCGGACCTGAACCTCTACGTCGCCGTGCTGGCGGCCAACCTGACGGACTCGCTCCCGGCCGGCGCCGTGCGGGTCAAGCGCAGGCGTTCCGTCATGGAACGGCTGGCCGGGCGCGAGGGTTCCGTCGCCGAACTGGACGTCTCGCTCGGCGAGCGGCGCCTCCTGCTGCGACTGGACCCGGAGGGACGGGTGACCGGGGAGGACTGCCACGAGGTCCGGGGCATCGTGCTGTCCCGGCGCCCGGTGGGCCTGGACGGGTGGATCGACGCCCTGGCCCGGTCACTGGCCGAGGCCGCCGCCGCGAACGCCCGGGCCCGGGAGGCCGTCGAACGCTTCCTGTCCTGACGGCTGCCCCGAGGTTCCGGCGCGTGTCGCGATGAGTTCGGGATCCGCCGCCGGTCTACCCTTCGGACCCATCGTGTGGGAGGAGCGGCAGATGACGGACACGACGACTCTCGACCTCGGACCGCAGGCCCGGATCGTGGCGCGGCTCGCCGCGGGCGTACCCGACGCCCGCCTCGCCGACCCGACGCCCTGCCCCGCGTACGCGGTCGGCGACCTGCTGGGTCACCTCGCAGGGCTCTGCGTCGCCTTCCGCGACGCCGCCCGCAAGGACCTGGGCCCCACGACGGACACCGACCCGGAGTCGGGCGCCCCCACCCTGCCCGCCGACTGGCGCGAGGAGCTGCCCCGGGTCCTCGACGAGCTCGCCGAGGCCTGGCAGGACCCGGCCGCCCGGACCGGTATGACCCGCGCGGGCGGCGTGGACCTGCCCGGCGACATCGCGGCGGCGGTGGCCGCGGACGAACTGGTGGTGCACGGCTGGGACCTGGCCCGGGCCACCGGCCAGGAGTACGCGCCCGATCGGGCCGCGCTGCGCGCCTCGCACGCGTTCCTGCTGGCGGCCGCCGAGGAAGGGGACCGCGGCGGGGGGATCTTCGGCCCGGTCGTGCCCGTACCGGACGACGCCCCGCTGCTGGACCGGGCCGTCGGGCTGAGCGGGCGTGATCCGGGCTGGACGCCCCCGACGGCCCGGTGACACGGGCGACCGGCCGCGGACCTGCGGAGTGACGGACAGCGAACGGCGGACGGACCGGCGTCTGGAACGAGCCATCCTGGAACTGCTGGAGCGCCGTGGCCCGACCACCAGTATCTGCCCCTCCGACGCCGCGCGGGCGGTGTACGAGGGCGACGACGACGGCTGGCGCGCACTGATGGAACCGGCCCGCCGCGCGGCCGGGCGCCTGGTCGCCGCCGGCGACGTGGAGATCACCCAGGGCGGGCGCCCGGTCGACCCGACGGAGGCCCGAGGCCCGATCCGCATCCGCATCCGCCGCCCCCACTGACCGACGCCGGCCCCATCGCCGGTCCGTCGGTGGGGGCGACGCCGTCCCTCCCGACCGCGTCCGTCCCTCTGCTACGACTCCTCGGCGACCGGCGGCAGGTTGTGCCACGAGTGTCCGCAGGTCCCCCGGCAGTACTTCTCCCGGCGGAGGGCATCGGCGACGGCGAACACGGAGACGAGCACACGGAACGCCTTCACGTCCGGATCCCCTGCGCGACCTCGTTTACCAGGCGCTCCGTCCCGTGCCGAAAGGCCCGCTCCTGCGCACCGTGCCCGGTGGTGCCGGAGTCGTCGTCCATGTCGTTTCCTCCCTTGCCCTTCCGTTCGGTCCTCAGGACCCGCCGAGCCAGCTGGTGGCGTCGAGGCGGAACGCGGTTTCGGCCGGGACGACGGTCCGCAGGGCCGCCTCGATGTCCCGTACGCGCTCCGCGCCCAGTGCCCCGGCCCATTCGGCGCGCAGCTCGTCGAACACGGCGGCCGAGCGGCCGAGGGCGGCGAGGCCGTGGGGGGTGAGCCGGACGAGTTTGCGGCGCGCGTCCCCGGGGTCGTCGGTGCGTTCCGCGTAACCGAGGGCGACCAGCCGGTCGACCGTCTTGCCGGCGGCCTGCTTGGACACCCCGAGGCGCCGTCCGATGTCGCTCGCGGTCGCGCCGCGGCCGCCGATGGCCTGGAGCGCGAAGCCGTACGCGGGACGCAGGCCGGCGTGGCCCTCCTCGGCGAGGCGGGCGTGCAGGCGGTCGATGAGGGTGCGGAAGCCGCCGAGGAGGAGCAGGGGCAGCTCGAAGCCGGGGGTGTCGTGGAACTCCTCGGACGGCCGCGAAGCCCTCACCCCCTTGCCCGAATCGACAACCTGGTTTACGTTTCCTTCATCGACATCGTCAACCATGTTGTCGATCCTACTCGCCCCCACCCCTGCCTGTCCCGTCCCACCCACCCCCCCTTCCGCGCCGATCCCTCAGGAGCCGTCATGACCGCCGCCCCGTCCACCCCCGCCGACCTGTCCACCCGTACCGCCGCCGCCGTAGCCCTGCTCCGCGAGTCCCCGCAGACCCTGGACGGATTCCTCAAGCTCAACGAGATCTTCGAGTCCACGACCCTGGACGCGCACTCCCGCGAGACCGTGATCCTCACCGTCGCCGCGCGCAACCAGTGCCACCTGTGCGTCGACATGCACGAGGCGAAGCTCGCGGCCCTCGGCCCCGCCCCCGACCCCGAACGCCTCGACGCGATCCGCCTGTTCACCCTCCAGGTGCTCGCCTCCTCCGGCGCGGTGAGCGAGGAGGAGCTGGCGGCCTTCCGGGCCCACGGCTACGACCGCCGCAACGCCCTGGAGGTCGTCCTCGGCATCGGTACGTACACCGTCTCGACCCTCGCCAACCGCCTCACCGGCGCCGCGTAGGGCAACCCCGACGCAGCCGGCGTCGTCCGGAGCGGAGGGATCAGGTCCGGACCAGAATGTGGGAAGACGGGCGAAATTATCCGCCCGTTCACATAAGGTCGTGCCCTCCGCGGCCCTCGTACAGGCCGAACGCCTGATCACACGAGGGTCTTCCCCGCATGAGCCACGCCTCGCTCACCCCTGCCCCGACGGACGTCGCGGCCGGTCGCCGCATACCGGCACCGCCCCCGGCCAACCGGCGCGCGGCGCGGGCGGCGCCACCGATCGCGGCGCTGATGGCGATGGTCGCGTACTGCGCAGGGCTCGCCCTCCACGGCACCTTCCCCTTCGGGATCGTTCCGCGCGCGGACAACGACCTGCGCCACCAGTACGTCCCCTTCCACACCTACCTGTGGGACCTCCAACACGGCACCGCCCAGGGCGACCTGCTGTTCAACTGGCAGAGCGGCTACGGGGTCGGCTTCCTCGCGGACTTCGCCACCTATCTGGCGAATCCTTTCTCCTGGCTGACCGGCCTCTTCCCCCGCGACGAGGTCGAGTTCGCCGTCTTCCTGGTCAGCCTGCTCGCCATCGGGCTCGCCGCCGCCCTGATGACCGTCTTCCTCGGCCGGCTCCGCCCCGGCTCCCCCTGGCTCCGCGCCCAACTCGCCGTCGGCTACGCCGTCTGCGGCTGGAACGTCGCCGAAGGAGCCATCGTCCCCATGTGGACGTGGGGACTGGTCGCGCTGCCGATGCTCGCACTCGTCACCGACTGGTGCCTGACCGGCCGTCGCCGGGTCCTCGGCACCTTCCTCATCGCCCTCTGCTGGAGCGCCAACTTCTACACCGCCGCCATGGCCACCCTGGCCGCCGCGATCCTCCTGGCCCTGAGGCTGACCACCGCCGACGTCGACCGCCGCACCCGCGTCCGCGTCCTGGCACGAGCAGCCGGCACGACGGCCACCGGCCTGCTCCTCGCCGCCCCCGTCATCCTGGTGTGCGCCCTCGCCAACGCGCAGGCCCAGCCCACAGATCGGTACGTCGTCGGAGTGGGGACCGCGCCGCTCACCTACCTCGCGATGTTCCTGCCGGGCAGCCTGGCCAGCCCCACCGCGCCGAACGTGTTCGTCGGCGTCCTCGTCCTCCTACTGGTGCTCGCCCTGCCGTTCCAGTCCCGGGTCCCCGTCCGCGAGCGCGTCGCCTGGGCGCTCGTCATCGCCCTGACCGCCGTGTCCTTCGTCGTCACCCCCACCGCCAAGTTGTGGCAGGGCTTCGCGCTGCCGCACGGGGCACCCTTCCGGGAGGCGTTCGTCCTCAGCGGCTTCCTCGTGATGGCCGCATGGGTGTGCCTCGCCCGCATGCCCCGCCCCCGCGCCCTGCTCGGCGGCGCGGCGCTCCTCGCGCTGCTCGTCGCCCTCACCCACGACGCCCAGCCGGTCAGCGATCCGGCCCTGCGGGGCACCCTCGCCGGCGGCGTCGTGTTCACCGGACTGCTCCTGCTGTACGCGCGCGGTCTGCGGCGCCGCGCGCGGGCCGTCGTCGTGTCCCTCCTCGCCGCATCCGTCGTCGCCACGACCGCCTACTCCGTGTACGCCGTCACCACCCTGGAGGACCCGTCGCTGCGCGGCCCGTCCCGGCCCCAGACGATGACCACCGCGGGCCTCGACGCCCACGAGGCGCTGACCGGCCTGAGCCGGTGGCCCGACTTCCGGGCCGAGGCCGGCCCCGGGCTGTTCGTCACCAACAACGACGCGATGCTGCTCGGCGGCCAGGGCGGCTCCTACTACAGCAGCTACGTGAGCCGGGAGACCGCGAGCGGCCTCGCCGGGCTCGGCCTCGGCGAGGCGATGGGCGGCCGACACCTGTGGCCGGCCCGCGACCCGGTGCTGCACGCCCTGTTCGGCGTCGGAGCCACCCTCGACACGGACGCCCCCACCGGCCTGCGCCCCCGCACCATGCCCGCACCCCCACTGGTCACCGTACGACCGCCGGGAAGCGACCGGCCGTACGGCGCCCCCGCCGACTCGGTGTGGGCTCGAAGGCAGGCGGCGCTGGGCGCGCGCGTCTACACCGTGCCGGACCTCGCGCCCGCCGACCCGGGAGTCGTACGCACCGCCGCGGGCTGGCCGCTCACCCCCGCGGACGAGCCGGGCCGGGCCCACGCCCAGGCCCAGGGCCGGCCGGGTTGGGCCAACACGTTCACCGCGCGGTGCGCGCCCGGCGACCGCGCCTTCCTGTACGCCCCCGCCCTGCGCGCCGACGTGGCGGTCCGGGACGGAGTGTCCCAGGGGTTCTACGGAGATCCCCCCGTGAAACTGACCCCCCTCGAAGAGGTGGGCCGGGTGTCCGCCGACGGCCTGCTCACCTTCGACGTCCGCACCGGGCAGAAGGGCCAGGTGCTCCCCGCCGACGCGATCGGCTGCCTGGACGCCCCGGCCCTCGACGCCGCCGTGCGGCGGCTGCGGGACACCGGAGCCACGGCCGTCCGGGTGGACGGCCACTCGATCAGCGCCGACCTCCCGAAGGGCTCCACCGGTACCGCCGTCGTCGCCACCACCGCGCCCCCGGGGTGGACCTGTTCCGCCGACGACGGCCCGGCCCGGCCCCCGGTCTCCCACCAGGGCCTCCTGGGCGTCCCGTTGGGCGAGGGCGCGGACCGCGTCGCGTGCGCCTACACGCCCCCCGGCCTGACGGCCGGCCTCATGGGCTCGGCGGCCGGCGCGCTCGTGGTGGCCGGCGTACTGCTTGCGCCCCTCCTGCGGCGGCTACGGTCACGCAGTCCCCGGCGGCCGGCCACGGGCGAGCCGCCGCGGGTTCCCGACGACCGGGTCGACGCCCGTCGCCGTTGAGAACCGTCCGCCGCACCCGGGAGCCGGTGGGCAGCGGTCGTCTCAGGGACAGGACTCGCCGGTCTTGACGACGGTGAAGGCCACCGGCTGTCCGGTCAGCGCGGCACCCGCGGCCGGGTTCTGGGTACACACCTTCCAGTTCGACTCCTGGAGGACCATGCGGTCCTGCGACGAGGCGTCCTTGACGGTGATCGACGCGTTCGTCGGCAGCGCGGTGCGGGCGGCCTTCATCCCCTTGCCGACGAAGTCGGGCATGGTGTCGCCGGCCGGCTTCGGGGCGGGTGCGTCGGTGGTCGGGCAGGTCTCCTCAAGCTTGACCGCGCCGAAGTCGATGGTGGTCGAGGTGTCGACGTTCGCACCGGCGGCCGGGGTCTGCCCGCACACCTTCCAGTTGCGGTCGAGGGCCTGGAGCCGCTGTTGGCCGAGGCTGTCATGGGACTTCAGGAGGACGAACCCGGCGGCCTGGGCCTCGTCCTGGGCGGTCTGGAGGCCCTTGCCGACGAAGTCGGGGAGCGTCGCGGTCCTGGCGCCGCCGGTGGGCGCCTTGGACGGTGGGGCCCCGGCCGCGGAGGAGGTGGTCGGGGAGGCGGCGGGCGTGTCGGGCTTGCCGTCCGCGGCCTGGGGGTTGCAGGCGGTGAGCGCGAGGAGGCCGGCGGCGGCGAGCAAGGTGACGTGGTGTGTGCGCATCGCGCCATGATCACGGCGGATGCGCCGGTTCGTGGGGCAAGTGACCGTTCTGTGACGCACGGAAGCCGCGCACCGCGCAGGAGGGTGACGAGGAACGGCCGCACCCGACCATCCGTACGGCCATTGGGGCGGTGTTCGCGACTTCGACCCATCCGAGGCGCCCCGGACTTCGAAACCGGGGCGAGCCCGCGATTCCCGCGGGCGGGATCGACCGACCCTCACTCCTCGGGGAGCACCATGCGTACGCGCAAGACCATCACCGCCCTCTCCATCGCCGTGGCCGCGGCCCTGTCCGCGCCCGTCCTGGCGTCCGCGGACGGCGGAGGCCACGCCATGGACCACATGGACCGTACGGACCGCAAGGCGCTGACCGCCGTGGGCCTGACCGCGAACCAGCGCCTGGTCGAGTTCACCGTCGACCGGCCCGGCAGGAGCACCTCGATCGGCAGGGTGACCGGCCTGGCCGGCGACACCAAGCTCGTCGGGATCGACTTCCGGGTGCAGAACGAGAAGCTCTACGGCGTCGGGGACAGGGGCGGCATCTACACCCTGAACACCGGCAACGCCAAGGCCACGAAGGTGTCCCAGCTCACCGTCGGGCTCTCCGGCCGGCAGTTCGGCGTGGACTTCAACCCGGCGGCCAACCGGCTCCGCGTCATCAGCGACACCGGGCAGAACCTGCGCCACAACCTCGACGACGCCGCGGCCCCGCTCGGCACCACGGTCGACGGCACGCTCACCAACCCGACCACCCCGCCGTCCACGGCGACGGGCGTCACCGGCGCCGCGTACACCAACAACGACCTGAACACGGCGACCGCGACCACCCTCTTCGACATCGACACCAAGGCCGACCGGGTCTCCCTCCAGTCGCCCGCCAACGCCGGCACCCTCGCCCCGACCGGGAACCTCGGCGTCGCCGCCGGACCGGACGCCGGCTTCGACATCTACTTCTCGTCCAAGCACGGCACCAACCAGGGCTTCGCGGCGCTCAACACCGGCGGAGCCTTCCGCCTGTACGGGGTCGACGTGCTGACCGGTGCCGCCCGCGACATGGGCGCGTTCCCCAAGCAGCAGCAGGTCACCGACCTCGCCCTGCCGCTGGACCAGGGCTGACGTAGCCGTGCGGTGGGCCGCCCGACGCACCGACGCACCGGCCCACCGCCCCACCGCCCCCTGCCCGTGCCCCCGCTCAGGTGCCGGCGTGCAGCGCGGTCAGTACGCGGTCGGGTGTCAGGGGCAGTTCGCGCAGGCGGTGTCCCGTGGCGTGGGCGAAGGCGTTGCCGAGGGCGGCGGCCGTTCCGACGATGCCGATCTCGCCGATCCCCTTGCTGCCCATCGGGTTGAGGTGCTTGTCGTGTTCGTCGATCCAGTGCGCCTCGATGTCCGGCACGTCCGCGTGTACGGGCACGTGGTAGGCGGCCAGGTCGCTCTCGACGAAGTCGCCGAACGCCGCGTCCACGGTGCTGTGTTCCGTGAGCGCCATCCCGATCCCCATGATCATCGCCCCCTTGAACTGTGAGCGCGCGGTCCGCGGGTTGAGGATGTGGCCGGCGGCGAAGACGCCGAGCAGGCGCCCGACGCGTACCTCTCCGGTCACCGTGTCCACCCGCACCTCGGCGAAGTGCGCGCCGAAGGCGTGCCGGGCGTAGGGGGACTTCTGCTTGGCCGATTGCGTGGTGTCCGCCGACGCGGACAGACCCTCGGCCGGCAGCGGCCCGTGGTGGCGTTCCAGGCGCGCGCCCAATGCGACGCAGGCGTCGTGGACGGCCCATCCCCAGGACCCCGTACCGGAGGAGCCGCCGGCGAGCGACGCGGCGGGCAGGCCGGTGTGTCCGATGGCGACGGACACGCTGTCGACGGGAACCCGCAGGGCGTCGGCCGCCACCTGTGCCAGGACGGTACGCGCCCCGGTACCGATGTCCGTCGCGTTGATCTCGACGAGGTAGCCGCCGTCGGGGCGGGCGTGCGCGCGGGCGGTGGAAGGGGCGATCAGCACGGGATACGTGGCGGCGGCCACTCCGGTACCGACGAGGTACGGGCCCTCGCGGAGCGGGGTGCGACGGCCCGCCCAGCCGAACCGTTCGGCACCCTCGCGCAGGCACTCCACGAGGTGGCGGCTGCTGAAGGGGCGGCCGCTGTCGGGTTCGGTCGGGGGTTCGTTGCGCACCCGCAGCTCGATCGGGTCCATGCCGAGGGCGTCCGCGAGTTCGTCCATCGCCGATTCCAGCGCGTACATGCCGGGGGCCTCCCCGGGCGCGCGCATCCACGACGGTGTCGGCACGTCCAGCGCGACGGCGCGGTGCGTGGTCCGCACGTCCGGTACGGCGTACATGACGCGGGCGGGCACGGCGGCCTGTTCGACGAACTCCCGGACGCGGGAGGTGTGCGTGGTGATCTCGTGGGTGAGGGCGGTGAGGGTCCCGTCGGCGTCGGCGCCCAACCGGATCCGGTGCAGGGTGGGCGCGCGGTGTCCCACCGTCGCGGGCAGGTGGGCGCGGGGGAGCGACAGTTTGACGGGCCGGTCGTAGTGGCGCGCGGCCATCGCGGCCAGGACCACGTGGGGCCGCGGGGTCCCCTTGGAACCGAAGCCGCCGCCCACGTGCTCGGAGACGACGGTCACCTCGTCCTCGGCGAGCTCGAACAGGGAGACCAGCGCGGCGCGGACGGCGCCCGCCCCCTGGCTGGAGTCGTGCACGGTCAGGTGGTGCCCGTCGGAGTCCCACACGGCGGTGGCGGCGTGCGGCTCCATGGGGTGGTTGTGCAGCGGCGCCACCGCGTAGGCGCAGTCGACCCGTACGGCGGCGGCGGACAGCGCCGAGTCCGGGTCGCCCTGCTCCCGGTGGGCGGGATGGCCGCCGTTGGCCTCCTGCGGGGTGTAGGCGTCGGGGTGGTCGACGCCGAGGACGACGTCGTGCGGCTCGCTCGCGTAGTCGACCCGCACCCGCGACGCGGCGCCCCGCGCGGCCTCCAGGCTGTCCGCGACGACGAGGGCCACGTACCAGCCGCGATGGGGGACTCGGGTGTCCTGCAGCAGTTGCAGCGTGGGATCGTCGGAGGGGCCCAGGCGCGGTGCGTCGAACGGCGTCAGCACACCGATGACGCCGGGCAGCGCGGCGGCCGCCGTGGCGTCGACGGCGGTGACGTGCCCGCGGGCGACCGTCGCGGGGACCGGCCAGGCGTAGGCGCAGCCGGGCGGGGTGTGCTCGGCGGCGTAGCGGGCGGCTCCGGTGACCTTTTCGCGCCCCTCCCGCCGGGGCGTGGGGCTGCCGAGGGCGTTGGTGGAGCGCATGACGGCTTCCTCTCTGATCGGTGCGGACACGGCCATGTCGGCCTCGTCGGCCTCGTGGTACTCCCCGCGGTGGCCTACGCGGTGGGCCGCTCCGCGGGCGGCGGTCCGCCGGCCGCGCGGACGAGGCGGGCGAGCGCGTCGCGGGCGAGGCCGCGCGCCAGCTCGACCTTGAACGCGTTGTCGCGCAGCGGCCGGGCCTGAGACAGCTCGGCGTCCACGGCCCGGAGTACGGCCTCCTCGGTGGGCCGGGCGCCCGCCAGCAGCTCCTCGGCGCGAGTGGCGCGCCAGGGCCGGTGGGCGAGCCCGCCGAACGCGAGGGCGAGCCGCCGCACGCGTCCGTCGTCGGCGAGGTCCAGTACCGCGGCGACCGAGGCGAGGGCGAAGGCGTACGAAGCCCGGTCGCGGGCCTTGCGGTAGAGCGACACCGCGCCGGGGCCCGCCGGGGGAAGCACCACGGCGGTGACGATCTCCCCGGGGCGGATGACGGTGTCCTGCTCGGGGTGGTCCCCGGGCAACCGGTGGAACGCGGTCGCGGCGACGCTCCGGGTACCCTCCGCGCCCCCGTACAGCTCGATCCCCGCGTCCAGCGCGGCGAGGGCCACGGCCATGTCGGAGGGGTGCGTGGCGACGCAGTGCTCGGAGTGGCCGAGCACGGCGAGGTCGCGGTGGACGCCGTCGCGGGCGCCGCAGCCGGTGCCGGGCTCGCGCTTGTTGCACGGCTTGGACACGTCCTGGAAGTACGGGCAGCGGGTGCGCTGGAGCAGGTTCCCGCCGGTGGTGGCCACGTTGCGCAGCTGCCCGGACGCACCCGCGAGCAGGGCCTGGGACAGCGCCGGGTACCGGGACCGTACGAGGGGGTGCGCGGCCAGGTCGCTGTTGGGCACGCCGGCTCCGATGCGCAGGCCCCCCTCCGGCAGCTCCTCGATCCCGCGCAGCGGCAGCCGGGTGATGTCGATGAGGGTGGTCGGCGCCTCGACCCCGTGTTTCATCAGGTCGACGAGGTTGGTGCCGCCCCCGAGGTAGCGGGCGCCCGGGTGACCGGCGTGCGCGTCCACGGCCTCCCGCAGGCTGGTGGCCCGTACGTAGGCGAAGGGCTTCACGCGATCACGTCCGGGGCGCCGGTGGCCGCCGGAGCGGGCCGGGCGCCGGCGTCGGCACCCTCCTCGGCCGCGGCGACGGCGGCCACCGCTTCGACGATCCCGTTGTAGGCGCCGCAGCGGCAGAGGTTCCCGCTGAGCCGCTCGCGGATCTCCTCGGCGGACAGCGCGACGGGGCCCGGCGGCCGCGCCGCGCCCGTGACGTGGGAGGGATGTCCGGCGGCGGCCTCCGCGAGGACACCGACGGCGGAGCACAGCTGGCCGGGCGTGCAGTAGCCGCACTGGTAGGCGTCGTGCGCGAGGAACGCCTCCTGGAGCGGGTGCGGTGTTCCGTCGGCGTCGGCGAGCCCCTCGACGGTGGTGACCTCGGAGCCGTCCTGCGCCACGGCCAACAGCAGGCAGCTGTTCGCGCGCCGGCCGTCCACGAGGACGGTGCAGGCGCCGCACTGGCCGTGGTCGCAGCCCTTTTTGGTACCCGTCAGATCCAGCGATTCGCGCAGGGCGTCGAGGAGGGTGACGCGGTGGTCCAGATCTAGCACGCGGTCCGTGCCGTTGACCCGCAGCACGACGCGCGAGCGCCCTCCGCCGCCCTCCGGGGCGCCGGACGGTCGGGCACCCGGATCGAGTCCGGTGTCGCGCTCGGCGTCGTGTCCGGCGTCGGTGCGGTGCAGGGGAGGGGTTCCGCTCGCAGCCACGGCTGTCCTTCATGTCCGGTACGGGTGGGTATGACTGTCGACTGCCCAGCCTCGGGCATCCCACGCGCTCCGGCGTCCTGGGCGCGCCGTCACGCGTCCGTCGGCCGACCGGCGGTCCGCCTCGCGGGCGATGCCGCCGGAGCGCCACGAGCCGCCTTGCGCAGCCGGGACAGGGAGAGGGCGGTCAACCCCAGCAAGCCGCTGAACAGGGCGAGGAACAGCAGGAGCATCCACATGTGGCGACTTCCGGGACGGTGCCACCCCTCCCAGCCGGCGCCGGCCGCCCACAGGACGAACCCGCAGGCGTACGCGGCGCGGATGCGGCGCAACTGTCGGACGGCACGCGGGGCGAAGGCGGCGGGCGTCAGCAGGTCCATGGCCACCGACTACCCAGGCCGGGCCGACGGAACCCGCGGACGCCTACGATTCGCGGGGCCGCCGGTCCGGCAGGTGCCACCGGTACGGCGCGACGAGGGCGTCGATGCTGTCGGGCCCCCAGCTCCCGGGCGCGTACGGCTCCACCGGCGGCGGGGCGTCGAGCAGCGGGGTCGCCACCTCCCAGAGCCGTTCGACGCCGTCGGACCGGGTGAAGAGGGCCTGGTTGCCGCGCATAGCCTCCAGGAGGAGGTGCTCGTACCCCTCCAGGGAGTTCTCGGCGGCGAAGGAGGTGCGGTACGCGAAGACCATGTCGCCCTCCGCCAGCCGCATCGACGGACCCGGCTCCTTGACCAGGAACCGGGCGGTGAGGGAGCCGGGATCGGCGAAGTCGATGACGATCTCGTTGCCCCGGCCGTCCGCCGCCTCACGCGCGTCCATCGGGAACATCCGCAGCACCGGCTCGCGCAGCCCGAGCGTGACCACGTGCCGGCCTTCCGCCAGGGCCTTGCCCGAACGCAGGTGGAACGGCACCCCCGCCCACCGCCAGTTGTCGATCTCGACGCGCAGCGCCACGAACGTCTCGGTGTCCGACGCCGGATCGACGCCGGGCTCGCCCCGGTAGCCGGTGTACTGGCCGCGAACGACCCCGGCGGGGTCCAGCGTCCTCATGCTGTGGAAGACCTTGACCTGCTCATCGCGGAGCGCGTCGCCCTCCATGGTGACCGGGGGCTCCATGGCGACGAACCCCAGCAACTGGAACAGGTGCGTGACGACCATGTCGCGGAAGGTTCCGGTGCCCTCGAAGAAATGGGCGCGACCCTGGATGTCGATGTGCTCCGGCACGTCGATCTGTACGTGACTGATGTGCTCGCGGTTCCACAGCGGCTCGAAGAGGCCGTTGGCGAACCGCAGCGCCAGGATGTTGTCGACGGCCTCCTTCCCGAGGAAGTGGTCGATGCGGAAGACGCGGGACTCGTCGAAGACGGCGTGGATGGTCGCGTTGAGCGCGCGGGCGGACGCCAGGTCCGTACCGAAGGGCTTCTCGACGATGACCCGGGCGTCCCGGGCGAGACCCGTGGCGCCGATCAGGTCGATGACCGAGGCGAAGGCGACGGGCGGCACGGCCAGGTGGAAGAGCCTGCGGGGGCTGCCCCCGACGGCTGCCTCGGCCTCACGGACCGCCGTCACCAGCGGTTCCGCCGCTCCGGTGTCGGCCGCGCCGAAGGACAGGCCGGCCGCGAACGCCTCCCAGGCCGGGCCCTCGGGCCGCGAGCGGCCGAATTCCGCCACGGCCTGCCGCGCGTGCTCCCGGAACTCCTCGTCGGTGAGGGCCTCGGCCGCCGGCGCGCTGCCGACGATCCGGTAGCGGCCCGGCATCAGCCCCGCCCGGGCCAGGTGGAACAGCCCCGGCAGCAGCTTGCGCCGGGCCAGGTCGCCCGTCGCGCCGAACAGGACGATGACGTGGTCCGCCGGGAGCGGCTCGGGCCCGGCGGAGGCGGTGGGGGAGGGAGCGGGCGGGGCGGGCTGGACCATGGGGCATCCTCACTCGTCCGACGGCACGGGCCGACGCCGTGCCTGTGCACCGCTCCGGCGCGGCCGTACGTCCTCAAGGCCCCACTGTGCGCGCCGCAGGACGATCCGGCACCCCGGGGCCGTCGACTCGGGTGGCGGCCCCGGTGATCACGGGAACGCGGACCGGCCCGAGCAGGGGACCGGACGGACGACCGGGGGGCGAGGCGGCGCGATCAAGGGAGTGAACCCTCAGCTGCCTTCCGCCCGGCGCCGCAGGTCCAGCATGGCGAGGAGCGAGGCCAGGTCGTCGGGGCCCGTGGTGCGGGCCTCGACCGCCTCGTGGGCCCGCTCGCGACGATCCCCGGGCCCGGGGGATTCCAGGCACCGCTCCAGGCCGCCGGCATCCGGCCCGGGCGCCTCGCCCCCGCCGGAGCCGCGACGGTGCTCGGCCGCCGTCGCGCACACGGCCGCGGTCCCCGCGGCGCGGCGGCGCCGGGCGTTCCGGGCGGCGGCGCTCAGGGTCTCCGTCAGACGACCCGGTCCGAGCGGGGCCGGCCGGAGCAGCGAGGCGACGGACATGTTGCGGGCGGTGCGACGGGCGTCTGCCACGGGGTGCTCCTTGTCGGTCCGGCCGGGTCCTGACCGGCGGCGGGGCCGGGACCCGGATGTCGTGCGGTGCGTGCGGTGCGTGCGGTGCGTACGGTCTGCGGCGGAAGACGGCCGGCCCGTCCCGGCTCAGCGGGATCCGGGCAGGGAGGCCACGATCGCCCTGGCACGGTCGACCGTACTCGCCGCGGCCGCCTCGGCGGGCCGGCGTACGGCCCGCACCGGGTGCCGGTGGTCGAGCGCGTGCAGGGAGCGGTAGGCGAGCGAGGGCTTGCCGTGGGTGTCCGCGGCGGCGATCAGGAGCCCACCCATGGTCGCGAGGTCGGTCAGGAAGTGGGCGCGCCGGCGTGCCCGCTCGTGCGGATCCCGCTCCTTCCAGAACGCGTGCGTGGCGAGGGAGGTCGGCACCAGCGAGGCGGCGAGCGTGAGCGCGGCCACGCGCGGGGCGCGGCCCGTCGCGAACAGCAGACCCGCTGCCGTCTGGACCGCACCGGCGACCCGCACGAACCGGACCGGATCCCCGGCCAAGGACGGGACGTGCTTCCCGATCTCCCGGGCGACGGGTTGGGCGACTTCCGCGACGGCCTCGGGGCGGCGCAGGGTGCGCAGCCCACCGGCGATGAACGGAGCGGCGAGCAGCGGGCGGGCGAGCTTTCGAAGGACGGCCATGTCCCGCTGGTGCCCAGCCGCGGCCCGTCCATCCGACCCGACCGGCCCGACCCGCGCCGCGCTGCGGGCCGGGGCCGGGCCGCGCGTGCGGTCAGCCGGTCGGCAGGCCCAGGCCGTAGTACGTGACGTGGTAACCGTCCACGTAGTCGGCCTCCCCACCGATGATCAGGTCGGTCGGCTCCACCACCCCCACCGCCCTGGCCGTCTCCACCAGCATCTTCGCGAGCGCGTGGCCCTTCGGTTCGCCGGGGCCGCCCGCGTCCACGCGCCACACCCGGGCGTCGTCCCCCCAGATCGAAGCCGTGTCGGGGTGCTCGGCCACGGTGCCCCAGCCGAGCGCCGCCGGATCGACGCCGTCCGGGGCGAAGCAGCCGATGGCCAGCCGGTCGCCGTCGCACGCCACGTCGAACAGGATGGGCGAACCGGAGCCGGTACGCCCGTAGAACGGCATCCCGATGGTGATGCCGAGGGCGTGGACCTCGGCGGGCAGCGCCCCCAGGAAGTCGCCCAACGAACTGCTGACGGTCTCCCAACTCCGGGCCGTCCAGCCGCCGGGAAAGCCGAGGCCGGCGTTGGCGGGGTCACGAGTGCTGCCGAAGAACCCGCTGATGGAGTGCTCCTCGCCGACGCCCTGGCGCCAGAACCAGTTCTCCGCCGGGTCGGTGGGCCGCAGGACGAGTTCGGGACCCGACTTCCCGGCCCGCAGTTCCAGCGTGTTCGGCCTGCCGCGCCAGCGCGTGAAGGGCGCGCCCCAGAGCGGCCCGCTGTCGTAGAAGGGGCCCATCTCGCCGTGCGAACCCATGACGGACGGCTTGCCCAGCGCCGCGACCAGTTCCTCCCTGGCGGCGCGGAACGCGGCGGCCTGCGCCGCGGCGTCGCTCGCGACGGTCGCCAGCGGGACCGCCAGCTCCACGTACGACTCGTTGTCGACGTAGCGTTCCTCGTACGTGCCGACCGGCCGCAGACGGGCGTTGCCCGACGCGAGGCCGGTGACCAGGACGGGCTGGTCCGACGTACCGCCCCAGGCCCATCCGAGCCGCTCCGCCAGGGCCTTCACCCCGTCCGGCGTCCAGCCGCCGGCGTCCGCCGCGACGAGTTCCCGCGCGAGATCCGCGACGGATCGTTCTTCGATGCTTCCCCGTTGTGCGTTCACCCGCCCATCCTGCCGCACCCCGGACCGACCGATTCCGGGGGCATCGGGTTCCCGGTCCGACCTACCATCGTCCGCGTGACCTCCGCGCTGCTCCTCATCGACCTGATGCCCCGCATCATCGCGTTGCCCCTCGCCCCGCACACCGGTGACGAGGTGTTGGCACGCTGCCGCCGGTTGGCGCGGGCGTTCAGGGCGAACGGCCGCCCGGTGGTGCTGGTCCGGGTGGAGCGGCCGAACGTCGGCGAGCAGCCGCCGGGCAGCGGCTTCGCCGACGACCTGGTCCGGCCCGGCGACACCCTGGTCGTCAAGCGCACCGTCGGGGCGTTCCACGGCACCGACCTGCACGAGCGGCTGCGCGACCTGGGCGTGGACACACTGGTGCTCGCCGGACTGGTGACCACGATGGGGGTCGAGTCCACCGCGCGCGCCGCGAGCGACCACGGCTACGAGCTGGAGTTCGTCGCCGACGCGATGTCCGGCTTCGCCGCGGACGAACACCACTTGACGGTGGCACGGACCTTCCCCCGGTTCGGCGAGGTACGTGACACGGCGGCCTACACCTGAGCCTGCGCCGTACTCGGCTCGAGAGGAGGAGCCGCCGCGCGGCGGGGCAGCAGGAACGGGGTCGCCAGCACGAGTACGCCCGCCAGGCCGATGGCCGTGCGCGGGCCGAGCAGGACGCCCAGTACGCCCCAGACGGCAGTCAGGAGCGCGGTCGAGGCCTTGGCCGTCACCGCCCAGGCGGACAGCGTCCGGGCCACCCGGTCGGCCGCGGTGCGCTCCAGCCGGTAGGTGGCCTGGACGGGGTTGAAGACCCCGCAGCAGAGGATGAGCCCGAGTTCGATGCCCATCACCAGCAGCAGCCCCGCCGTCCCCGGGCCCAGGAAGGCCAGGCCGACGGGCCAGATCGCGCGCAGCACACCGGCCACGACCAGGACCCGGTGCCGCCCGAACCGACTGACGAGCGGCGGGGCCAGCCGTGAGCCCAGCAACCCGCCGATCGAGGGCACCGCGAAGGCGAGGCCGTACTGCCACGGCGCGAACCCGAGCGGACCGAGCATCAGGAGGGCCAGCAGCGGGGAAGCGGCCATCACCAGGCCGTTGAACAGGACGGTGTTGAAGAACAGCGGGCGCAGCGTCGGATCGGCGAGGACGTACCGCCAGCCGTCGAGCAGGTCCCCGGCCCGCATGCCCGCGCCCCGCCCGGCCGCGGTCCCGGGGCGCTCGGGAGGCTCGGGACGCTCGGGGCGGGGCTCGCGCCCGCCCATCGCGCGCAGGCCCAGGGCCGAGAGCAGGTAGCTGACCGCGTCGGCCACCACCGTCGCCACCGGACCGAGGAGCCCGATCGCCGCTCCGCCCAGCGGCGGTCCGACGATCGTGGTCGCCCAGGCGGTCGACTCCAACCGGGCGTTGGCGACGAGCAGGTCCTCGGCCGGTAGCAGCGTCTTCAGGTACGCGCCCGAGGCGGCGCGGAACGTGATGTCGGCCGCCGCGACGACGACCGAGACCAGCAGCAACTGAACGAAGCCGAGCACGCCGAGCGCGAACGCGGCGGGGATCGTCAGCAGCGCCGCGCACCGCACCAGGTCCATCGCGATCAGCACCGGCCGCTTGCGGCGGAACTCGACCCACGGGCCGAGCGGAACCGCCACCGCCGCACCCACCGCGGCCCCGACGGAGGCGAGCAGCGCGACCTCCGCAGGTCCGGCGCGCAGCACCTCGATGGCGATCAGCGGGAACGCGCCGAAGGCGAGCCACGTGCCGAGCGCGCTCGACCCGTACGCCGCCCACAACCACCCGAACCGCCGCCCGAGCCGGTGCCCGCTCTTCACGTACGAAGCTCCTCGCCCACAACCGATCCGCGATCGGAACCATCAAAGCGAGCGGGGCGACCAGGGATCAAACAACCGGGAGGGCTTCCACCACAACCAATGGTTGTGACCCTAGGGTGTCCGGATGGACCTCGACACCGTCCGCACGTTCGTCGCCGCCGCCGACGCGGGCCAGTTCCAGGAGGCCGCCGCCGAGCTCGGGGTCACCCAGCAGGCCGTCTCCAAACGCATCGCGGCCCTGGAACGCGCCCTCGGCGTGCGGCTGTTCACCCGCACACCGCGCGGCGCCGAACTCACCATCGACGGCCAGGCCTTCCTGCCCCACGCGCGCGAGCTGCTGCGCGTGGCCGACCGCGCCGTCGCGTCCGTGCGCACCGGCCGCCGGCCGCTGCGCGTCGACGTCATCGCCTCGCGCGTCGCCGGGTCGGGCCTGATGCGCGGATTCCACAGCGCGCACCCCGAGATCGACCTCGACGTGGTGATGCTCTTCGACATCGGGACGGCCGTCGCCGCCCTCCGCTCCGGCGCGATCGACGCCTCCTTCCGCGCCGTCGCCGCGCCCGGCCGGCCCCTGCCCGAGGACATCGAGTCCGTCCGGGTGCTCGACGAGCCGCTCCAACTCCTCACCGGCCCCGGCCACGCGCTGGCCGCGGCCCGGTCGGTGACCATGGCACGGCTCGTCGGGCACCGGATCTGGATGCCGGGCATCGTCCCCGGCACCGAGTGGGCCGCCTACTACGACGACCTCGTCGCCGAGTTCGGCCTCACCATCGAGGCGACCGGCCCCAACTTCGGCTCCGACGCACTCCTCGACACCGTCGCCGACACCCCGGCCCTGGCCACCTTCATGGGCGAGCAGACCCGCCTCGTCTGGCCCGCCGGCCACGGCCTGCGACGCATCCCGGTGACCGACCCGACGCCCGTCTACCCGCACTCTCTCCTGTGGCACAGGGACAACCCCCACCCGGCACTGGCCACCCTCCGCGCCCACCTCGCCACCACCCCGACCGGCCACGACACCCCGGGCACCTGGTCACCGAACTGGGTGCTCCCGCACTGAACACCCGCCGGCCGCCGCGCACGGGCCGCCCCGCACCGGGACCCGCCCCTTCACGGGCGGCGCCGCTCAGGGGCCGGGGGCCACGGGCTTGAACGAGTGCAGGTCGGCCACGCAAAGGGCCTGCTCCGCGTCGTACGCCTCGAAGGTGCCCACGGGCCGGAAGCCGAGGCGGGTGGCGAGCCTGAGCGAACGCTCGTTGGCCGTTTGGGTCACCACCAGGACCGGCTGGTCGGGCAGTTCGTCGGCCGCCGCGCGCAACGCGGCCGCGGTGGCCTCGAACGCCAACCCCGCACCCCAACCGCTGCGCCGGACCAGGTACGACAGCTCCAACTCCTCGCCCTCCTCATTGACGTGTCCGGGGAGGTCTGCGGAGCGGCGGTCGAGCACGAGCGTGCCGATGAGACGGTCGGATTCCTTGTCGGCGATCACGTAGGTTCCGGGCCTGTCGGCAAGCGCGCCGACGCCGTGCGTGCGGAAGTACCGCTCGACGACGCTCCGGGGCCGCGGGCCGCCGAGGTGGGCGCGGACCCGCGGATCGGTCCGGAGCTCGACGAGGCCGCCGATGTCGGCGTCCCGCGCCCTTCGCAACCGGAGACGTTCCGTGGCGATCTCGACGGCGGTCAGCATGGGCAAGGCGTTCATGTGGTCCATGGTCCATCGTCGCGCCCGCCCGCCCGGACGTCCCGGAGGGCGTTTTGCCGAACCGGCAACAACGCTCGCCACGCCCGCACCATCGGAGGCATGATCGGGTAGCGATCTTGGCGCACGGCAGGTCGGACACCCCGGAGGATTCATGTCGCAGCAGGCCACGGAAGTCACCCACCGACTGGTCCCCTCGCCCGCGGGCCGGATCCACGTGGTGGAGCGGGGCGCCGGGCCGCTGGTGCTGCTCGTGCACGGCTTCCCCGAATCCTGGTATTCCTGGCGCCACCAGATGCCGGTCCTGGCCGCGGCCGGGTACCGCGTGGCCGCGATCGACGTCCGCGGCTACGGCCGTTCCTCCAAGCCCGGCGACCGCGAGGCCTACCGGATGCTGGAACTGGTCGAGGACAACGTCGCGGTGGTGCACGCCCTGGGCGAACGGTCCGCGGTGATCATCGGCCACGACTGGGGGTCGGCCATCGCCGCCAACTCCGCCCTGACCAGGCCGGACGTATTCCGGGCGGTGGGGATGCTCAGCGTCCCGTACGCCCCGCGCGGCGGTCCGAGGCCCAGCGAGGTCTTCGCGGGCATGGGCGGGGACGAGGAGTTCTACATCTCCTACTTCCAGGAGCCCGGCCGGGCCGAGGCGGAGATCGAACCCGACGTGCGCGGCTGGCTCGCGGGCTTCTACGCCGCCATGTCCGCCGGCACCCAGCCGGCGCCCGACGCCCCCTCCCCGCACTTCGTCAGCCGGGGGCAGGGCGAAAGGCTGCGCGACCGCTTCCCCTCCGACCGGCTGCCCGCCTGGCTCGGCGAGGACGACCTGGACGTCTACAGCGGGGAGTTCGAGCGGACCGGCATGAGCGGGGGGCTCAACCGCTACCGGAACATGGACCGGGACTGGAAGGACCTCGCCGACTTCGACGGTGCCCCCATCACCCAGCCGTCCCTGTTCATCGGCGGCGACCTGGACGCCTCCACCACGTGGTTGACCGACGCGATCCGCGCCTTCCCCACCACCCTCCCCGGCCTGCTCTCCTCCCGGATCCTCGACGACTGCGGCCACTGGATCCAGCAGGAGCACCCCACCGAGGTCAACCGCCTCCTGACGGACTGGCTCGCCTCCCTGCCCGCCTGAGGCCCCTGCGCTCGTGTGCGGGCGCGGCCGGTCGTACGGTGGAAGTACGACGAGGGGCGTCCCCACAGCACCCTGCGGTGGTGAGCCGCCTCGCCGGGCGGCTCACGGATCACCGTCGAGCGGCCCTTCCCGTGTGCCCGCCCCGAGCCCCCGCCGCGGGCGGGCCGCGTGACGGCTCGGAAAGCAGGTGCGTCCCATGCGCACGTCGACCCGCATCGCAGCCGGTGTCCTCACCGGCCTCACCCTCGGCGGCACGGCCCTCGCCGCTCCCACCGCCGTGGCGGACATCCCCGCCTGCACCCGCACGGCCGCCCAGACGGGAGTCGCCGTCACCGAGGCCGTCACGACCGCGTGCCAACGGGGCGTCAGCAGCGACCTCCAGGGCTGCGTGAACGGGCTGACCGAAGCCGGGGTGCCGGGCGGCGCCGCGAACGGCGCCTGCCGCGTGGCAGCCCACGAACCCCGCTAGGGCCTGTCGTCAAAACTCCCGTCCGCCGCGCGACGTCCGATCAACCCCCGTGCCGCTCATGCGATCCGCACACCAAACAGGCATGCCACATTCGTGTGATCCGCCAGTACGACGTCCCGGGTGACGAGAGCAAGACTTCCGGTCATGGGCATCGGTCCGAAAGAAGGCCGAAGCCGGGGACAACAGGGGGATCAGCACCATGAGCAGTCAGCTGTACGACGAGATCGGCGAGGCGTTCGAGGGCTTCAAGACCCTCCCTCTCGCGCGCTACGGGGAGGTCCCCGGCTTCCTCGCCCTCGTCGGGGACGTGACCGGCAGGTCGATCCTCGACCTTGCCTCGGGGACCGGCTTCTACAGCCGGGAGTTCAAGCGCCGCGGCGCCTCCCACGTCCTGGGCGTGGATATCTCCTCCGCGATGATCGACGCGGCCCGGGCCCTGGAGGACCGCGACCCACTCGGAGTGGACTACGAGGTGGGAGACGTCGCCGAACTGCGCTCCTTCGACCAGCCCTTCGACATCGCGGTCGCGGTCCAACTGTTCAACTACGCCGAGGACGTCGCCACCATCGAGCGGATGTGTCGCAACATCCACCGCAGCGTCGCGGAGGGGGCCGATTTCTTCGCCTTCGGGCAGAACCCGGACTACCGGTTCGACGGGCCGTCCCTGGCCAAGTACGGATTCCTGTGCGAATCCCTCGGTGAGGAAACCGAGATCGGGCCGCGCGTGCGGATCACCGCGCTCCTCGACCCGCCGATCTCCTTCGTCGCGAACCCGCCCAGCCGCGAGGTCTGGGAGAAGAGCCTGGAGGCGGCCGGCTTCAAGGACATCACCTGGGTGCCCCTGGAAATCTCCGCCGCCGGCGTGCGCGAGTACGGCAAGGAGTTCTGGGACGACCTCGACGGCAACGTCCCGCTGACCATGCTGCGCTGCCGCGCCTGACCCCTCCGGCCGCCTCGGCCCCTCGGCCCTCGGCCCCGGGGGCGTTACGGGACCGAGGTGGCCGGGGGACTCCAGCGGTGCGATCGGGGCACCGTGCCGGTGATCCCGTAGTCCTTCTTGAGCTGTTCCGGGATGGCGTAGTGCATGACGCGCCCCCGGGTGAGGGAGGAAAGCTCCAGGACCGTCGTGAGATGGCCGAGTCGGTCCAGGGCCCAGGCGCCGAGCGGGGAGCGGTCCTCGATGGTCTCCAGGATGCCGAGCAGATGGGGCGCGGCCTTGACGACGGTGTCCCACGGGGTGCGCGGCACCCGGAGCCAATCGGCGCAGGTGTCGCCGACGAGATGGCGGATGAGGGCCGAGACGACCGGGTCGAAGAACGTCCCGGGCACGATCTCCTCGTACAGGTCGATGAGCTGCCGGGTCAGCAGCGCGCCCTCCTCGGACGGCCCCATGTGCCGGATCATGTACAGGTCGAGGAAACGGCGTGCGTCGTCGAGGGACTCGGGGACGGCCTCCTGGTCGACGCCGAGCATGGCCCCGACCACGCGCCAGGCGTAGTAGTAGGCCTCCGCGCCCTCCGTGGACATGTGGATGTTCAGCCGGTGCAGGCTGTCCAGCACGAGCAGCGAGAAGAACATCTGCCCGCCGATCATGTCCTCCTGACAGATCGGCGTCCCGAGCGTCGCGGTGTCCCACCGGTTCTCGCGCACGAGGTGGTGGCGGATGGCCGCGTGCAGGAGGCGGACCTTCTGGACGGCCGGGACGAAGCGGCTGCCGGCCTCGAAGGCGTCGGGCTGCATCAGGAGGACGGTGAACTGGCCCGTCTCCGCCATCCGCTTCGAGGGGTACTTCAACCCGTGGGTGGTCGACAGCAGCTTCGCCACGTGCGGAACGAGGTAGCAGGCGGGCATGGAGGCGAAGGAGAGGGCCGTGGAGATGTGCACGTTGTTGTCGATGAAGAAGAGCCTGGCCTTCTCCATCTCGCCCCAGTCCACCCAGGACGGCGGGAAGCTCGTGGCTTCGAGGTACTCCCTGGCGACGTCGGGCAGACCGTCCGGCAGGGGAGACCCGGCGGTGGAGACGTAGCGCATCAGGGTGTTGAACTTGCCCACCTCCCCGCGTTCGAAGAGCGTGGCGACGGTGGCGTCGGCGAGTTGGTCACCGGTCTGCCGCAGGGCGTCCATCGACGCCTCGGTCCGGGTCATGGCGGTGCTCCTTGAAGGCGGAGAAGCGGAGGAGGAGGGGGAAGGCGGAGAAGGCGGGGAAGGCGCTCGGGTCAGGGGGGCCGTGTCCCGGCCGGGTGGGTCAGGACGACCGGACCGACACCGAATGCGCCAGGGCCGTCAGGGCGCCGGCGGCCCGCTCGGGTACGGCCAGCTCGTGGAGGGCGGCGAGGGCTTCCTCGACCCGCGCGGCGATCATGTCCTCGATCCGGTCGGGGGCCTTGAGCCGGCGCATCGTCGAGCGGACCACGTCCAGGTCCTCCCCGTTCAGGTCGGGTCGCCCCAGCAGGGTCCGCAGCAGTTCCCGCGCCTCGTCGTCGGCCAGCCGCCAGGTCTCGGCCAGCAGGGTCGTGGGCCGGTGGCCGTGCACGTCGTCGGCGTTGGCCTTGCCGGTGTGCTCCGGGTCCCCGAACAGGCCGAGCAGGTCGTCCCGCAGTTGGAACGCCTCCCCCAGCGGAAGCCCGTACGCGGAATAGCCCTCGCGCAACCGCGCCCCGGCACCGGCCAGGGCCCCGCCGATGAGCAGGGGGTGCTCGACGGTGTACTTGGCGGTCTTGTACCGGACCACCTTCAGCGCCGTCGCGGTGTCCGGACCGGTCCCGGTACGCAGGATCTCCAGGCACTCGCCGGCGATCAGCTCCCGCGCCATCACCGACCACAGCGGGCGCGCCCGGGCCACGTACGCGGAGGGCAGGCCGCAGGTGGCGAACAGCTGCCCGGCCAGCGACATCAGCAGGTCCCCGACCAGCATCGCCAGTGACCTGGCGGCAGCAACCTCGTCCACGGCGTCGGAGGTCCCCCGTCGACCGCTCACGGCGCGACGCAGGGCGACGTGCGCGGTGGGCCGCCCGTGCCGCAGCGGGCTGTCGTCGATGAGGTCGTCGTGCACGACCGCGGCGGCGTGCACCAGCTCCATGGAAGCCGCCGCCCGCACCAGGGCGTCGCTGTCCGGCTGCCCCACCGCCCGCCAGCCCCAGTAGCAGAACGCCGCCCGCAACCGTTTGCCGTGCGCGACGGAAGCCTCCAACCGCTCGGCCACCGCGGCCAGGCTCGCGTCGATCGCCGCGAACCGGTCCGCCTCCTCGGCGACGACCCGGGTCAGTACCTCGTCGACACGGGCCTTGAAGGCGGCCGGCGCCCACCGGTCATTCGCCATGGTTCCCACGGGCCAGCACGTGCCGGGCGAGGAGTTCCAAGTGGGCCGGGGGTACGGCCGCGTACCGGTCCAGCACCAGGCGGCCGCGCGCCATGAGGTCGTGCTCGGCCTCCGCCGCCAACTCCGCGGCGTCCGAACGGCGCAGCAGTCCGCCCACCGTGCCCATCACCGCGCCCAACGCCGAACCCGCCGTCGTCACAGCCAGATCGGCCAGCCCGGCCACCAGCAGCACCGCCCGGCCTTCCGGCCCCGCGTCCCGCGCCATCACGTTCCCCCGCTCGCCCCGCGCCCCGGCGACGCCGGTCATGCGCCGCCCTTGCGAGCATCGCGTCACGGCGGCCCCGGCCGTGGCGGAACTCGCGATCGGGTGACCCGATCGCTCGACCGTACGGATCTCGGCAGCCGGCGCCTTCGGAGCGGCAGGGCGGTCGAGCCGTTCCGACAGGTTCGAACAGCCTCGTCACCCGGCTCGGGGAGCGGTGGCCGTCCGCCAGATCTGCACCAGGCAGTACTGATCGGCGCCGTCGAATTCCACTTCCCGCACCGGCGGAATCTCCAGCGTCTGCCATGACAGCGGAGACACGAAGGGGCCTTCCTCGCTGTTGAACATCCACTGCCATCGCATTCCGTACGAGCCGGGCGAGGGCAGGATCAGGGGGATGTCCGTCCGCCCGCAGTCGATGGTGGCCAGGCCGAGGTCACACCCTGGAAGTTCCACCTCCACCTCTTCCCGGCCGAACCAATCCCCACCCGGTTCCGGAGGGCGGGTGGACCAGCTCTCCAGCCGCAGGGCCATCCGGACGACCTGGGACGGTACCTGTAGATAGACCATGCCGGGGGCGGGCAGCAGCCAATTCGAATCGCTCGCGTCCGGTGCGCACGGATCCACAGCCGTATCCACCAGACCCAACAACCGATAACTCGGATTGACCACGGTCTCGTACACGTCCAATATCCGGCCCAAAGGAACGTCTCTCTCGTCGCCGGGAAAGCCGCAAGTGGTGGTCGCGACACGAGCATTGAAGCACCCTCGATCCTTTGGTGATCTTTCGGGATCCCGGCCGGCGAAGCGGGACGCGGGCGTCACCCGTGCGGGGGAAGAACCCGGCGACCACCAAGCCGGACCCGTGCGGACGACGAATCGCAGCTGCCGGCCCGGGCGGGCCGGTGCGGCGCGCTCCCCCGGGGGCGGGCCGGTCCCACGTTCGTGAAGGAGAACCCTCATGTCGCGTGTTCTGAAGAGCGCCGGTCTCGTCCTCGCCGCCGGAGCCGTCGTGTTCGGCGGAGCCTCCATGGCCTCCGCGGACGCCGGCGCGCAGGGTGCCGCCATCGGCTCGCCCGGAGTGCTGTCCGGGAACCTGATCCAGGTCCCCATCCACATCCCGATCAACGCCTGCGGCAACTCGGTCAGCGTCATCGGCCTGCTGAACCCGGCCTTCGGCAACACCTGCGTCAACGCCTGATCAAGCTCGCCTGATCAAGCTCGCCTGATCACCCTTGCCGAACCCCCTTTCCGGCCCACCGCGGGCGGCGGGCCGGAAGGCCGGTACGGGAGCGTCGACCAGGACGGGCGCGCCAGCTCCCCGTGCCCGTCGGGACGCCGGGGCAGCCGGCCACCCGGGCGCGTACGGGCCCCACCCACCCCACCCACCCCTCCCGGGGGCAACCCCGGGAGGGGCCCCGGCGGCCCGCCGTCCCGGGGCGGGACGTCACGTCCGCGGTGCCGGGGACGGGTGGGACGCGCGATACTGGCCCCATGGCGCAGCAGCTGTCCTCTCCCGTCCCCCCGGCCAAGGCCGGCGAGGTCCTGCGCACCCGGTACGCCGACCGGCTGCCCGCCTCCCTCGGCGAGCTGACCGGCCCCACCTCCGGCCTCGTCACGCTGCCCCCGCACATCGCCTGGTCGGGGCTGCGCACGTACGACCTGGACCGGCCGCGCCAGCGCATGAGCCTCTACCGCACCGTCCTCGCCGAAGGCCTGCGCGACGACCTGAGGGACCTCCTCGACCAGCACCTGCTGCTCACGCAGTGGCCCGTCCTGCGCACCCTCATCAGCCGCCACGTCCGACAGGTGTGGGAGGACGCCTTCCCGCGCCTCACCACCCGGACGTCGTCCCCGGCCGCGTGAATCCGGCCGCGTGAACCTCACCGCACTCCACCGCCGGCTGCTCGCCGACGTGATCGCAATCGGCAGCCCCTACCCCCTCGTGATCACCGGCGGCTACGCCGTCCAGGCCCACGGCCTCGTCGACCGTCTCAGCCAGGACCTCGACGTCGCCACCGAGAACCCGGCCCCGATGGACGACATCGCCGCCGACCTGGTCCACGAGCTCACCAAGCGCGGCTGGGGCGTCGACGTCATCGGCGTGGACCCGCTGTCCGCCCGCCTGATGGTCACCGACCTCCGGGGCGGTGGCGGTGGGCGCTGCGAGGTCGACGTCCTCAAGGAGAACCTCTGGTTCGCCCCGCAGGACACCGAGTACGGGCCGGTCCTCGCCCTCGACGACGTGATCGGCACCAAGGTCCGAGCCCTGGCCGACCGCGGAGCCGCACGCGACCTCATCGACGTCCACGCCGCACGCCGCCACCACTCCTTCGCGGGCCTGGAACGCCTCGGCGCCCGGCACGGCCGAGACGAGTTCCGCCTCGAGGACCTCCACGCCCGCCTCAACGGCGCCGACTGGTACGACGACGAGGAATTCGCCGCCTACGGCCTCGACGACGACGCCATTACCACGCTCCGCGCCTGGGCCCGTTCCTGGGCCGGCGACATCGAGCCCCGGTTGTCCACCGCCCAGGACGACTCGGACTCGGACTCGCCCTACGCGTAGCCGCGTGCGGGCGCGCCTCTCGGCTTCCCGCCTGCACCGATAAGAAACAAGTAAATTTCCCGCGCATGCTCGGGCGGCCGGCGGACAGAAGGAGCCTCGGAGGTAATAACTATGGTTCCCCTGCTTCTTGTTCTTCTGCTCGCCCTGATCCTTTTCGGTGCCGGTTTCGCGGTGAAGATCCTCTGGTGGGTCGCCATCGCCGTACTGGTGCTGTGGCTGGTCGGGTTCGTCGCCCGCCCGAAGGGCGGCAGTGGCCGCTGGTACCGCTGGTAGCACGGCCCGGTAGTACGGCTCGGTAGTACGGCCGAGGTTTTCGGGTAGCCGCGCCCAGGAGGGGCGGTTGCCGTGACGCATTCGGGAACGGTTGCCTCCAAAGATCGGCGACCGTCCCCGCCGCACATTCGGAACGATCCGTCCTGAGAGTGTCGGACGACATTTCCGGGGCAGGCGAATTCCTGACGGTACTGCACCCCGGGCCTCCAAAAGGGGCCGGGAAAGCAGCCACCGAAATCAATGAAGGGGTTGTTCGTATGACTGAAAACGTATGGGGTTACCGCGACACGTCCGGCCACCTGGCCGGTACGGACCTGACCGGTTACAAGGTCGAGGCCACGGACGGCTCCATCGGCAAGGTCGACAAGCACTCCGACGACGTCGGGTCGGCGTACCTCGTCGTCGACACCGGCCCGTGGATCTTCGGCAAGGAAGTGCTCCTTCCCGCCGGCACGGTCAGCCGTGTCGACCCGGACGAGCAGAAGATCTACGTCGACCGGACCAAGGAGCAGATCAAGGACGCTCCCGAGTTCGACAAGGACAAGCACCTCGGCAACGAGGACTACCACCGCCAGGTGGGCGGCTACTACGGCGGCCCCCACCGCATCTGACGGGGCACCACCCGAGCGTCCGGGGCC
>NZ_JANFAK020000073.1 GCF_024721315.2 Streptomyces sp. Isolate_45
TGCTCTTCCGATCTGTCGCGTGGACCTCCTCGCGCAGCGGCGGCGGCAGCGGAGGGGGCAGCGGAGGGGGCTCGCCGCACAGCACGTCGCGGTCGCGGACCACCTCGCCGCGGTGGGGTCGTCCGCCCCACCCGGGGGGACGACCCCGCCGCGGGGCCTACGGCGCCGGCAGCTCCGCGAAGTCCGCGACGAGGCCCCGGTGGTGGCCGGCCGTGCCCAGCGTCAGCGAATCCGCCTTGGCCCGCTTGAGGTAGAGGTGGGCCGGGTGCTCCCAGGTCATGCCGATGCCGCCGTGGAGTTGGACGCATTCCTCGGCCGCCCGGACCGCGACGCCCGAACAGTAGGCCTGCGCCACCGCGACCGTGAGGGGTGCGTCCGGGGCTCCGGTGGCGAGGGCGTCGGCGGCGGCCCTGGCCGCGGCGCGGGCGGAGGCCACGTCGAGCCACAGCCGGGCGAGGCGGTGCTTGAGGGCCTGGAAGGAGCCGACGGGCCGGTTGAACTGGTGGCGGCCGCGCACGTATCCCACGGTCTCGGTCAGGCACCACTCGGCGAGTCCGAGCTGTTCGGACGCGAGCAGGCCGGCCCCGCTGAGCAGGGCCCCGGCGACGGCCGCGCGGGCGGTGGCGGGGTCCGCGAGGCGGGTGCCGGGCGAGGCGTCGAGGGTGACGCCGGCGAGGGGGCGGGTCAGGTCCAGCGGGACCGGTGCCGTGAGGCCGGCGGAGGCGGCGGGGACGGCGTGGAGTCCGGTGTCGGCGATGACCAGCAGGACATCGGCGGCCCCGGCGTCCGCGACGGAGGTGACCCTGCCGGTCAGCACCCCTCCCCCGGCGTCCCGCATGGGCTCCGGCAGCGGGGCTCCCGGGGCGAGGGTCAGCGGCAGGGCCGGTACGCAAATCTGCCGTCCGGAGGCGAGTTCCCCGAGCAGCGCGGCGACTTCGGGGGTCGAGGTGTCGCAGCCGAGGAGGATCTCCGTGGCGAGGACGGAGCTCGTGAGGTACGGGAGGGGGGCGACGGAGCGTCCGAGTTCCTCCAGGACCACGGCGGCTTCCCGGTGGCTCGCGCCCTGGCCGCCGAGCTTCTCGGGGACGAGGAGTCCGGCGGCGCCGATCCCGGCGGCGAGGGTGCGCCACAGCTGCGGGTCGTGGGGCCGGCCGGTCTCGGCGCGCGCGAGGACGGCCGCCGCGTCGCACCGGTCGGCGAGCAGGGCCCGTACGGCGGAGCGGAGTTCCTCCTCGGTCTCGGAGTACAGCAGGTCGAAGGGGGCGCGCTCGGCCGTCATCGGGAGAGGTCCTTCCAGGCGAGGTCCTTGTCGTCGCGCGGCTCGGGGGGCAGGCCGAGGACGCGTTCGGCGACGATGTTGAGGAGGATTTCGCTTGTGCCGCCCTCGATGCTGTTGCCCTTGGCACGGAGGTAGCGGTATCCGGCGTCGCGGCCGGTGAAGTCGACGGTTTCGGGGCGGCGCATGGTCCAGTCCTCGTACAGGAGGCCTTCCTCGCCGAGGAGTTCCACCTCCAGGCCGCTGATCTCCTGGTTGAGGCGGGCGAAGGTGAGTTTCATGCCGCTGCCCTCGGGACCGGGCTGTCCGGCGGAGAGCTGTTGGCGCAGCCGTTCGCCGGTGAGACGGGCGACCTCCGCCTCGACCCACAGGTCGAGGAGCCGCTGGTGCAGGGCGTGGGTGCGCAGGGCGGGCCGTTCGCGCCAGGCCGCGGCGACGGGGGCGATCATGCCGCCTTCGCGGGGGAAGCGCATGCCGCCGATGGAGACGCGTTCGTTCATGAGGGTGGTGCGGGCGACCGCCCAGCCCTCGCCGACGGCCCCGAGGCGGTGGGCGTCGGGGATGCGGACGCCGGTGAGGAAGACCTCGTTGAACTCGGCCTCCCCGGTGATCTGGCGCAGCGGCCGGACCTCGACGCCGGGGGCGTGCATGTCGCACAGGAAGTAGGTGATGCCACGGTGCTTGGGCAGGGTGGGGTCGGTGCGGGCGATCAGGATGGCCCAGCGGGCGGTGTGGGCGCTGGAGGTCCACACCTTCTGCCCGTCGACGACCCACTCGTCGTGTTCCTCGTCGAGGACGGCGCGGGTGCCGAGCGCGGCGAGGTCGGAGCCCGCGCCGGGCTCGCTGAACAGCTGGCACCAGACTTCGTCTCCGGTCCACAGGGGCCGCAGGAAGCGGGCCTTCTGCTCGTCGGTGCCGTAGGCGAGGATCGTGGGCGCGGCCATGCCGAGGCCGATGCCGATGCGTCGAGGGTCGTTGTCGGGGGCTCCGGCCGCTTCCAGAGCGGCGTCCACGACGGGCTGGAGGGAACGGGGCGCGCCGAGGCCACCGAGGCCCTCGGGGTAGTGCACCCAGGCGAGGCCCGCGTCGAAGCGGGCGCGCAGGAAGTCGGTCGGGGTGGTGCCGGCCGGCGGGTGGGCGGCGAGCAGGTCGCGGGTGCGGGCGGCGAGGTCCGCCGCGGTGACGGTCATCGGGTGCCTCCGTGGAGGGCCGGTACGACGACCAGCCGGCCGGTCGTGGTGCCGTCGGCGAGGCGCTGTACGGCGTCGGCGGCCGCGGCGAGCGGGACGCGTTCGCTGATCAGGGGTTTGATGGCGCCCTCGGCGGCGAGACGGGTGAGTTCGCCGTGGCAGGCGAGGACGGCCGCGGGGTCCTTCGTCGCGTACAGACCCCAGTGCAGGCCGAGGACGGCGTAGTTCTTGACCAGGGCGTGGTTGAGCGCGGGGGTGGGGACGGTGCCGCCGGCGAAGCCGACGATCACGATGCGGCCCTCGAAGGCCACGCACTTGGCGGAGGCGGTGTAGGCGTCGCCGCCGACGGGGTCGTAGACGACGTCGGCGCCGTGTCCGCCGGTGAACTCCTTGACCCGGGCGGCGATCCCGGCGGCGTCCTCGCCCGTGCGGTCGATGACGAGGTCGCAGCCGAGTTCCTCGGCGATGAGCGCCTTGGCCTTGCCGCCGACGACCCCGATGACGGTGGCCCCGGCGGCCTTGCCGAGTTGGACGGCGGCGCTGCCGACGCCGCCGGCCGCGGCGTGCACGAGGAGCGTCTCGCCGCTGCGGAGGCGGGCGCGGCGGTGGAGGCCGAACCAGCCGGTCTGGTAGCCGACGTGCAGGGCCGCCGCCTCGGCGTCGTCGAGGGTGTCGGGGGCCGGCAGCAGGGCCCGCGCGGGGGCGGTGACGTACTCGGCGAAACCACCGTGGGGCAGGCTCGGGTTGGCGATGACGCGGCGGCCGTCCTCGGTCTCGCCGCAGATCTCCACGCCGGGGGTGAAGGGCAGCGGCGGCCGGATCTGGTACTGCCCGCGAACCAGCAGCGCGTCGGGGAAGTTGATGTTGGCGGCGAGGACCTTGAGCCTCACCTCGCCCTCCCCGGGCACGGGTTCGGGAACCTCTTCGAGGCGCATGGCCTCGCGGGGTTCTCCGTGGGTGTGTACGCGCCATGCCTGCATCCGGGGCCTCCAGCCGCCGTCGAGGAACCATGCTCGGCGGCATACTAAGCGGTCGCTTGCACTCTTGGGAACCGGCCCGTCCACGGCGAAATCCGGACGACCCCGGAGCGGCGGGCATCCTTTCGGCCACCACCGAACGTCTCAGGGGGCAGCATGTGACCCGTACGCGTCATGACATGGCGGGGTACGTCACCCGACCTGGGGGGAATCGAATGAAGCGCATGACGGCAGCGGCGGGGGCCGCGGTCGCTCTGGTGGGACTGATCACGGCGGCCGGTCCGGCCGCCGCCGCACCACCGCTCTGCAAGCCGGACGTGCTGCGCCTGGAGGCCCTGCCCGCCGGGGCCCCGGGCGGTACGTTCGTCGATCGGGTGAACGCGCTGGGCAGGGGGGACCTGGCGGTCGGCACGTCGCGACAGCGGCCCGCGTACTGGCAGGGCGCCCGCGTCCACGCGGTACCGCTGCCGGCCGGGTACGCCTCGGGCGAGGTCCGGTCCGTGAACTCCAAGGGGCTGATGGCCGGAACCCTGAAGCAGGCGGGCACCGACAACCGCGTGCTGTTCACCTACCGGAAGGGCGCGGCGTCCGTACGACTGCTGAGCGCCCCGGCCCCGTCCCCCTACGAGGGGAAGGCCTTCGTCAGCGACACGGGCCGCGTGGCCGGCCTCGACGGCACGGTCGCCAAGGAGTGGGTGGACGGACAGCCCGCCCGCACCCTGGAACTGCCGCCGGGCAGCGATCCCCGGACCCGGATCACCGAGGTCAACGGCGTCAACAAGCGCGGGGACATCCTGGGCTCCGCGCTCCTGCACCACGAGACCCAGGACGGTTTCGTCTACCGCTCCTACCCCGTGGTGTGGCCCGCCGGTGGCGGACCGGCCCAGGGGCTGACGCCCGCGAGCGAGGGTGACTACTCGCGCACCACCGAACCGACGGGCATCGACAACGCGGGCACGGTGGTGGGCCACGAGTCGGAGGGCTGGCGCGACGTTCGGCGCGACGTCGGCCACCTGTGGTCGGCGCCCTACACGGCCGCCTCGACGGCGTCGCCCGATCTGCCCGGACAGAGCGAGCTGATCGCGAACGCGATCAGCCCGACCGGCCGGGTGGTGGTGGGCATGGCGTACTCCTGGGAGGACTTCGGATACCCCAAGCCCACCCAGGCCACCTACCGGACCGGCGACGGACCGGTGAGGACGCTCCCGACGCCGACGGCCGGGGCGCACGGCGAGGCGACCGCCGTATCGGGCGACAACCGCGTGGCCGGCGGCGAATCGTCGCCGACCGCGAGCCGGTTGCTCGTGTGGACGTGCGCCTCCCAACAGGCAACCATTCCGCAGGGTTGACAGTCTGATCATCGCAACCACTCGACACCGTGCGGCGGATGACGACCGCGACCGGGCCGGATCGCCCCGGTCGCGCCCCGCCGCCCATGCCATCAGGGGGACTTGACCTTGCAGAACGTCACCAGGAGACGCGCCGCCCACGTCGCGGGAACCGCCGTCGTCCTCGCCGGACTCATCACCGCGGCGGGACCCGCCGCTGCCGCCGGGGCCTCGTGCACGCCGGGCATCGAACTGCTGCCCACCGTCGCGGGGGCCGCGGGGGGCGTCGTGGAGGGCTTCGGCCCGGGAGGCCTCGTCGTCGGTGCCAGTGGGAGCGGTCCCGCCTACTGGACCGGCCCGGAACACACGCCGCACGCCGTCCCGCTTCCCGCGGGCTTCGAGTCCGGCACCGTCAAGGCCGTCAGCGCCAAGGGCCTGATGGTGGGGACCGCAACCCGCAACTCGGACCAGGCCGTCGTCGCCTTCGCGCACCAGCAGGGCTCGGCGACCTCCCAGGCGCTGACCGCGCCGCGCGTCGGGGACGTGGGAGTCGACATCAACGAGTCGGGCCGGGTCGTCTTCGTGGACGGCGACGTCGCGAAGGAATGGGTGAACGGCAAGGTCGTGCGCGAACTGCCGGTGCCCGCCGACGCGATCGCCGGAAGCACGATCACCTCGCTGAACGGGATCAACAAGCGCGGCGACATCGTCGGAACCGTCAGCGGCTCCTACTTCGACCACGAGAACGACATCATGGTCACCAAGACCTTCCCGGTGGTCTGGCCCGCCGGGGGCGGCTACCCGCCCTACAGCCTCCAGGTGTGGAACGGGTACCACGCCTCGTTCGCCACCATCGGCCGGGACATCGACGACCGCGGCCGGGTGGTCGGCCTGGAGAAGTACCACTACCGCAACGACCCGCGGCGGACGCCGGCCGTCTGGAAGAAGCCGTACGACACCCTGCCGACCGACCCGGGACGGCTCGCCGCGTACAGCAACGACCTGGAGTTCAACGGCAGCAGCCCGACCACCAACGTGGCCGTCGGCACCGCCACCGTCTTCGAGGAGAGCTACCAGAGCTACTTCCAGGCCGTCTACTGGACGGGCAAGGGTGCCCCGCTGGCACTGCCGCATCCCGCGGGCTCCACCCAGAACACCCTCAGCCGGGCCTTCGCCGCCACCGACGACGACCGCGTGGGCGGCACGATCGTCGACCGGGAGACGCGCGAGAACCACGCGGTCGTCTGGACCTGTGCGAGCAAGCAGGCGTACGCCAAGGGCTGAGTCCGGGCCGTGACGGGGCGGGACGGGACGGACGGGTGGGACCCGACGGGTCCCGGAGCCGGCCCGCCCCGTCACGGGCATGGTGATCCGAGCCCCCGCACGCTATCGATGGGCGCATGGACAACCACCCGCGCGGCCTGCCCGCGCCTCCCCCGCCCGGATCCGCCGCACTGCCCCCCGGCACCTACGCGGGGCAGGTCGTCCTCGTGACGGGCGGCGGGTCGGGGCTGGGCAAGGCCATCGCCGCCGAGTTCGCCCGGCTCGGCGCCGATCTGGTCATCGCGAGCCGTCGCGCCCGGCAGTTGGAGGCGGCCCGCGCGGAATTGGCCGCCGTTCCCGGGGCGGGCCGGGTGACGGCCGCCGTCTGCGACGTCCGTGACCCGGAACGGGTCGCGGACGTCTTCGACGCCGCCGAGGCGGCGCTCGCGCTCCCCGACGTGCTGGTCAACAATGCCGCCGCCAACTTCCCCTGTCCGGCGGAGGACCTGTCCCCCAACGCGTGGCGGGCCGTCGTCGACACCACCCTGACGGGCACCTGGTTCATGACCCGGGAGTTCGGCCGCCGACACCTGGCGGCGGGCACCCCGGGGTCGATCGTCAACATCGGCGCCTCGTACGCCTGGACGGGCGGGCCGGGTTTCGCCCACAGCGCCGCGGCGAAGGCCGGCGTGAAGAACCTGGTGGAGACCCTCGCCGTCGAGTGGGGCCCGTACGGCGTCCAGGTCAACGGGCTCGTCCCCGGGCTGTTCCCGCACGAGGACATGTCCGAGGACATCCGCGGCGGCCTGGAGCGGGCCGCCCCCGGCGCCAAGGACGCCCGGCAGCCCGCCCTGCGCGTGGGCGTTCCCCGTGAACTGGGCTGGGCCGCCACCTTCCTGGCCTCCCCCTATGCCCGCTTCGTCACCGGCCACACCCTCGTCGTGGACGGCGCCAACTGGCAGCGCCGGAGCCTGGTCAGCCCCGAGGTCGTCCCGCTGCGCGACCAACTGGGCCGTCCGCCCTTCGGCCACTGACCCCGGGGCGGGCCCGGGGGAGGTGCGCGGGCCGGCGTGCGTGGGACCGACGCCGGTCCGCCGGTGTCGGTGGCCACCCGCAGACTGGCGGCATGACCCTCGCAGACCTGACCTTTGCCCGGTGGCGGTCCCTCGACCTCGCCTCCGCCCGCCGCATCGCCGAGGAGACGGCCGCCCTCGTGGACGGCAAGGTGGCCCGGGTCGACTCGGTCGAGCACCTCGGCGGCACGCTGCACCGGGTACGGATCGAGCGGGGCGGCCGGGCGTTCGCCCTGATACCCGGCGGCCGCGTCCGTCTCGGCTTCGACCCGGACTCCTGGCGTCCGACAGCCGCGCAACTGGCCGACTACGCCGGGTCCGTGAGCGCCGGGTTCGGTTTCGGCCCCGACCTGTCGGCCCATCTCGGCCACGAGCTGAGCCCCGTACGGACGGTGGCGCTGGACACCGTCCTGATGGCGGTGGAGGACGAGGATGTGTCGGAGGTTCCGGACGACATACCGGCGGCGTTGGCGGCGGACGGGCTCCGGATGCCGAGCGCGGACGAGTGGGAGCACGCCTGCGGGGCCGGCGCGGGCACCCTGTTCCGCTGGGGCGACGAGTGCCCGCTCGACGAGCCCTCGTACGGGAACGGCACCCTGCGGCACGAGCCGAACGCGTTCGGCCTGCACATCGCCTACGACAGCTACGGCGGCGAGTTGAGTTCCGACCGCGGGGCCTTCCACGGCGGTGACGGCGGGGCCGCCGCCTGCGGCGGGTACGGGAGCCTGCTGGAATGGTTGCCGCTCGCCACGGCCTGCCGGAACCCGGGGATGGCCGAGTTCTCGTACGGACCCGACGGCGAGGATCCGGGCGAGGAGTTCTCCACCCGGCCCGTCCTCACGCTCCCCTGAACTCCGGGGGACGGCGGGCGGCGCCGGCTCCGTAGCCCTCGCGGCAGTCGTCGGAGGTGAGGGTGAGGGCCGCGGTCATCGCGACTCGATCGAGGGCCGCGGGCAGGGCGGCGTCCGCGAAGGAGTCGACGGCCCTCTTGATGCCCTGCACCGCGAGCGGCGCGTTGGCGGCGATCTCGGCCGCCAACGCGCGTGAGGTGGCGTCCAGTTCGGCCTCGGGGACGACCAGTTGGACCAGGTTGAGGCGCTCCGCGGTGGCGGCGTCGATCCGGCGACCGGTCAGTGCCAGGTACTTGGCCCAGCCCGCGCCCGCCTCGCGGGCGATGCGCAGGTCCCCTCCGGCGTCCACGGCCACGCCCAGGCGGGCTTCGGGGAGGGCGAAGACGGCATCCTCGGAGGCCACCCGGACGTCCGCCATGAGCGCCAGTTCGAATCCGAAACCCAGGCAGTAGCCCTGGACGGCGGCGACCACGGGCTGCGGGAGCCGGGCGAGGACCGCGAAGCGTTCGTGGACCCAACGGATGCCCTCGTAGTAGTTGCGGGTCCGTTCCGCGGCGGACCCGCCCGTGACGGCTCCGCCGGGGGCGGTCACGTCGATGCCCGCGCAGAAGGCCCGTCCCTCGGCCCGGAGCAGGACGGCGCGCACCGACGGGTCGAACCGGATCCGGTCCGCGAGGAGGCCCAGCTGGCGGGTGGACTCCCAGCTCCAGCCGTTCAGCTTGTCCGGGCGGCACAGCGTGAGGACCGCCACCGAATCCTCGACGTCGAGCCGGATGCGTTCCGCACCCTCGCCGATCTCCGTGGTGATGGTGTCGATCACCGTGTCCCGCCCCCGTCCCCGTCGAAGCACCGCCCCAATACCTGACGCCCCGTCAGACTAGGGTGCTCGGATCAGCGGGGGAAGACCTCGAACGGCACCGCCGGCCGGCCGTCGAAGCGGCCCGCGGCCTGCTGGACGTTGCCCGTCAGGAACGAGCGGACGTACTCCTCGGGGTCCTGGTCCGTCAGCACCTCGATGTACGCCTTGTGTTCCAGCAGGGACTTGATGGCGCGCTCCAGGCCCGGACCGGCGTCGGAGGCGTGCGTCGGCGTGACGGATCCGGAGACGGCCACCCAGCGGACCCCGTTCCAGGGCTCCAGGCCCTGCTCGGAGATCAACTCCGGGAAGATCCACCGGTTGCCCGCGTCGGCGGCGGCGTCCAGGGTGGCCCGGCCGACGGCCCGGTGATCAGGCGTGTTCCAGAAACCGCCACCACCCGCTCCACCCCAGGTGTCCCGGTGGTTGAGGGTGATCACCAGCTCGGGGCGGTGGCGTCGGATGGCCGCCGCGATGTCCCTGCGCAGGTCCAGGCCGTATTCGACGACCCCGTCGTGGTGGTCGAGGAACTCGACCGTGGACACCCCGACGACGGCCGCGCTCGCACGCTGCTCGGCCTCCCGCAGCGGGGCGCATTCGGCCGGGGCGATCGTGTCGATGCCCGCCTCGCCCCGCGTGGCCAGCACGTAGACGACCTCGCGGCCGCCGTCCGTCCAGTCCGCGATGGCCGCCGCGCAGCCGTACTCCAGGTCGTCGGGGTGCGCGACCACCGCGAGGGCGCGCCGCCAATCGGTGGGCATGGGCTGCAAGGGGGCCTGCTGATCGGCTCGTTCGCTCATGCCCCGCAGAATAGGCGAATGGATGCCCACGGGCAGGTGGTGGCCCTGCGCGACGCCACCGGAATGTTCTTCGAGTCCGCCCGCACCGCGTTCCCCGGCGCGGGGGACGCGGCCTGGGCGAGGGCCGCCGCGTTGGATCCCGGTTCCGTCGGGCCGAGCGGTGCCTGGCGGCTGGACTTCCGGTGCTTCGCCGTGGCCCGGCCGGGCGGCCGGTGGCTCCTGGTGGACGCGGGGGTGGGTCCGGCGAACGGCCCCGCCGCGGGCTGGGCTCCGGTGCCCGGCCGGCTGCCCGCGGCGCTGGCCGAGGCGGGCATCGCGCCGGGCGACGTGGAGACGGTGGTCCTGACCCATCTGCACGAGGACCACGCGGGGTGGACGCTGGGGCCGGACGGGGAGCCGTTCTTCCCCGAGGCGCGGTACGTCGTGCAGCGCGTGGAGGTGGAGTCCCTGGATCCGGCCGACCCGGTGCGGGACTGGGCGGTCACGCCCTTGCGGGCCGCCGGCCGACTGCACGAGGTCGACGGCGAGCACCGCCTCGCGCCCGGTCTGACGCTGCTGCCGACGCCCGGGCACACCCCCGGGCACCAGTCGGTTTTGGTCGAGCAGGGCGACGGGGCGCGGGACGTCCTGGTCACCGGTGACGTACTGGTCCACGCGGTGCAGCTCGCGGACCCGTCGGTCCCGTACTCGCACGAACGCGACCGGGCCACGGCCCGGGCCGTCCGGGAGGCCCTGCTCGGCCGGGCGGCGAAGCGCGGCGCACTGCTTGCCACCGCCCACCTGACCCGCCCCTTCGTGGAACCGGACGGGCAGGATCCGCGCGAATCGGCCTGATCCGGAGGGCGGCCCGATCCGGAGGTCGACCCGATCCCGGAGGTCACCGCCCGGGTGTCGGCCCTCAGTCGTCGAGCAGGGTGAGCAGCCGGTCCAGGACGCGGGGGCCTCCGGCACGGACGCCATCGTGTTCGAACTCGTCCGTCACCCAGGTCTTCAGGCCCCTGATGGCGCGGGCGGTGCGCAGGGAGTGGCCGGTGTCGACGTACATGTCGTCGTGGTAGACGGCGGCCGCGACCGGCACCTCGTTGGCGGCGAGGCGGTCGGCGTCGTACAGGGGCTGCCAGCCGGTGCGGGCGGCCAGCAGTTCGGCGGTCTCGCGCAGCGGGGCGAGGGCCGGGTCCGAGGTGAAGTGCCAGGGGTGGATGGTCTCCCCCGTGAACAGGAGCGGCTCGTCGCCCGCGAGGGTCTTGGCCGCGTCGAACCGGGGCAGGCCCGCACGGACCCGTTCGGCCGCCCAGCCGGTGGGTACGGCCGGGTCCTGCGCGTAGATCGACTCGTGGAGCAGCGCGTAGAGGGGGTGCCCGGCGAAGGAGAGCTGCGCGTGGGCGTTCTCCAGGAAGGCGTCGGAGAGGGCGGGCCCGCCGGCGCCGGGGACGAAGGCGTCCTCCAGGAGGTAGTGCAGTTGGTGGCCGCCGTCGCCGGAGCCCAGGAGCATCCCGAGGGACTGGAAGGCCTCGACGGTCAGCCGGTAGCCCCCGGGGAGCAGGGCGGGCCGCTCGGCGAGGTGGGCGGCGACGCGGCGGGCGCGCTCCACGTCCATGGGGTAGCGGGCGTAGTGGGCCGCGTTCTTGCGCTCGACGCGCGGGTACGCGGCCTCGTACACCTGGTCGGCGGTCGCGTCGAGGGAGGGCAGACCGCCGGTGATGAGGGCGGCGGTGAGGCCCTCGGGGGCGGTGCAGAGGTAGTGGGTGGCGCAGAACCCGCCGAAGCTCTGGCCGAGGACGGTCCAGGGCGCGCCTCCCGTCAGGGCCGGACGGACGGCCTCGGCGTCGCGGACGATCGAGTCGGACCGGAAGTGCGCCAGGTACTCGGCCTGCTGGGCGGGGTTCCCCCGCAGGGGCAGCGTCTGCCGGGTCAGGGGTGTGGAGTGGCCCGTTCCGCGCTGGTCGAGGAGCAGGACCCGGTAGCCGGTGAGCGCCCGCTCCAGCCAGGCCTGCCGGCCGACGAACCGCCGCGCCCCGAAGCCCGGGCCGCCCTCCAGGTACAGCAACCAGGGCAATCCTTCGGGGTCCCGGCCGGTGGCCACGACCTCGCGGCCGTACAGCTCGATCCGCTCGCCGTCGGGGCGGGCGTGGTCGAGGGGGACGGTGAAGTGGTGGTCGGTGAGGACGACACCGGGCTGGCGGTAGCTGCGGGCGACGGTCACGGACGGCCCCTGGGGTGTGGGTACGGATTCCGCGCGCCCGCGCCCCGGCCGGTTCGCGGCGGGGTGCGGGACGGGGAGTTCGGCGGTCGGGCCGAGTGTAGGTCGTGGCCCCGGGCCCCTGCCGATCGGCAGGGGCCGCGTGGGCCGGTGGGGTGGCGGTGCGGGCGCCGCGGCGCCCGGCGGTCACACCGCCGCCCCGTCACCGCGTCACGGCGTCACGGCGTCACGGCGTCACGGCGTCACCGCGTCACCGGGTCAGAACTGGACCACCGAGCGGAGGACCTCGCCCCGTTCCATCCGCCCGAAGGCCTCCTCGACGCCGTCGAGCGGGATGGTCTCGGAGACGAACGCGTCGAGGTCGAGCCGGCCCTGGAGGTACAGGTCGATCAGGAGCGGGAAGTCACGCTCGGGCAGGCAGTCCCCGTACCAGGAGGACTTGAGGGCGCCGCCGCGACCGAAGACGTCCAACAGGGGGAGTTCGAGCTTCATCTCGGGCGTCGGGACACCGACCAGGACGACGGTCCCGGCGAGGTCGCGGGCGTAGAAGGCCTGCCGGTACGTCTCGGGGCGCCCCACGGCCTCGATGACGACGTCCGCGCCGTTGCCGCCGGTCAGCTCCTGGATCGCCTTGACGACGTCCTCCGTACCGCCGTTGACCGTGTGGGTGGCTCCCAGGCCGCGGGCCCACTCCAGCTTCCGGTCGTCGAGGTCGACGGCGATGATCCGGGAGGCACCCGCGAGCCGGGCGCCCGCGACCGCCGCGTTGCCCACTCCCCCGCAACCGATGACGGCGACCGAGTCCCCGCGGCCCACGTTGCCCGTGTTCAGGGCGGCGCCCAGGCCGGCCATCACCCCGCAGCCCAGGAGGCCGGCGGCGGCGGGCGAGGCGGCCGGGTCCACCTTGGTGCACTGCCCGGCGGCGACGAGGGTCTTCTCGGCGAAGGCTCCGATGCCCAGCGCCGGGGACAGCGGGGTGCCGTCCTCCAGCGTCATGGCTTGGCCGGCGTTGTGCGTGGCGAAGCAGTACCAGGGGCGGCCGCGGCGACACGCCCGACAGTTGCCGCACACCGCACGCCAGTTGAGGACGACGAAGTCGCCGGGGGCCACCGAGGTGACGTCCGGGCCGACGGACTCGACGACGCCGGCCGCCTCGTGGCCGAGGAGGAAGGGGAACTCGTCGTTGATCCCGCCCTCCCGGTAGTGCAGATCGGTGTGACAGACCCCGCAGGCCTGGATCTTGACCAGGGCCTCCCCGGGCCCCGGGTCGGGCACGAGGATCGTGGTCACCTCCACCGGTGCGCCCTTGCCGCGCGCGATGACCCCTCGTACACGATGCGTCACGTCGTACCCCGCTCTGGTAGTTCGGTCCTGTTGCCGGGAGCGTGTGGTCTCAGGGTCTCTGGACCTCCGGATCTCCGGCACACCTCTGGATCAACGAACGTACACGGGCGGCGGGTGGTGCGGGAGCCGTGTCACGTTCCGGCGCCCCGACCGGCCAGATCCGGCGGTAGGGCGGACCGCAGCGAAGCGGTGAACGCGGCCACGGCGGGGTGGGCGCCGGCCCCGCTGCGGAAGGCGATCCTGGTACGTCGTTCCATGCGCAGGCGGGTGAGGGAGACGCCCGGCACGTCGGTTCCGGGGGTCCCGAGCTGCGGCACCACGGCGACCCCGAGCCCCGCGGCGACGAGGGCGAGGACGGTGGCGAACTCATCGACCCAGTGCCGGACGCGCGGGCCGAAACCGGCGGCCTGGCAGGCCCGCACGGTCATGGCGTGGCAGAGGGTCCCGGGCGTGGCGGTGATCCACGGGGCGTCACGGTGGGCCCGCAGGACCTCGTCCTGGCCGGGCGCGGCGCCGGGTCCCGTGCCGGGTCCCGGTCCCGGGCCTGACGCTCCGTCGGTCCAGGTGTCCGGCCCGCCGGCGGGCGCCGCCAGGTACATGGCCTCCCGGTACAAGGGCCGGGTGGTCAGGCCCGGTTCCTCCGGGTCGGGAACGAAGTCGTAGGAGTGGACCAGGGCAACGTCCAGCTCACCGGCCCGCAGCGCGTGGGCGACCGCGGCCGGGTCGGTCTCGCTGAGCATCGGTTCCAGCCCCGGGTGGCGCCGGGCCAGGTCGGCGAGGGCCGCCGGGACGATGGCCCGGGTGGCGGTGGGGAAGGCCCCGATGCGCAGGGCTCCGGCCAGGCCGGTGCGGGCCCCGGCGAGTTCCGCGTCGGCCTGCTCCAGCCGTTCGAGGACGACCTCGGCATGGCGGACCAGGTTCTGCGCGGCCGGGGTGAGGCGGACCCTGCGCCCGGTGCGCTCCAGCAGCGGCAGTCCCGCCTCGCGTTCCAGGACCCCGAGTTGTTGGGATACGGCCGATGGGCTGAAGGCCAGGGCCTCGGCCACGGCGGCGATGGTGCCGCGCCGGGCGAGTTCGCGCAGGAGGCGCAGGCGGCGTACGTCGAGCATCGGCTCAGCTTACGGTTCGGGTAAGGAATGCGAACTGGATTCGACGGTCGGGGCGGGCGAGGCTCTGTCCATGCACCAGGACACCTTCCAGGACATCGCCCCCGCCCCCACCCGGGGCACCACGCACGACGTGACCCTCGACCCCGACCGGGGCACCTCGCACGACATGGCCCTCGACCCCAACCGGGGCGCAACGCACGACATGGCCCCCGCCCCCGACCGGACCACTGCGCACGACATCGCGCGGGGCCCCGCGCTCGGCGGGATCCACGTCCCCCTCGTCACCCCCTTCACCCCGGCCGGGGACGTCGCCGTCGCGACCCTGGAGGCCCTCGCGCACGAGGCGCTCGACGCGGGGGCGGTCGGGATCGTCGCCCTCGGCACCACCGCCGAGAGCGCTTCCCTGGACGAGGCCGAGCGGGACCTCGTCACCGGGGTCTGCGCCCGCGTCTGCCGGGAGCGCGGAGCGCTGCTGACCGTGGGCGCCGGGGCGAGCGCGACCCGGGCGGCGGAGGCCGCGCTGGTCCGGCTGGCGCGGTGGCCGGAGGTGGGGGCGGCCCTGGTGACGGTACCGCCGTTCGTGCGGCCCTCGGCCGCGGGGGTGCTGGCGCACTTCGGGCGACTGGTGGAAGTGAGCCCGGTACCGTTGATCGTCTATCACGTCCCGTACCGCACCGGGCAGCGGCTGGACGCGGCGGCGCTGGCGGCCCTGGGGTCCCTGCCGGGGGTGGTCGGGGTGAAGTACGCGTCCGGCGGGATCGACCAGGACACGGTGGAGCTGATGGGCGGACTGCCGGCCGGCTTCGCGGCGCTGGCGGGGGACGACGCGTACCTGTCGCCGATGCTCGCCCTCGGCGCGGTGGGCGGGATCCTGGCTTCGGCCCACCTGGCGACGGAGCGGTTCGTGGACCTCGCGGCGGCCTGGGAGGCCGGTGACGTCCCGCGCGCCCGGGCCCTGGGCCACGCGCTGGCCCGACTCTCGGCGGCGGTCTTCGCGGAGCCGAACCCGGTGGTGCTCAAGGGGGTGCTGCACGCCCTGGGCCGGATCCCGTCACCCGACGTACGGCTCCCCCTGCTGCCGGCGTCGGACGCCGCGGTCGGGGTCGCGCTGACGGCCCTCGCGGAACTCCCGGCACCCGGACCCGGCGACGCGGACCCTCCCACGCACCCTTAGGCCCCGGTATGGGCGATTCGCCACCAACAGCCGGGTAGCCCGAATCGGGAGCATCGGGCGCGGAATTGCCCGAAATGGCGCCGGGCTCCCGAAACCGTGATGTCGGTCACGCGGACAGGGTCAACATCATTTCTGCGGAATGGCGGATTCCCTTTTCCCCGAAAGGGAATCCGCCGTGGACCGAACTCCCTTTCATGGTCATTTACCCGCGGGAACCGGGAAGTCGATCTACCCCACGAATTCGCATCTTGTTGCGGCCCCGCGCACTCGCCTACGGTCACCCTCACTCCCAGCGGCCGACGCCGAATACGGCCGCCGCCGGGGCTCTCCCGTACCCCCACGTGAGGAATAGCGCCATGCCCGCAAAGGGAAAGCACCGCAGGCCGAAGCAGAACCCGTTCACCCGTCGCCTGGCATTCGCCGGCACGGGCACGGCCGCTCTCGCCCTCCCGCTGATCAGCGCCACCACGGCCGGCGCGGTGGAGACCGTGGCGGCGCCCGCCGTACGTTCCGTGGCCGCGCCCTCGACGTATTCCGTCGTCGCCGGCGACACCCTTTCCAAGATCGCGGCGCAGCATTCCCTCAGCGGCGGCTGGGAGCAGCTGTACGCGGCGAACCGCGCGGCCGTCGGCAGCAATCCCTCGGCCATCCGCCCCGGGCTCACGCTGCGGCTCGCCGCCGCGAAGGGCGCCGCGCAGACCACCGCCACGAACACCGTGAAGGCCGCCGCCGCCGAGTCGTACCCGGACAACCTCGACGGCTGGATCCGCGAGTCCCTGGCCGTCATGGCCAAGCACGGAATTCCCGGCAGCTACAACGGAATCCACCGCAATGTGATGCGGGAGTCCTCGGGCAATCCGCGGGCGATCAACAACTGGGACTCCAACGCCGCGGCCGGCATTCCCTCCAAGGGACTCCTGCAGGTCATCGATCCGACCTTCCGCGCCTACCACGTGCCCGGCACCCCGCAGGACTCGTACGACCCGGTCGCCAACATCACCGCCGCCTGCAACTACGCGGCCGCCCGTTACGGCTCGATCGACAACGTCAACGGCGCGTACTGACGGGCCCCGCGGCACGACGCCGCAGCAGCGCGCGCCCCAGGGTGCGCAGCGGGGCCACCAGACCGTAGCCGACGTCCTTGCGCAGGGCACGCGTACCGGCCCGCTCCACGGCCGTCAGCTGGTGGCCCATCAACTCCGTCATGGTCGTGACCACGGGCCTCAGCCCCGGTTCGGCCAGGTCGACGATCCCCTCGGCGGCGCGGAGGGCGGTACGGGCACGCAGGCATTCCGCGGCGAGGAGGCCGCGGACGGCCGGGGTGTCACGGGCCGCCTCCAGGTCGGCGCGGGTCACACCGTGTTCGGCGAGCCGGTCCCGGGGGACGCACAACCGCCCGTCGGCGAGGTCCCCGGCGAGGTCCGCGAGGAAGTCGACCCGCTGGGCGGCGTCCACGAACCTCCGCCAGCCCATGGCCTGTTCCTCGTCCGGGCCGCCCTGGTACTGGAGGCCGGTGAAGACCATCACCCCGGGCCAGGCGTAGGCGTCGAGGTAGTTCTGGAAGTCCCGCTCGGTCGCGAAGCCGTCGAAGGTCGCCTCGGCCGTGGCGGCGCCCTCCAGGAAGCGGGTGACCCGGTCGACCGGCAGCCCCCGGCCGCGCACCGCGTGGGCGTAGGCCCGTAGCAGCGGGTCGGGGCTCTCCCCGGTGGCCAGGGCGGCTTCGGTCCGTTCGGTCAGCGCGGCGAGACCCGAGGCCCTCCGGGCCGGACCGCCGTTCTCCGCGACGTCGTCGACCCGGTTCATGAAGGCCAGACCGGCCACGAGGGCGGGAACCAGCGGCGGCGCGGCCAGCAGTCGCAGCGTCAGGTACGGAGCCGGCTCGCGGCGCAGGACCCGGCGGGCGGCGTGGGTGTAATCGGCCCTCCGTCGGGGAGCGGAGATCCCGGCCCCGGTGAGGGTGGTGCGCCAACTGGGCATGGTGTCCGTGCTCCTCGAACCGTGTCTGTCGGACCGTACGCGGCGGGCGGTGCGGGTACGGGTACGGGTACGGGTACACGATGTCAGGAGGGCACCACCTTCCTGACCTTGCCGTCGATTCCGGCGAGGACGTAGCCGCCCTGGCCGTACTCGTCGCTGAGGTAGGGGCGCATGCAGGGCTCCCGGTCCATCATCCAGGGGTCGACGATGACGTAGCGCGAGGTCGGCTTCTCGACCTTCAGCTCCCGCTGCGCCTGCTCCAGCAGGCCCGGCAGGACGTCCCAGTTGACGGCTCCCATGTCGATGAGCGGCGCGCCCTCCTTGACCGTGCCGTTGGGGCCGGTGCGTTTGGCCACGCCGTCGCGGTACTGCCAGGAGTCGACGGTCCTGGCGCCGGGGGCGGTGGGGACGGCGGCGATCACGTACTCCTCGTAGACCTTCATGTCGACGAAGGTGGTGGTGCCGGTCTTCTCCTTCAGCGCGGCGAGGGCCGTGCGGACCCCGTCCGGGGTGAGCAGGCTCCCGCCGGCCTTGCCCGTACTCGCCGTCGGCGCCCTGGAAGTCGCCGGCTTCGGGGTGCCCGTGGCCGCGGCGGCCGAGGCTCCGGGCGTGGCCGGGGTGGAGGCGGTGGGGTTGCTCCCCTTGGCCTCGTTCCCCTCTTCCGCCCCACCGTCGGGGAGCAGTTGGACCGCGCCGAACCCCGCGCCGGCCAGGACGGCCGTCAGGAGTACGGCCGGCACGAGCCGGGACCGGGTCGGCCGGGCGACGCCGGACGTCCCCGACACCGAGGTGGTCCCGGCGCCGGGAACGAACGCCGGCTGCGGGAAGGGCGCCGGCGTCGCGTAGGGGTTCGGGCCGCCGGCCGGGGGTGTAACGGGCAGCGGTACGGGGCGGGTGCCGGTGGCGGGCGGACCGTACTGGCCGAGGGCGGCCGGCGGTACGGGTCCGGGCCCGCCGGTGGCGCCCTGCGCGCCGCGGAGCAGCGCTTCGAGGGCGGCGCCGTCGGGCCGCACGGCCGGATCGCGTACGAGCAGCCGCTCCAGTACGGGAGCCAGCGGGCCGGAGCGGGCGGGAGCGGGGATCGGCTCGTCCAGGACCGCGACGACGGTGGCCAGGCTGGTGGCGCGGCGCAGCGGGTGGACCCCCTCGGCGGCGACGTACAGCAGCATGCCGAGCGACCAGAGGTCGGAGGCGGCCAGCCCCTCCTCCCCGCGCACCCGCTCGGGTGCGATGTACTCCGGCGAGCCGATCAGGACGCCCGTCGAGGTGAGGGCGGTCGAACCGTGCAGGGCGGCGATGCCGAAGTCGGTCAGGACGGCCGAGCCGTCGGGCCGCAGCAGTACGTTGGCCGGTTTCACGTCCCGGTGGAGCACCCCTTCGGCGTGGGCGGCCCGTAGCGCGGAGAGGACGTCGAGCCCGAGCCGCAGCACGTCGGCGACGGACATCGGGCCGCCGGCGAGGCGGTCGTGCAGGGAACCGCCCTTGACCAGTTCCATGACGATCCAGGGGTGGCCGTCCGAGCCCTCCGCGGGTTCGACGATGTGGTGGATGGTGACCACGTTCGGGTGCGCGAGCCGGGCGAGGGCGCGTGCCTCCCGGACGGCCCGTTCGCGCAGCTGGACGGTGAGGTCGGGCTGGGCGGCGGCCATGGCCGGGTCCGGCGGGCGCACTTCCTTCAGTGCGACGTCGCGGTGCAGGGCGATGTCGCGGGCGCGCCACACCGTTCCCATCCCGCCGGCGCCCAGCGGGCCGATCAGCTCGAAGCGGCCGTCCACGAGCCGTCTGCCGGCCTCACTCGTCTCCATGGGGCGTCATCGTAGGGGGCGCCGCCGTCAGCAGCGGCGGCGGTCCACCGTGAGCGTGCCCTGGGCGGTTCCCACCGTCCGGTCGTAACATCCGTCGCCGCTTCCGGACCCGTACAGGCGGTATCGGGCGGTCGTGGTGCCCACCGCGTGCCGCTGGTCGCGCGGGACGTTCGCCGTGTAGGTCGCGTCCCCCGCGTACCGGTCGTCGAGCGTCGACCGGTCGACCTCGCGGCCGCCGCGGAGGGTGACCGTGTCGGCTCGGTCGCCGAGCGCGAGGACGGTGCGCAGCCGATCGCCGGTGCCGAGGGTGGTCGCTCCGTCCATCGTGTACGTGCGGACGGTGCGGGTGGTCGTGGGGCCGCGGGTCACGCTCTCCTCGTCGTTCCACGAGGCGGTCAGCGCGTCCCGGGCCTCGCCGTCGGTCCAGCGGTGCGCGGAGGTGTTGCGGACGGCGCGGGTGACGGTGGTCGTGACCCGGCCGTGGGAGGTGTCCAGGTATCCGGCGACGGTGAGTCGGTGTCCGCCGTCGGTGTCGAGGCGGTGTTCGCCGCCGGTCGGGGCGGGAGTCCAGCGGGAGGAGTTCGTCGGGGTGTCCTCGTCGTGGCGGGTCAAGGCGCCGGTGACGACCCGGCGGCCGTGGTCCTGCCAGAGCAGCAGGTTGGCGGGGGTGCTCCAGCCGCTCTGCCCGGCCGGTACGCCGGTGACGGAGACCTCGACGCGGTGGGGGCGGCCGTCGTTGAGGAGGGCGGCGTAGGGGGTGAGGTCGTAGCGGATCGGTGGGACGTCGAAGGCGCGCGGCCCGGGGGTGACGTACCAGAGGAAGGGGTTGGACCAGCCGCCGGTCCATACGGTGGGGAAGGGCGCGGCGAGGCCTGCGAGCCGGCCGTCGACGGACACCCGGACTTCGCGGTAGGGGCCGTCGGTCGCCTTGCAGGAGTAGGGGGCGGCGTCCGGGACGGTCATGTACCAGTACTCCTCGCAGCCGCCGCCCGAGCCGGTGGCGTACACCTCGGCGACGAGCCGCTCGGTGTTGCGCGGGGTGGTGACGGCCGGGGTGGTGAGCGGGAGGACCAGGTCGGGGGTGTCGGCGGGGGCGGTGGCGCCTTCGGCGGCGTAGAAGGTGAGGGTGACCTTGACGTCGATGACGCCGGTGTAGGTGTCGTTGACGACGTTGCCGATGAGCATTTCGACGGGTTGCGGACGGCTGAGGGTGTCGCGGTAGCGGGTGACGTCCTTCTCCACGTTCCAGGTGATGCCGTCGGGCGAGGGCTGCGGGGTGGAGGTGCGCAGGATCTCGACGCCGCCGAGGGTGAGGTTGCCCAGGCGGTCGTACTGGCGGCCCTTGACGGCACCGTCGAGGCGCAGCACGACCTTCGCCCAGCGGCCGCGCCCGCAGCCCTCGGGCGGGGTGTAACTCCCGCGGTAGGGGGTGAAGTCGCTGAAGCGGGCCTCGGCGAGGGTCACGCGGCAGGAGCGGGTCGCGGGCCGTTCCACGGGCGGGGCGGCGGTGAGGGGGTCGTGCCAGTCCGTCCCGAACTCGGCGGGCGGTGCGGGGGCGGGGTCCGCGGTGGATCCCGCCGCGGGCCGGGCGGGGGCGGCCGCCGCGGGTCCCGCGGTCACGACCGGGGTGCCCGCAGCGAGGGTGAGCGCGGCGAACAGGCCCATGATCCGGAGTCGTCTCATGGCCCCGCAGTGAAACGCGTCGGGGCCGGGGGCCGCCAGGGCCGCCGGCCCCGACGTGGCGGGATCTCGCCCCTGCCCGGCGGCGGTCAGTGACCGGCGGGCAGCACCACGACGCCGTCGTCGTCGACGTACACGGTGTCGCCCGGGCGGAAGGTGACGCCGCCGATGGTGACGGGTTCGTCCACGGCGCCCGCGCCGGTCTTGCCGCTCTTGCGGGGGCAGGTGCCGAGGGCCTGCACGCCGAGGTCGAGCCGGCCGAGGGCCACGCTGTCGCGGACCGCGCCGTTGACGATCAGCCCGGCCCAGCCGGAGCGCTCCGCCGCGCCGGCGATGAGGTCGCCGAGCAGGGCGGTGCGCAGCGAGCCGCCGCCGTCCACGACCAGGACCGCGCCGTCCCCGGGCGTGTGGAGGAGTTCGCGCAGCAGGGCGTTGTCCTCGTGGCAGCGGACGGTGCGCACGGGGCCGGCGAAGAGGGCCTTGCCGCCGATGCGCCGGAAGGCGGTGGTGCAGATGTCGAGGCCCTCCCCGTGCTCGTCGTAGAGGTCGGCGGTGGGGACGGGGGTGACGCTCATGTGGATCCGGGCTCCTCGCGGTTCGTTGCGTCGCGCCGTGCGGGCCCAGCGTAGGCGCGGGCCCCCGCGCCGCGGCGCGGGTGTCCACGGGTCGGGCGGGGTGCGGCGGGCCGAACGGCACCCTGGTGGCGGTGGGGCCGGGCCGTCCCCGTCGGATCCTGTCGGGCAGCGCGGGGCCCACAGGATCCGACGGGACCTAGGGTCGCGGCAGCGCGGGGCCCGCCGGTACCTGCGCGAGGGGCGGGCGGACGGCGGACGGGGTCGGGGCGTCGGGCCGGCCTTCCGCGGCGGGCCGCTCCCGGGGCGCCGGGGGCTGCGGCGTGCGGGTCAGCAGCAGGACGCCGCGGGTGGCGGCGAGGGCTCCCCCGATCGCGAGGAGGACGCCCACCGCACCGCCCTGGAGGCGTTCGCCGAGCAGGACCATGCCGATCGCGGCGGCGGCCAGCGGGTTGGCGAGGTTCACGACGGCAAGCGGAGCCCCGAGCCCGCCCCGGTACGCCCGCTGGGAGAGCAGCATGCCGCCCACGGCGAACACGCCCACGAGCAGGGCGACGGCGGCGACCCGGAAGCTGAGCAGGGCACCGCCCCGGCCCGCCGCGACGGCCACGGTCTGGGTCAGCGCGGAGGCGGCGGCGGAGGCCAGCCCGGAGGCGGTCGCGTGCCGCAGCCCGGTACGGGGGTCCTTGCGGGCGGTGAGCAGCAGGATCACGGCGGCGGTGGCCCCGGAGACGGCGAGGGCCTCGGCGAGGGTGAGGGTGTCGTCGGGGGCGGGGCCGGAGGCGGGGAGGAGGAGCAGTCCGAGTCCGGCGACGGTGGCCGCGGTGCCCCGCCACTCGGTGGCCGCGACCCGGCGCCCGGCACCTCGGGCACCGAGCGGGACGGCGGCGACCAGGGTGAGCGCACCGAGGGGCTGGACCAGGGTGAGGGGCCCGTAGCGCAGGGCGGCGGCGTGCAGGAGGGCGGCGGCGGCGTTCAGCCCGGCCGACCACCACCAGGCGCCGTTGCCGATGAGGGCCTTGGCGCTGCGGGCGACGGCCCGACGGGCGAGGCGTTCCTGGGCGACGGCGGCGGCCGCGTAGGTCACCGCGGAGGCCAGGCAGAGGACGACGGCGAGGGCGGTGGCGTTCACCGCCCGGCCCCCCTCGCCCCGGAGGACGCCACGGCCGTCCCACCCGGACTGCCCGGACTGCCCGGACTGCCCGGACTGCCGGGACCGGCCGGAGTGCCAGGACCGGCCGGAGTGCCAGGACCGGCCGCGGCAGCGCCGCCGCGCACGTGCGCCGACACGAAGGCGCGACCGGGTGGGACGTACGCGGGGGCGTCGCCGCCCCGTACGGGGCCCGGCACTGCGCCCCGTACGGGACCGGGCACGGCGGACGCGACGGGCACGGCGCGCCCGCCGGGAGCGGCGTCCCGAACGGGAACCGGTCCAACCGGCTCGACCGGTACAGGCGGCTCGACCGGCCCAGCAGGCCCTGCCACCTCGACCGGATCCACCCCCTCGACCCCCTCGACCGCCTCGACCGCCTCGGCGGGACGGGGGACCAGCAGGAGGGCCCCGCCCAGCAGCGCGGTCGCCACGAGGGCGTCGAGCCAGTAGTGGTTGGCCGTGCCGACCACCACGAGCAGGGTCACGAGCGGGTGCAGCAGCCACAGCGCGCGCAGCCGCGAGGAGGTCGCGGCGATCATCCCGAGGGCCAGCATCAGGGCCCACCCGAAGTGCAGCGACGGCATCGCGGCGAACTGGTTGGCCATGGTGTCGGCGGCCGGGGCGGCCCGGTAGACGGAGGGTCCGTAGACCAGGCCGGTGTCCACCAGGTGCGCGGCGTCCAGCATTCGCGGGGGCGCGAGCGGGAAGGCGAGGTGCAGGGCGAGGGCCGCGCCGGTGAGGAGCGCGAGGACCCGCCGGGTCCACAGGTAGTGGGCGGGCCTGCGCAGGTAGAGCCAGATCAGGAACAGCGCGGTCGCCGGGAAGTGCACGGCCGCGTAGTAGGTGTTGGCCGTGTGCACGACGGCGTCCGAGTGCAGGAGGAGCCGCTGTACGGCTCCCTCGCCCGGCAGGCGCAGGGCGCGTTCGGCGTCCCACACCCGGTCCGCGTTGTGGAAGGCCTCGCCGGTGCGGCCCGTGGAGAGCATCCGGCCCGCCTTGTAGACGGCGAACAGCCCCGCGACGAGCAGCAGCTCGCGTATGAGCCGGCGCCTTTCGTCCTTCTTCCCCGCGGCGCGTGGCCCGCCGGGTGTGGTGTGGGAGGTCATCCCCCGGTCTCACTTCTTTCGGGTGGTGCTGCTGCTGGTGCTACTGCTGGTGGTGCCGCTTCCGGGCCGAAGGCGGGAGGGGCCGCGACGGGGTGACCGCCGGCCGGAACCGATCCGCATCGACACGCCAGTGTATCGATACATTCGCGTATCGATACGCTGGTGTTCCGATAGCCTTCGGGAGCCGTACACTCGGAGCACGGACCAGGCCGCCCCGGAGCCGCGAGGAGAGCGCACCCCCATGACGTCGACGCCGCAGGTCACCGCGCGGCGCTCCAAGATCACCCCGGAGCGCGAGCAGGAGTTCTACGACGCCGTCCTGGACGCCCTGCGCGAGCACGGCTACGAGGCCCTCACCATGGAGGGCGTCGCCGCCCGCGCCAGCTGCGGCAAGTCCACGCTCTACCGGCAGTGGCGGACCAAGCCTCAGCTCGTCGCCGCGGCCCTGCGCGCGAGCCGGACCGACCGCACGCTGGCCAGCGTGGACACCGGAACCCTCGTCGGGGACCTGCGCGAGGCCGCCCGCATCGCTGCCGGTACCTCGGGCAGCGACACCCGGCTCACCCAGGCCCTGGGGCACGCCGTCCTCAGCGACGAGGAGCTCCAGCGCGCGCTGCGCGAAGCCTTGGTGGAGCCCGAGCTCGCCGCCTTCGACGCGATCGTCGCGCGGGCGGTGGCGCGGGGCGAGATCCGCGCGGACCACCCCGCGGTGGAGTTCCTGCCGGCGCAGCTGATGGGCGTGCTGCGCATCCGGCCGGTGCTGGAGGGCCGGTACGCCGACGCCGACTACCTGGTCAGGTTCGTCGACGCGGCGCTGCTGCCCGCACTCGGCATCACCCCCTGAACCGGTGGGCCGCCGTCCACGATGACCGGACGGCGACCCGCTCGCGCTGCCTCGTGGGGACGGCGGCAGCGCACCACCGGACGGGGTGGCGGTCACTCCCGAGCAGAGTGACCGCCACCCGGTCCGTACGGGTCACCGCGCGGCGCGACCGGTGGTCAACCGCGTACGGCGCCCATGACCCGGGTGAACTCCTGCGGCTCGACGTCGAATCCGTGCGGCCGCGCTTCCAGGGCCCAGCCCCCGTGCGTGTCGCGGACGAACTCGGCGACCCTGGCCGCCGTGGCGTCCGCGACCCCCGCGAAGTCGGTCTCGGCGAGGTTCTCGTAGCCCTCGCGGATCCGCAGTCCGGTACCGGCGATCGCGGCGAAGGTCTTGCGGTCCGCCGCGTCCCCGGCGCCGGAGTCCTGGATCACGACGCCGACCACGACGCGGCCCAGCTCGGGTGCCAGCCGGTCCAGTTCGAGGACCATCACCTCGTCGAAGCCGAAGCCCTGGCCGGTACGGCTGTCCCGGCTCAGGGTGATGGTGCCGTCGGGCGCCCGGCTGCCGAAGTGCACCAGGTAGACGGGCTCCCCCTGCGGGTCGGCCGCGGCGTACACGGCGGCGACGATGTCGAGGTCGTTGGCGGGTGTACCGGCCGGACTCGGGTCCCAGCGCAGGGCTATCTCCACCTTGGCCAGGCTCTTGCGTACTCCGCTCACCGAACTCCCCCTCCGCTCGGGCGCTTTGGCCCGTGTTGCCTGATCCACGCTGCCCCGCCATGCTGTCACGGCCGGTCGATCGCGGGCCGGCCGACCGTACGTTCCAGGCCAGTCGCGGCCGCCCGGGACGGGCCGGAAGGGACGGGTGACGACCGTCGGCGCCCACTCGGGCGCGGCCGGAAACCGTCATCGTCCACGGTGCGGGCCCGTCGGCTCCGGCGGCGCGAAGGCGCTCAGGCCACGCCTTCCGCGCCGTCGTGCCCGGCCTCCTCCTCCGCGAGGTCGCCCCAGTGGATCTCCTCGGGGACATTGCCGGGCGGCTGGGGGGCCCGGGCCTCCCGTGAACCGGGGCCGCAGGAGTCGGAAGGGTCCGGAGGGAGGTCCGGGGAAAGGTCCGGGGGAAGGGCCTCGTCCCCGGTGTCCGGAAAGAGATCCTCCTCCCCGCCCGCCCGGGCGTAAGCCAGTTGGTCCTCCCGGTCCGTGCACCACTCGCGGATGTCCCTGGCTCCGTCGAACCGGGGGCAGCCGATGCCGGGGAACGCCCGCTCCACGAGAGGTCGCAGGAAGGCCAGATCGGTCCGCCCGTAACAACGCGCCACCTGGGGCAACGACAACCCTGCCCCGTCGACGACGTCGATCCGGCCACCGGCGGCGATCAACGCGCGGACCAGGGCGGCGGATCCGCCGTCGTGGACGGCGCTCCCGAGCGGGGTGCTTCCGGCGGCGTCCTCGTCCTCCAGGTCGAGCCCGGCGTCGAGCAGTCTGGGCAGCAGTTCCTCGTGGTCGAGCAGCGGCAGCAGGTGCAACAGCCCCCGCCCCTTGGCGTCCCGGACCCAGGGGTCGACCCCCGCGTCCAGCAGGGCGAGCACGGCGGGGGCGTCGCCGTGCTGGACCCGCCGCAACAGTTCGTCGCGCTCGGCCCGCAGGGCGCGCGGCAGCCGCCCCTTGCCCGAGGTCCATGCCTCCCGCGCGGCGAAGCACCCGACGGCGGTGCCGCCCGACTCCCGGAGGGCGCGCTCCCGTTGCTGCTCCTGTTCGTCATGGGGGATGTCGAGTACGCCGCCCCGCGAGCGCACCTCGTGCCACTCGCCCGCGCAGCGCACCCGTACGGGGCGCGGTGCGGCGGGATCGGGTGGGCCCGCGGCCGGGCCGGCGCCGGGGAAGAGGGCCGCGCCGACGAGCGGGTGCAGTGCGCGCGGGTCGAGCCGACCGGCCCGGACCAGCTGGAGGTCGGGCAGCGGCTGCCAGGCGTGGTCGGGCAGCCGGGTCGCCCCGCGGGTCGGCCCCTCCCGCGCGAGCCCGACGCGGGCCGACAGGATCGCCCCCGAGCCGGGTTCGGCGGGCTCCAGCTCGACCGGGCAGCGCCGATGGGGGACGAAGTGGAACCGGTCGCCCGCGCCCGCGGCGGCGTACCGCCGGGCCTCGTCCGCGATCCGGGACGGGTCCACCACGGCCGCCCGCAGTGCCGCCAACGCGTTGCGGACGCACTGCGCGAGGTACGGCGGCTCCGGGAGGGTGGGGTCCAGGGCGATCCCGGCGACGGCGAGGGCCGCCTCGGTCTCGCCCCGCGCCTGGAGGACGGCGCTCCACTCGGCCCGCCCGGCCGGGTCGGCGGCTCCGGGGTCCGCGGCCGGCAGTTCCTCGCGGGCGAGCGGGGTGCCGTCGGGGCGGAAGAAGGGCAACCGGTCGGCGGGACCGGCGTGGGAGCGGAGTTCGGCGGTGTGGCGGACGTCCCAGAGCCGGCGGGCGGCCGTCCAGTCCTCGGTGCTCCAGGCCGGGTGGTGGTCGGGCACCCCGTGCCAGGGAAGCGGGGCGCAGCCGAGCCGTAGCCGCTGCGGGCCGTCCACCATGGCGTGGGTGGTGACGTGGAGGGCGGGAACGCCGCGACCGCGCGCCGCCGCGCCGTCGGGGTCGTAGTGGGCCAGTACGATCCGGCGCCCCGGTGCGAGGGTCGTCCGGCCGCCGAGGACCCGGGGCAGGTGCCAGCGCAGCAGGTCGGGGGCGAGGTGGCGCAGGTCCCGCTCGACGGCGCCGGCCACGGCGGCACCGTACCGGGAGGCGAGTCGGGGGAGTTCGAAGGTGACGTCCACGCGGGCGGCGGCGCAGGCGGAGCCCCAGTCCCCGGCCAGGCGGTGCGCGGTGGCCCGCTCGATCATGCGGCGGGGGACGGCGTGGCGCCGGATCCGCGACCAGGCAGCCGCGTCCTCGGGGCGCAGGGCTCCGGGCAGCGGGGCGGCCACGGTCACCGGTACACGCTTCCGATGGCCCGCACGTCGCGGTGGGCGGCCCGAACGGGGCGCAGCCGCTCGGCGAAGGAGCGCTTGACCCGGCGGGGCGTCCCGGGGCCCAGGCCGATGTGTTCGAGGGGGGCGTCCTCGGGCAGCGCGGCGAGCAGGCTCTTGGCGCCGCGTCCGGTGATGCCGGTGTGGCGCAGGTCGAGGCGGCGCAGCGGGCTGCCGGGAAGGGCGGCGGCCAGGGCGTACGCCCCTTCGTCACCGGGGTGGTTGCCGGCGGCTCCGAGGCTGCGCTCGGACAGGGTCCGGCCGAGGTCCAGGGCCTCGATGCCGCCGAGGGCGGCGGCGAGGGCGCGGGCTCCGCGGACCCCGATGCCGTTGCCGCCGAGGCCGAGGCGGACGGGGCGCGCGGGATCGGCGGCCGCCGCGGCGGCGAGGATCGCGGCGCCCTCGTCGCCGAGGTGGTTGGCCGGTACGTACAGTTCGCGCACCCCGGCGTCGCGGATCAGGGCGGCGAGGAGCGGGGCCGCTTCGGCGGTGAGGCCGTTGCCGCCGAGGAAGATCCGCTCCAGCGGCCGCTCGCGGACGAGGAGGGCGTCGAGGAGCAGGCGGATGCTGTCGGCCCCGATGCCGGTGTTGACGAGGTCGAGGGTGCGCAGCGCGGTGTTGCGGCGCAGCAGTGCGGCGAGGGTCCGGGCCCCGTCCTCGAACAGGGGGTTGCGCTTGAGCCAGAGGGCGCGGACGGTGGCGTCGTCGGTGAGTGCGGAGGTTAGGGCGAGGGCGCCGTCGGGGCCGATCCGGTTGCAGCCGAGGTAGAGGGTGTGCAGCCCGTGCGCGCCGCGCAGGAGGCCGGCCAGGGTACGGATGCCGTCGTCCGCGAGGGCGTTGGTACCCAGCAGGAGGTGCTTCGCGTGTGGGGAGACGACGGCCGCGGGCAGCAGCAGGGCCGCTCCGGCGGGGCCGAGGCCCTGCTTGCACAGGTCGACGCGGCCGTCCGCGCGCAGGGTGCCGAGGGGAAAGGCCTCGTCCTGCTCGACCGGCCGGTTCTCGGCCAGCCGGGTCAGCAGGGGGAGCAGGTCCGCCGGATCGGCGAGCGGCAGATCCGGATGTTCGATCGCGGGGCACCGCACGGGCGTCGGCCCTGTCATCACCACTCCACCGCTTCCTTCGCCGGCGCCCGGTGCCCGGCGATTCGAGGACGAGCCGTGGCGGCACGCGGACGCGCCGCCGCGACGGGAAGGAGGCGCAAGACCGGTCGGATTCGAACCGACGTCCTCCAGCTCGATGCTTGGGCGCGACGACCTCTGCGCTACGACCTTGCTGCGATGATCATAGCGGCCGGTAAAACTCGCGTTCGATCACACGTTTGAGCGGCTTGCGCGCGGGACAATGTCCGGATGAGCCCGATCCGGGACGCTTCCCCGACAGCGGGGAGTGCCGGGCGCCTCACTCCGCGCAGACCGTCCCGGCCGACACCCTTCCCCCGCCGGGGCCGGCTCGCCGCAGGATCTTCGGCCGAACCGGATCGTTATCCTCAAGTTTTACTCAGATCTAGTGACGCTGAGCCCGTGACCTTCCTAGCTTCCTCGTACACGTGCGTTCACGTGCGTTCACACGCCGCGGTCCCCCACGTGCCCCGTTCCCGCGATTCACGCCCCCGTGGTCCCGCGTTCCCGAGGAAAGAGTTCAGCATGAAGGTTCCCAAGGCCGGTGCGGTCGCCGCCGCGATCGCCATCGCCGCCACCGCCTCGGGCTGTGGCGGTGAGGAGCCCAAGGAGCCCATAGCCATCGGGATCAAGTTCGACCAGCCCGGCATCGGGATGCGGGAGAGCGACGGCACCTTCACCGGTTTCGACGTCGACGTGGCCACGTACATCGCGAAGGAGCTCGGGTACAAGCCGAGCGAGATCGAGTTCAAGCAGGTGTTCAGCTCCGACCGGGAACTCCTGATCCAGTACAACGAGGTCAAGTTCGTCGCGGCCAGCTACTCGATCAGCGACAAGCGCAAGGAGAAGGTCGACTTCGCCGGCCCGTACTTCGTCGCGCACCAGGACCTGCTCGTCCGCGCGGACGACACCTCCATCACCAAGGGCGAGGACCTCAACACCAAGAGGCTGTGCTCGGTGACCGGCTCCACCTCCGCGGAGAACCTCAAGCGCAACCTCGCCCCGAAGGCGAGCGTGCTGGAACTCGGCGGGTACTCCGAGTGCCTCGTCGCCCTCCAGGACAACCTGGTCGACGCGATGACCACCGACAACTCCATCCTCGCCGGGTACGCCGCGAAGAAGGGCAACGAGGGCAAGTTCCGGCTGGTCGGGCTGAGCCTGAGCAACGAGAACTACGGCATCGGCGTCAAGAAGGGCGACGGGGACCTCCAGCGCAAGATCAACCTCGCGCTCACCAAGATGGTCTCGGACGGCTCCTGGGAAACCGCCGTGAAGAAGAACTTCGGCCCGGCCAACTACAAGTACGAGCCCGCCCCGCAGGTCACGACGAACGGCTGACCCCGGCCCGCGACCACCCCCGGCCCACAAGCCCCCGCGCCCGCCGGCCGCGGCCCCACGGAGGCCTGCGGACGGCGGGCGCGGCGCCGCGCGCGGGAGCCACCGGCGGGCCGCGCCCACGCCCGCGGAGCGGACCCGTACCTCAAGGCCTCGGGTCGGACCGCACCTCACGCCTGAAGCACCCGCCCGAACCTCACACCGGCACCTCGCACCCGTAGGACCTGTCGTGAGACTCCCTTCCGCCTCCGGGCGAGGACGGGAGTTCGACGACAGGCGCCAGGTCAGTCCTGCGGCGCCTTGGCGCGCAGCACGGTGAGGAACTCCCGCATCCAGGCGGAGTGGTCGGGCCACGCGCGGGCGGAGACGAGCGTGCCGTCGACGACCGCCTCGGAGTCCTCGAAGGAGGCCCCCGCCGCACGCATGTCCGGCTCCAACGCGGGATAGGCGGTGACCCGCCGGCCGTCCAGCACCCCGCTCGCGGCGGTGATCAGCGGACCGTGACAGATCTGCGCGATCGGCTTGTCGGCGCCCGCGAAGCCCGCCAGGATCCGCCGCACCTCGGGGTCGTTGCGCAGGTACTCCGGCGCGCGGCCGCCCGGGACGACCACGGCCCCGTACTCCTCGGGGACCACGTCGGCGAAGGCGATGTCGGCCGGCCAGGTGTAACCCGGCTTCTCCGTATAGGTGTCGAAGCCCTCCTCGAAGTCGTGCACCACGAACCGCAGCTTCTTCACGGCGGGCGCGGCGATGTGGACCTCGTAGCCCTCCTCGCGCAGCCGCTGGTAGGGGTAGAGGACCTCCAGCGACTCAGCCGCGTCACCTGTCACGATGAGGATCTTCACTGCCATGTACGGCTCCTGTCGGGGCTGTTCGGGCTCGGTCGGGCCCCATCCGGGGCCACCCGTACCCTGCCCCTCGGGAGGGCCCGAAACACCCTCGGGATCTTCACGCCCGACACATGGAATCAACCTGTTGGGCACATGACAATGTGAACCTCGCTCTGCCACCAGACACCCCGCCAACTGCCAGGTCGGGGACGGTGCGTGTGGAGAGGCATCCCCCACGTCATGAGAATCTCCCGTACGGCCACCTGGGCGAGCGCCCTCGCGGCCGCCTCCCTGCTCCTCATACCCGCCACCGCTTCGGCGGTCCAGGACCGGACGGCGGCGAATCCCCACGCCGACCAGGTCCGCGACACCACCGCGGCCGCCCCGGCGGCCGCTTCCGTCGACCCCTACGCGGACTACTACGCGCCCGCCGCGGGCAAGACGGGCGCGGCGCTGAAGTCCGCCCTGCACGGCATCATCAAGAACCAGTCCAAGGTGTCCTACGACGGCGTGTGGAACGCGCTCAAGGTCACCGACCAGGACCCGGCCAACTCCAACAACGTCATCCTGCTCTACTCGGGCCGCTCCCAGTCCAAGTCCACCAACGGCGGCGGCGTCAACGACTGGAACCGCGAGCACGTCTGGGCCAAGAGCCACGGCGACTTCGGCACCGCCACCGGCCCCGGCACCGACCTGCACCACCTGCGGCCCGAGGACGTCACGGTCAACAGCACCCGGGGCAACAAGGACTTCGACAAGGGCGGCAGCCCGGTCTCCGAGGCCCCCGGCAGCTACACCGACGGCGACTCCTTCGAACCGCGGAACGCGGTCAAGGGGGACGTCGCGCGGATGCTCCTGTACATGGCGGTGCGCTACGAGGGCGGCGACGGCTTCGCCAACCTGGAGATGAACGACAGCGTCAACAACGGCAGCGCCCCCGCGATGGGCCGGATCAGCCTGCTCAAGCAGTGGCACCAGCAGGACCCGCCGGACGCCTTCGAGCAGCGCCGCAACCAGGTCATCTTCGACACCTACCAGCACAACCGGAACCCGTTCATCGACCACCCGGAGTGGGTCGGCTCCATCTGGTAGACGGACCGCGACCGCACTCCCACGGCCGGGACCGGGACCATTGCGCGTTGCGGAACGGACCGGACCTCAGGGAGTGAAGACCTGGTCCAGGGTGTCGATCGCCGGCCCCTCGCCGGAGCCCCCGTCGGCTCCCATGTGGTAGCGGAAGACGAGCCCCTGGTCGGGGTGGGCGACGAGCCAGTCGATGAGCTGTCGCAGGGTGATCTTCTGGTTCTCGGTGCTCGCGACGATCGGGGTGACCGCGGTGACCTCGGCATCGGCGGCGATCGGGAGGAACGTTTCCTTGCCCACGGTCTCGAAGGGCGCGCCGTCGGTGTCGGGGGCGGCGCAGCCCCAGTTTCCGTGCTTGACGATCAGGCTGTGGAAGCCGCCCTCGGGCGTGTAGCGGTTGACCTCGATCTCGTCCGGGGAGATCGGCATCCTGTGGTCGCAGGTGGCCGCCGGCGCCGGGGACTCGGGCTTCTTGGTCGGGGTCGCCGCGCCGCCGGCCGCCGCGGTCGGCGTGGGCTTCGACTTCGGCTTCTGCGCGGCCGTCGCCGTCGCGCCGGGCTTGGTCCCGGTCGAGGAGGACGCGGCCGGGGCGACGGGCGGCGTGCCGGGCGCCGCCCCGTCGCCGCCGTCGTCACCCTGACAGCCGGAGAGCGTCAAAACCCCGCACAGGACCATGGCCCCCAGGGCCGTTCGCCGGTGTCGCACCGCTCGCATCGCCATTCCCCCTCCACCGCCGCCACCTGCCGCCGCCCTGCCGCGCCGAAGCGTCGCGCGTCAACGTAGCGCGGGGATCCGGCCGGGGCGATGGCCCGATCCCTTTCGTCACCGAGCCGGGATCGCGCCGTTGCCGACCCCGGACGTCCGGGACGTCGCCACCCGACCGGCACGGCGACGAGTCGCTCCGACCGGCCGCGCGTCCCAAGGGTGTGCCGGGGTGCGCTACGGGGTCCGCAGGCCCGACAGGAGCCGGTCCAGAGCGCGTTCCGTGGCCGACAGGTCGCCGCCCCTGGCCAGCCAGAGCACGGCCTCGTTCATCGCCCCGGAGAGCAGCCGGGCCAGCGGTTCCACCGGCTGGGCGGGGATGACCCCGGCCGCCACGAGGGCCGTCAGCGCTTCCGCGAGGTGCCGGGCGGAGTGCTCCTCGTCCAGGGCCCGCCACTCGTCCCAGCCGAGCACCGCCGGAGCGTCCACCAGCAGGATCTGCCGTACCGAGGGGTTGGATCCCGCGGCCAGGAAGGCTCGGCAACCGGCCCGGAGCTGCTCCCAGGGGTCCTCGTACTCCTCCGCCGCGGCCGCGACCCGCTCCCCCAGCTCGCGTTGGACCTCGGCGACGACAGCCCGGAAGAGCCCCGCCTTGCTGTCGAAGTGGTGGTACGCGGCCCCCTTGGTCACCCCGACCGCCTGCGCCACCTCGGCCAGCACGACGTGGTGGTACCCGTCGTCCGCGAACCGTCGCCGCCCTTCGGCCAGCAGCGCCCGGCGCGTGGCCTCCCGCCGCTGTGCCCGGTTGACCGCCATCGCAGGTACCGCCTTCCCATTTCGCGTACCCGGGGTATGCTAGCCCCATGGTTCACATACTCCGGGTATGCGAAATGGCACGGGTCGGCGCCGCGCTCCGGCCGGACGTGAGGAGACGGTCATGACCAACGCACTCGGCGGCTTCTACCCGGTGATCGCGACGACGGACGTGACCGCTTCCCGCGACTTCTACACCCGGCACCTCGGCTTCGAGATCACCTTCGAGGCCGACTGGTACGTCAGCCTGCGCCGCCCCGACGCCCCCCAGTACGAACTGGCCCTCCTGGACCCTGCCCATCCGACCGTCCCCGAGGGACACCGCGTCCCCCTGCGCGGCGGCCTGCTGCTGAACTTCGAGGTGGCCGACGTGGACGCCGAACACCGCCGCCTCGTGGCGCGAGCGGGACTGACCGAGATCCTGCCGCTGCGCACGGAGGAGTTCGGCCAGCGGCACTTCATCGTCGGCGCCCCGGACGGCGTCCTGATCGACGTCATCACCGTCGTCCCGCCGACCGGGGAGTACGCCGCCCAGTACGCCGACGCCCCCGTGTGAGGCCCCCCGATCCCGGCCGGCGCGGACCGACACCACGCACGGGGCCGCCCCTTCCCGTACGGGAAGGGGCGGCTCCGGCCCGTCAGCACGGACGCGCGGCCCGTCAGTCAGGCCGTCAGGCAGTCAGGCCGTCATCAGCACTGGCGCAGGCCCGGCGCGGGGTCGACCGACGTGTGGACGTCCACGGCCGGGACGTTGCCCCACTGGCCGTTGTCCAGCTTGGTCCAGTACCAGACGTTGTTGCCGCCGGTGTGGTTGTCCCCGGGGCCCCAGCACTGGAACCAGCTGAAGCCCGTGTTGAGCGGGCCGCGGACCCCGGAGCTGTAGGAGCGGTGCTCGTAGCCCTTGGCGCCGGCCCTGTTGCCGCACCACAGCTTGCCGTCGGAGCGGACCCCGCATTCGGCGGCCGCACCCTTCACGGCCGTGGGCGTCGCCATCGCGGGCCCGGTGACGGTGGCCAGGCCGCCCGCCAGGGCGGCGGCGGCGAGACCGAGGGCGATCTTCTTGCGTGCGGACATGCTTCCTCCTCGAAAGGGCTCCGTCGGGAGCCGGTGATGGGTGTGGTGGTGAGTGGTCGCCGCCCGGTGGTCAGCGGCAGGTGGGCACGCCGTCCAGCCAGGCGGGGCCCTTGAGGTAGATGTTGGTGATCCACGCCCGGTACTCGGGCAGGTAGGACCAGGCGTCGTTGGTGTAGCCCTCCGCCGTCACCGTCTCGGCGTGCTTCTGGCACTCGACGCGCACCGAGGTCGGGCCGGCGAACCGGTGCACCCGCCCGCTGCTCGTGGACGGCTCCGTGTGGGTCCACACATCGGTGCCCCAGGTGCTGAACGTTCCCGGAGCCCGCGACGCCTCGTCGATGCGGACCGCGCCCGCGTAGTCCCCTCCCAGTCGTACGTCGCTGACCGCGATCCGGGTGCCCGACTGCCGGGCCTCCACCATCTTTCCGGCACCCAGGTAGATCGCGATGTGGTGGACGGAGCCCCCGGACCCCCAGGCGAGGAGGTCGCCCGGCAGCAGTGGCGCCGTCCCCCGGGCCGCCGAGAAACGCTGCTTCACCTGCGGGGAGTTGAACTGGTGGTACGAGTTGCCGGACAGCGGGTCGCCGCCGGCGGCGCGGGCGTAGGCGTGGCGGACCAGTCCCGAGCAGTCGAAGCCCAGCCGCTCCGGGTCGTGTTCGCTGGCCGGGTCGCTCGGGTCGACCTGGCCGTACGTCGGCCCCGGCCGCGGCCCGTGGCCGCCGCCCCAGGTGTACCAGACGCCGATCTGCTCGCAGGCGGCCCGTACGGCGGCCTCCGCCACCGCCGAGGCCCCGGTGGCGAGCACGCCGCAGGACGCCGCTGCCGCCGCTGCCGCCGGTGCCGGTGCCGCTGTGGCTCGGGCGCCTCCCCAGCCGGCCAGGAGCACGATCGCCGTCACCGCCGCCCCCACCGTTCTCCGCATCCCCATGTACGTATCCCCGTCCCCGTCCTCGTCCCCGTCGCGGCGTCGCCGCGGTGTCGTCCCCGTGATCGCGGTCCGGCTCTCCACCGGCCCGCCGGGCACTCCGAGACTGTGCCCCGGCACCCCCGCCTGTCGAGGAACCCACGGTCGCCCACCGCGACGGGAAACGGGAAACCTTCGGGAAACCCCCTCCCACCAGGCACGTTGACCCGCCGTCAGCCTCGCGGGCCGGCGGCGGGGGCGTCGGACGCGCACGGCGGACGGTAAGGGCGTCCGGGCAACAGGAAACGCCAGCGCCCCGGCGTCGGATCCCCGATCAGGGTGCAGATCGCGGCCGTCCGCCCGCCCGGATCGACGGACCAGAAGCGGACGGTCCCGTCGGTGCCGCTGCTCGCCGGCCTCCCGCTGGACGGGTCGTAGGCGACGCCCCACACGGCCCCGCCGTGTCCCGCGAGGGTGGCGACCGGCCGGAACCCGACCGCGTCCCACAGCCGGACCGTGCCGTCGATGCCTCCGGAGGCGAGGACCCGGCCGTCGGGCCCGAAGGCCACGGCGCGGACCGCGCCCGTGTGCCCGGTGAGGGTGGCGAGGGAACGGCCGGACGCGGGCTCCCACACCCGGACCGTGCCGTCGTTGGCACTGCTGGCCAGGCGCTCTCCGTCGGAGCTGAAGGACACGCTCCGCACGGCGCCCCCGTGGCCGCGCAGGACCGTCCGCGGCGAACGCCCGGCGACGTCCCAGAGCCGCACCGTCAGGTCGTCGCTCCCGGAGGCCAGGAGCCGTCCGTCCGGGCTGAACGCGACCGCGTTGACGAAGTCCTGGTGCGCGGTCAGGGTGCTCAGCTGGGCCCGTCGGGCGGTGTCCCACAGTTTCACCGTGCGGTCCGCACTCGCCGACGCGAGGGTCCGGCCGTCCGGTGAGAACGCCAGCGCGAAGACCGACCCGCCGTGCTCGGTGAGGGTGGCGAGCAGCGTCCGCCGGGCGCAGTCCCACAGTCTGACCGTGCGGTCGGCGCCCGCCGACGCCACGAGGCGTCCGTCGGGGGAGAACGCCACGGCAAAGACGGCCCCCTGGTGCCCGGTCAGCATCCCGGCGGGGCGGCGCTGCCGCAGGTCCCACAGGCGGACGGCCCGGTCCGCGCCCGCCGAGGCGAGCAGCCGCCCGCCGGGGGCGAACGCCGCCTGCCACACCTCGGCGAAGGGGCGGACCACCAGCGCGGTCCGGCCCGGGTCCCACACCACCGCCGACCGGTCGAACCCGCCGGTGGCCAGGAGGTCGTCCGGTCCGACCGCCACCGCGAGCACGTAGTCGGTGTGCCCGGCGAGGACCTGGGTGACCCGGTGTCCGGCCGTGTCCCACAGCTTGGCCGTGCCGTCGCCGCTGGTACTGACGACGGTGGTGCCGTCCCGCGTGTAGGCGACGGCGTTGACGTCGTCGCTGTGCCCGCGCAGCACCTCCGTCGCCGTGGGCCGGCCGGGCCCGGAGACGTCCCAGATCCGGACGGTGCGGTCCGCGCCGCCCGAGGCGACGCTGCGCCCGTCCGGTGCGAAGGCCACCCCGAGCACCCCGTCGTCATGCCCTTCGAGGACCTCTTCCGTACCGGCGCCCGCGCCCGTGTCGGCCACCTCCCACAGTCGGACCGTGCGGTCGGCGGCGCCCGAGACCACCCGGCGCCCGTCCGGGGAGAACGCGACCCCGTGCACGGCGTCGGTGTGGCCGCGCAGCGTGCTCCGCGGCTGTCCCGACGCCGTGTCCCACAGGCGTACCGTCCCGTCGACTCCCCCCGACACGAGGGTCGTGCCGTCGGGCGAGAAGGCGACGGAACGGACCCCGCCGCCGTGTCCGTAGAGGGTGCCCACCGGCTGGCGTTCCGGCAGCCGCCACAGCCGGACCGTCCCGTCCGCGCTCGCCGACGCCAACAGCCGGCCGTCCGGGGCGAAGGCCACCCCCAGCACCGGCCCGCCGTGCCCGGTGAGCGTGGCCACCGCCTGCCGGTGGCCGGCGCCGCCCCACAGCCGTACGGTCGTGTCGGCGCTGGCCGTCGCGAGCAGCTTGCCGTCCGGGGCGAAGGCCACCCCGTTGACCGGGCCCGTGTGTCCGGACAGCCGGCCGGTGAAGGCCTGCGCCTGCGTGCTGAGCAGCGCGCCGCGCGCCTCCGTCGTAGGGGCCGTCCGGTACGCCTCCACGGCCAGCAGCATCGACGCCTCCGGCTGGCCCGACGCCAGCGCCCCGGAGCGCACCGCCAGCGCCTGCGACTGCGCGACCAGTCGTTCCTCCACCGCCCGCGACCACTGGTGGAAGGCCAGTCCACCGGCGGTCAGCGCCAGGACCAGCAGCAGGCCCAGCGTCACCAGCAGCCTGCGGTGCGTCCGCGCCCGGCGCAGGGACCGCAGCCGCCGTCCGTGTTCAGCGGCCCGGCTCGCGGCGAGGAACTCGCCCTCCCAGGGGCCCGGCGGATCACGGCCGTCCTGCTGCTCGGCCCATTCCCCGGCCGCCGCCAACCGGCTGCCCCGGTAGAGGAGTTCCGCGTCCCGGCCGCCCCGCACCCAGGCCGCCGCCGCGTCGGCGAGCTGCTGGCGCTGCAGGAGTCCCGCCCGGTCGGAGTGGATCCATCGGCGCAGCCGGGGCCAGGCCCGCAGGAGGGCCTCGTGGGTGATCCGCACCGCGGACTCGCCGGCCGTCACGAGGCGGGCCCGTACGAAGGCGTCCAGCGCGGCGCCCGCCGCGCCCGCGTCACGCAGCCCCGCGAGCAGCCGGTCGGGCTCGACGCGGCGCCGGGTCTCCACGTCCCCGTCGCCGATCTGCACCAACCTCAGCAGCACGCGCCGGGCCGCGTCCTTCCCGGCCTGGTCGAGCCCGGTGAACACGTCCTCCGCCGTGCGCGCGACCGCGCCGCGCAGGCCTCCCGTCGCCTCGTACCCGGCGACCGTGAGGGTGCGGCCCGAGCGGGCGCCCCAGGTCACCAGGAGGGCGTGCGACAACAGCGGTAGGGCGCCCGCCGAACCCGCCGGGGTGCCGTCCTCCGCCCCGGCGTCCCGTGCCAGCAGTTCCACCAGGCCGGGTTCCAGCAGCAGCCCGGCCCGCTCGGCGGGGCGGGTGATGGCCGCGCGCAGCTCTTCGGGGGTCATCGGGGCGAGGACGAACAGGCCGCGGGTGAACACGTCGGCGAGCTCGGGGTGGGCCAGGCAGCGTCCGCTGAAGTCGGCGCGCAGGCCGAGGACGACGAGGGCGGGGGCGTCGGTGTCGCCGCCGGAGAGCGCCGACAGTTCGGTGAGCGCGGTGATGAAGGTCCGCCGTTGTGCCTCGTCGCGGCACAGCGTGAACACTTCCTCGAACTGGTCGACGACCAGGACCAGCCGGGCCCCGTCGGGCGCGGAGTCGCCCTCCGACGGCGCCGGCCGGGCGGGTGTGGCGGTGGGCTCCAGCACCCGCGCCAGCTCCCGCATCGGGTGGGCCGTCGGTGTGCAGAGCACCACGCGCGGGGCCCGGACGCCGAACGGCCCGGCGCCGCCCTGCCGCAGGGCGGGCACGAGCCCGGCCCGCAGCAGTGAGGACTTGCCGGCGCCCGACGGTGCCACCACCGCCAGGGGACCCTTGCCCGCTTGTCCCGCCAGCCGTTGCAGCAGCGTCGACGTGGCCCGTTCCCGTCCGAAGAACCAGTCGGCGTCGCCGGGACCGAACGCGGCCAGGCCCCGGTACGGACAGGCCGCGGGCTCGGCCTCCGGTCTGCGTGCCTGCGGCACGGTGTCCGGCACCAGCCGGGCCAGCGCGCCGCCCGCCCCGAGCGCCTCGTCGCAGCGTTGGGCGAGGTCGGCGGTGGGCGGCTTGGTGCCGTTCTCGATCTTGCTGAGGTAGCCCTTGCTGTAGTGCATGAGCCGCGCCAGCGCGGAGAGGGACAGCCCGCGTTCGGTCCTGACCTGCCGCAGCGCCGCCCCGAAGTCCGCGGCCGGCCCGGCGGCGCCTTCTGCGGCCGGGGCGGACCCTGCGGCTCCGTCCGGCGACGGGTCACGTGCGTCCATGGGCGCCTCCGTTGAGATCCGGCGGCCCACGCTAGCGAGGCGCCCGAGGCCCCCGCGCCGCGCGCCCACCCGTTCGGCTGAATCCGCTTGGCGTCGGCATGGAACTCCGGGCAGGGGGTAGCGCAGCGCATCCCGGTCGTGGGACCCGCGGTTCCGTAGGGTCAGGAGGCTCGTGAAGCCCCGCCGACGTACGCGACGTCGGCGGGGCGGCGGGTTCGGGTTCTACGGGGTCCGCAGGCGGTCGGCGAGGGCCTGGAAACCGGTCCACGGCTGCTGCGGGGGCCGCGCGTCCCACACCTTCTGGGACAGGGCGGCCAGCGGCAGCCGGATCCCGGCCGCCACCTGGGCGGGGGTCTGGGCGCCGGCCAGGTCGGCCCAGATGGCGAGCCGGGCACCGAGTATCTGCGCGTCGTAGCGCGCGGGAACGGCCGTGGTGCCGCGCAGGACCCGCGGGGTCCACTGCTCGTAGATCCGGCGGCCGGTGGGGTAGGTGAACTGGTTCGGCTCGCCGAGCACGTAGTAGAGGTACTCGTCGTTGAGGTTGACGACCTTGCGGCCCTCGTCGAGGTACTCCAGCGGCGGCCGCGCGCCGATCTCCTTGCCGGTCCAGTACTCGGCCTGGATGTCCGGCGCCGCCGCGACCACTCCCCCGCGGAAGAAGCCGTCGTTCCACGCCTTGAGGGCCTTGCCCGACGGGCGGACCACCGCGGCCCTGTCGTTCAGCCAGCCCGCCGCCAGGTCCTGGACCCGGGCCGCGGGTCCGTAGCGCTGCCGGGCGGCGGCCGCGAGCTGTGGGAAGGAGGCCTGCGGGTCGCGGACGACGAGGGCCTGGTACTCGTCGGCGCCCAGGTGCCAGGCTCCGGCGGGGAACAGCGGGATGAACTCGCGCAGCAGTTCGTCGACCAGCTTGGCCGACGCCGGGTCGGATATGTCGACGGCGCCCTTGACGGCCTTGCCCCGCACGTCGCGCAGTTGCAGGTTCGGGTGGGCGCGCAGGACGGCGCCGAGGTGTCCGGGCGAGTCGATCTCGGGGACGACCGCGATGTGCAGCCGGGCGGCGAGCGCGGTGATCCGGCGGACCTCGGCCTTGGTGAGGTGGGGGGTGGAGACGATCTCGGGATGGCTGTCGGACTGGATCCGGAACGCCTGGTCGTCGGAGAAGTGCAGGCCGAGCTGGTTGAGCTTGAGGTCGGCCATTTCGCGCAGCCGGGCCTCGATCCACTCCGGGGCGAAGTACTTGCGGGCGATGTCGAGGTTGAGGCCGCGCTGCGGTTTGGCGGGGGCGTCCTTGACGGTGCCCTCCGGGGCGGACCCGGCGCCGCGTACCGCCTGTTTCAGGGTGCGCGTGCCGTAGAAGACGCCCGCCTGGTCGGGGCCGGCTATCAGTACCCGGCCGTCCCGGACGGTGAGGGTGTAGGACTCGGCGGCGCCGGATCCCTTCGCGCCGAGGTCCAGTTCGACGTCGCCGGACCTCACCTCGTCGGACTCCGCGTACCCCAGCTTCAGTTCGCCGGCGAGCAGCTTCCCCTCGTCGGCGAGGGCCGCGCTGTCGGCGGGCGCCACGACCACCCGCGAGCCGGGTCCGGGTTTCCAGCCGGGGCCCCGCGCGGGCTCGTGTTCCCGTACGGCCGGGACGGTGAGCGGCGCGGTGGACATCGGGTACGAGGAGTCCGGCGGGGGCGTCGGATCGGGGGCGGCGCCCGTGGTGACGGCGGGGGCGCCGGTGGTCGCGGCGGCTCCCGAGCCGGCGGGCGCGGAGGGCCCGGCCCCCGAGGAGGCCGAGCAGGCGGGCACCGCGAGGGTGACCAGGGCGGCGGCCGTTGCCGTCGCGATGGTCCTGCCTCTGCCGTACTTCCCGGTCGTCTGTCGCATGGTGTGCCCGCATTTCCCCCTGTACCAACCTGGCACGGGGGACACGGGCGCGCGACCCGGGGGGCGAGGCCGCCTGGGGGCTGTGGGGGGGGGGCGCGCCCGCCCCCCCCCCCCCCCCCCCCCCCCCCCCCCAACCCCCCCCCCCCCCCCCCCCCGCGCGCGCGGCCCCCCCCCCCCCCCGCGCGCTGG
>NZ_JANFAK020000074.1 GCF_024721315.2 Streptomyces sp. Isolate_45
CCCCCCCCCCCCCCCCCCCCCCCCCCCCCCCCCCCCCCCCCCCCCCCCCCCCCCCCCCCCCCCCCCCCCCCCCCCACTGCCGTGTCCGGGCGCGGGGTCGCGGGGGTTCAGTCCCGGGCGCGGCGGGCCAGGCCGAGCGCGTAGTCGGGCCACCACTCGCCGGCCCGCGGGCCGCCGCGGCAGGTGCCGTCCGACTCGCCGGGCCGTTTGACCCACAGGTACGCGTCCACGAGCGGGTGGCCCGTCCGGTCGCTCGGCGGCGTGCCCAGGGCCCGGCCTGGCGGGTTGCACCAGGCCTGGTTCCGGTCGCCGGGCAGGGGGCCGGCGCCGTTGCGGCCGGTGTCGATGACGAAGTGCTTGCCGCCGGTGGCCTTGGAGAGCCTCGCCCCGTACGCGCGGCTCGGGGCGTCGGGCTGGAAGCCGGAGACGTTCAGGGCGAAGCCGTCGGCGCGGGCGAGGCCCGCCTTCTTCAGGGGCTCGACGAGGTCCGCCGGGTGCGGGATCCACGCCGGGTTCCCGGCGTCCAGGTAGACCTTGGTGTTCTTGTTCCGCTTGAGCCGGTCGACGGCCTCGGCGAGCAGCCGGTAGCGCTCGGCGTGGTGTTCGGCGCGGGTGCAGCCGACGACGAGGTGCGGGACGGCCTCCGGCTCCAGGACGACGAACGCCTTCGCCTCCCCGACGGCGTCGGCGACGGCTCCGGTCCAGGCGCGGTAGGCGCGGGCGTCCGGGGCGCCGCCGGTCGCGGAGGGGCCGCAGCCGCGGTGCGGGATGTTGTGCGCGACGAGCACCAGGGTCCGCCCCGCCGCCTTCGCGCCCGCACGGGCCCGGCGGACCTCCGGGGCCGGGTTCCCGGCCGGCACCCACAGGGCCAGCGGACGGTCGGAGATCCTGCGCAGGACCTGGGCGTCACTGTTGCGGCCCAGGGCCTCCCAATCGGCGACCTGCCGGGCGGCGGCGCTCCGCGGGTCGACCCAGAACGGGGACCCGGCGGCCACGCCCGCCGCACCGGGCAGCCCCTCGGCGGGCGCGGAGCCGGAGGCGCAGCCGGCGGTGGCCGCGAGGAGCAGGACGAGCCCGAGGGCGGTGGCGGGGCGACGTCGGACGGCGACGGACATCCGGCTCCTCGGGGAGAAGGGGCGGTGGGGGGCGGGTCGCGGGGGAGCGGGTGCCTCGGCGGATCGGTGCCTCGGCGGACCGGCGCCTCCGCGGACCGGGACATCGTGACATAGCGGACATCCGTCCCTCCCGTACGACACCGCGCGGGCGATCCGGGGCCGCCGGGCCGGGTGGCGACGGGCCGGGTGGCGACGGGCCGGATGACGACGGACCGGGTGGCGACGGGCCGGTTGACGAGGGGTCAGGTCGAGGCGTGCGGTGCGGGCGGGCGCGGGCGCCGTCGGATCACGCGGCGGTCGTGCCCCCGATCAGGGCTATGGCCAACGGGGTCCGTTCGTAGAGGACCTGGTGCCCGTGGCGGGAGGGGATCAGCAGGCCCGCCGCCCGGAGCGCCTTGAGGTGCGCCGACACCGTCGAGGGGGCCAGCCCGAGCCGCCGCGCGAGGGTCGTCGTCGAGGCGGGCTCGCGCAACGCGCACAGCACGTCCGCGCGGCCCCGCCCCAGCAGCCCGGCCAGCGCCTGCGGGACCGGACCGTCCGAGGCCGTCCACAGCGCGCCGATGCCGCGCGCCGGGTACACCAGGGTCGGTTGCCAGGGCGGGTCGTAGCCTCCGACCACGTCCGGCCACACGAACGCGCTCGGCATCAGCAGCAGCCCCTGACCGCCGGCTTCGCGGTCGTGGTGACCGGGGCGCTCGATGGTCAGGGTGGAACCCCCGCCGTCCCACCGCAGATCGGGGTGCAGGCCGTCGAACATGGCCGCCAGCCCGCCCGCGGCCAGCCGCCGGGAGTGGAACAGGATGTCCGCCTCCAACAGGGCCCGCAGCCGCGGCCAGTGCGGGGCGACCAGGGCATGCCAGGCCGCCTCCGTCAGATCGGCGAGTTCCCGCACGGCCCGCGCGGGATCGGCCAGCATCCGCCGGCCGATGTCGCTCTCCAACGCGCCCGGGGTGCAGACCAGCGACCGGCGCAGGTCCTCCCGGGCCGCCTCCGGGTCGGCCGCCCGTACCCGGGCCATCTCCTCCTCGAAGGTCACCGAGGGGCCGAGCGGCGGCGGGCTCAGCAGGTCCGGGTGGTGCCCGGCGCGCGGCATCAGCAGCCACAGCGGCCGCAGGTCCAGCCCGGCCGCGGCGTCCCGGATCCGGCTCAGCCACGGCAGGTGGTACGCCTGCCGGCTCCGCCTCAGCAGCACCCGCACCGCCTCCTGGGTCTCCCAGCGCGGCGAGACCGCGAACCGGCAGCGGAGCAGGTCGGCCGCCCCGAAGCGGTAGTGGTACCCCATGGACGTGCCCTCCCGAACGCCACCCCCGGCCCGCGGATTCGCCCGGGGACGAATCCCTACGCCGCAGCGTAGGTTCCGGCCAGGGTGGCCGCCATGACATCCACGTCCCTCGACCGGGGCGGCGCCGGCTCCCCGAGCCCTCCCGCACCGGAGGGCGCGGGCTACCGCGGGGTCTTCCGGGTCCGGGAGTTCCGTACGGTCTTCGCCGCGCACCTGCTGTCCCTGCTCGGCGTCGTCGTCGCCGAGATCGCCCTCACCGTCCTCGTCTACCGCGCCACCGGCTCACCCCTGATGAGCGCCCTCACCTTCGCCCTCGGCTTCCTGCCCTACGCCCTCGGCGGCACCCTCCTCGCCGGACTCGCCGACCGGCTGCCCGCCCGCCGCCTGCTCGTCACCTGCGACCTGTTGTGCGCCGCCTGCGCCGCCGCCATGGTCTGGCCGGGAACCCCCGTCGCGGGGCTGCTCGTACTGCGCTGCGCCATGGCCTTCGTCGCACCGCTCTTCCAGGGCGCGCGCAGCGCCTCGCTCGCCGACATCCTCGGCTCCGGCGAGGCCTTCGTCCTCGGCCGGTCCCTGCTGCGCATGGTCTCCCAGAGCGCCCAACTCGTCGGGTTCGGCCTCGGCGGACTGCTGCTCACCCTCCTCGCGCCGCGCGGCGCGATAGCGCTGACCGCCGCCGGGTTCCTGGCCTCCGCGCTGCTGCTGCGATTCGGTACGCGGGCCAGGCCCGCCCGCGCCCCGGGCGCCGCGGCCGCCCCGACCGGCGGCCTGCGGGTGCTGCTCGGGGACCGGCGGTTGCGCGCGCTCACCCTGTTGTTCTGGCTGCCGCCCGCCTTCGTCGTCGTACCCGAGGCGCTGCTCACCCCCTACGCCGACGGGATCGGCGCCGGCACCGTCACCCTCGGGATCCTCATGTGCGCCCTGCCCGTCGGCACCGTCGCGGGGGAGGTCTGGGCGGGCTCCGCCCTCACCGCACGAACGCGTTCGCGGATCGTGGCGCCGTTGGCCGCCCTCGCCCCGCTCCCGCTCCTCGTCTACGTCGTCCGGCCGGCCGCCCCCGTCGTCCTCGGGGCGCTGCTCCTGGCCGGGTTGGCCCAGGCGTACACCCTCGGCCTCGACCGGATGTTCGTCGACGCCGTACCCGAGGAGGCGCGCGGCCGTGCGATGACCCTGCTCGGGACCGGCATGATGACCTTCCAGGGCGTCGGCATGGCCCTGGCCGGTCTGGCGGCCGAGTTCTTCCCGGTGCACGCGGTCGTCACCGGTGCGGCTGTCCTCGGGGCGGCCGTCGTCCTCATGCTCCTCGCCGCGCTGCGCGCGGCCGGGCGGCCGAGGGGTGAGACGGGGCCGGGCACCAAATGACCGCCCGGTAGGGTCTGGTGGATGCCGAAGCCGCTCAGTCTCCCCTTCGACCCCATCGCCCGCGCCGACGAACTCTGGCAGCAGCGCTGGGGGCCGGTGCCGTCGATGGCCGCGATCACCTCCATCATGCGCGCGCACCAGATCCTGCTCGGCGAGGTCGACGCGGTGGTGAAGCCGTACGGACTGACCTTCGCGCGCTACGAGGCGCTCGTGCTCCTCACCTTCTCCCAGGCCGGCGAGCTGACGATGTCGAAGATCGGCGAGCGCCTGATGGTCCACCCGACCTCGGTGACGAACACCGTGGACCGGCTGATGGCGGCCGGGCTGGTGGCCAAGCGCCCCAACCCGCACGACGGGCGCGGCACGCTCGCCTCCATCACGGAGAAGGGCCGCGAGGTCGTCGAGGCGGCGACGAAGGACCTGATGGAGATCGAGTTCGGGCTCGGCGCCTACGACGCGGAGGAGTGCGCGGAGATCTTCGCGCTGCTCCGCCCGCTGCGGGTGGCCGCCGCCGACTTCGAGGAGGCGTAGGCGGTCCGGATCCCGGTCCGGACCGGGAGCCGCGCTCCTCCTCCCGGAGCCGGGGCCCGCGTCAAGATCGAGCAAAACGGACGGTTAGGCTCGTCGGCATGAAACGAAGCGTGCTGACCCGCTACCGCGTCATGGCCTACGTGACCGCGGTCATGCTCCTGATCCTCTGCGCCTGCATGGTGGCCAAGTACGGCTTCGACACCGGTGCCGACCTGACCTTCGCGGTCTCCCAGGCACACGGCGTGCTCTTCATGATCTACCTGGTCTTCGCCTTCGACCTGGGCTCCAAGGCCAGGTGGCCCTTCGGCAAGCTGCTGTGGGTGCTGGTGAGCGGCACGATCCCGCTGGTCGCGTTCTTCGTCGAGCGCAAGGTCCGCGCCGAGATCGAGCCGCTGGTCATCGGCGGTCCCGCCACCGCGAAGGCCTAGCGCGCGGCCCGGTCCGGGCTTGAGGAAATCCACCCCCGGGGGAGTCCCCGGGGGTTTCCCATCGACATTTACTAGGACGTCCTAGTAAATTCATGGGTATGGACGCTGACGTCATCGAGGAGGGCCGCCGTCGCTGGCAGGCCCGGTACGACAAGGCCCGCAAGCGCGAGGCCGATTTCACGACGCTCTCCGGAGATGACGTCGACCCCGTCTACGGCCCCCGGCCCGGTGACTCGTACGAGGGGTTCGAGCGCATCGGCTGGCCGGGGGAGTACCCCTTCACCCGCGGGCTGCACGCCACCGGCTACCGCGGCCGGACCTGGACCATCCGGCAGTTCGCCGGATTCGGCAACGCCGAGCAGACCAACGAGCGCTACAAGATGATCCTGGCCGCCGGTGGCGGCGGGCTCTCCGTCGCCTTCGACATGCCCACCCTCATGGGCCGGGACTCGGACGACCCCCGGGCCCTGGGCGAGGTCGGGCACTGCGGCGTCGCCATCGACTCCGCCGCCGACATGGAGGTCCTGTTCAAGGACATCCCGCTCGGCGACGTCACCACCTCCATGACCATCAGCGGGCCGGCCGTCCCCGCCTTCTGCATGTACCTCGTCGCCGCCGAGCGCCAGGGCGTCGACCCCGCCGTGCTCAACGGCACGCTCCAGACCGACATCTTCAAGGAGTACATCGCCCAGAAGGAGTGGCTCTTCGAACCCGAGCCGCACCTGCGCCTCATCGGCGACCTCATGGAGTACTGCGCGAACGGCATCCCGGCCTACAAGCCGCTGTCCGTCTCGGGCTACCACATCCGCGAGGCCGGGGCGACGGCCGCCCAGGAGCTCGCCTACACCCTGGCCGACGGCTTCGGGTACGTGGAGCTCGGGCTCTCCCGCGGTCTGGACGTCGACCACTTCGCCTCCGGCCTGTCCTTCTTCTTCGACGCGCACCTCGACTTCTTCGAGGAGATCGCCAAGTTCCGCGCGGCCCGCCGGATCTGGGCCCGTTGGATGAAGGAGGTCTACGGGGCCAAGTCCGACAAGACCATGTGGCTGCGCTTCCACACCCAGACCGCCGGTGTCTCCCTCACCGCGCAGCAGCCGTACAACAACGTCGTGCGCACCGCGGTCGAAGCCCTCGCGGCCGTGCTCGGAGGCACCAACTCCCTCCACACCAACGCCCTCGACGAGACCCTCGCGCTGCCGAGCGAGCAGGCCGCCGAGATCGCCCTGCGCACGCAGCAGGTGCTGATGGAGGAGACCGGCGTGGCCAACGTGGCCGACCCGCTGGGCGGTTCCTGGTACGTCGAGCAGCTCACCGACCGCATCGAGGCGGACGCCGAGAAGATCTTCGAGCAGATCAAGGAGCGCGGCCTGCGCGCCCACCCGGACGGGCAGCACCCCATCGGGCCGATCACCTCGGGCATCCTGCGCGGCATCGAGGACGGCTGGTTCACCGGCGAGATCGCCGAATCGGCCTTCCAGTACCAGCGGTCCCTGGAGAAGGGCGACAAGCGGGTAGTCGGCGTCAACGTGCACCACGGTTCGGTCACCGGCGACCTGGAGATCCTCCGCGTCAGCCACGAGGTGGAGACCGTCCAGGTGCGCGAGCTTGCCGAGCGCAAGGCCCGCCGCGACGACGCGAAGGTGACGGCGGCGCTGAAGGCCATGCTGGAAGCCGCCCGCGACGGCTCGAACATGATCCCGGCCATGCTGGACGCGGTGCGCGCCGAGGCGACGATGGGCGAGATCTGCAACGTGCTCCGCGACGAGTGGGGCACCTACACCGAGCCGCCCGGCTTCTGATCCCGGCTCGACGGGCCGGTCGTGGCACGCCCTCGCGGCGAGGCCACGACCGGCCCTTCCGTTTCCCGGGGCCGGGCCGGACCGGGCCGCGGCCGCGGTCGGAGCGGGCGGGTCGCCCCGGGCTCAGGACCGGTCCACGCCCTGGAGGCCGTGCATCAGCAGGGTGGTGAAGGCGGATACCCACACCTCGTCCACCGGTTCGGCGCTCACCAGCGCCCGGTGGACCACCGTGCCCGCGATCACGTCGAAGATCAGGTCCGTGGTGTGGGCGGCGACGGACTCGTCCTCCTCGTACGGAAGTTCCCCACGGGCCTGGGCCCGCTCGCGGCCCAGTACGACGAGACGTTTCTGCCGGTCCACGATCGCCGAGCGGATCCGGTCGCGCAGGGCCTCGTCCCGGGTGGACTCGGCCACGACCGCCATCAGCGCGGTACGGGCCTCGGGTCGGCGCAGCAACTGGGCGAACTGGAGCACCACGTGCTCGATGTCGGCTTCGAGCGAACCGCGGTCGGGGAGCTCCAGCGCGTCGAAGAGCTCCGCGACCGCGTCCACGACCAACTCGTTCTTGCCCGCCCAGCGCCGGTACAGGGTGGTCTTGGCGACGCCCGCGCGGGCCGACACGTCGCCCATCGTCAGCTTCGACCAGCCCAGGTCGACCAGCGCGTCCCGCGTCGCCGCGAGGATCGCGGCGTCCGCAGCGACGCTGCGGGGCCGGCCGGTGCGGCCGTGCGGGGAGCTGGAGCCGGGGCAGGGGTTGCGCATGGCCGAGACCATACCCGCCGGTAGGGGAACCGTCGGGGGGCCTTTCGCTGTGGTTCAGATCACGGGGCGCCGCGGGCTCCGGCGAGTTACGCTACGGCTCGTAGCGTAAGAGCGACAACCACGCGAAGAGCTACTGGTGCCGGGTGGGGACCCGGCGCCGCATTTCACGACGATCTTTCGGGATCTTTTTCGTCGGCGCGCGCACTCGGGGGAGGATGTACGCATGCAGCCCAGAAACATGTCCATGAGCGGCGTCGTCGACCTCGCCGCGGTGAAGGCGGCCGGCGAAGCCAAGGCGAAGGCCGAGCAGGCGCGCGCGGACGCGGCCCGGCAGGGCGGCGGCGCGGGAAGCGCCCCCGGCGGCGCCGTACCGCCGTCCGCCCTCGTCTTCGACGTCACCGAGGCCGGCTTCGAGAGCGATGTCATCCAGCTGTCCAACGAGGTCCCGGTCGTCCTCGACTTCTGGGCCGAGTGGTGCGAACCGTGCAAGCAGCTCAGCCCGCTCCTGGAGCGGCTGACCGTCGAGGCGAACGGCCGCCTCGTGCTGGCCAAGGTCGACGTCGAGGCCAACCAGACGTTGATGCAGCAGTTCGGCATCCAGGGCATCCCGGCCGTCTTCGCCGTGGTCGCGGGCCAGGTGCTGCCGCTGTTCCAGGGCCTCGCCCCCGAACAGCAGATCCGCGAGACCCTGGCCCAGCTGGTGCAGGTCGCCGAGGAGCGCTTCGGTCTCATCGGCATCCAGGTCGACCCCGACGCCGAGGGCGCCCCCGTCGCGGCCGAGGACTCCGCGCCGGTCGGTCCGTACGACGCGCTGCTGGAGGCGGCGGTCGGCGCGCTGGACGCCGGTGACTTCGCCGGAGCGGTGCGGGCGTACCGGAGCGTGCTCGCGGAGGACCCGGCCAACACCGAGGCGAAGCTGGGCCTGGCCCAGGCCGCGCTGCTGACCCGCGTGGGGGGCATGGACCCGCAGGCGGTGCGCGCCGCGGCGGCCGAGAACCCGAAGGACCCGGCCGCGCAGATGGACGCCGCCGACCTGGACCTGGCGGGCGGCCACGTGGAGGACGCCTTCGGTCGTCTCGTCGACACCGTGAGGGTGACGTTCGGTGACGACCGGGACGCGGTCCGCGTCCGGCTCCTGGAGCTGTTCGAGGTCATCGGGGCGGACGACCCCCGGGTGTCGGCGGCCCGCACGGCGCTCGCGCGGGTGCTCTTCTAGGGCCCGTCCGGGCCAGGCCGGAGGACGCCCGAGGGCGCCCGGAGGCCGGCGGCGATTTGTTGACACGTAGATAAACAGCGGCCGCGCTTTGCCAAATCTTGGCAATCGCGGCCGCTGTTACTCGTAGTAAGTCGAACCCCGTGAACTGTCCGGTTGGTTCGCTCTTCCACCGATCTGTCGTGGCCCTGGGTGACACCCTGCGTGCCCGCCCGACAGCACCGGGCCTCACTCCGGTTATCCACCCGTTACCCGCCAGTAACGAACCCCCTTGTGCCCCGGCCGGGAATGCACCACGATCGGCGACGCTCGGTCCTTCCCGCAGCGCCGCTCACCCGGAGCCGCGGTGGAGGGTCCCCACCGAGCCGACCGGTGGCAGTGTCACCGGCCGTGGACAGGGGGGTCCCTGCCGCACCGGCAGGGCCTGTCCTCCAGGTTGCGCGAACGCGTGGCCCAGTGGTTGTCGCTCGGGGGTGAACGCCGGTGTATCGGACGCGGCTGCGCCGCGGCTCGGCCGCCTGCGCTCCTTCCCGAGGACGTAGCACTTCTCCCATCCCAGGACGGGCACGGCCCGGACCGGAGATGTACGTCCGAGAAGGAGGAACGAAATGAATTCTCAGGTTCGTGGCGGCACCAGATGGAAGCGCTTCGCGCTCGTCATGGTGCCGAGCATCGCGGCCACGGCCGCGGTCGGTGTGGGTCTGGCGCAGGGTGCCCTCGCGGCGTCCTTCAGCGTCTCCGGCCAGGACTTCAAGGTCTCGGCGGACAAGCTCGACGGTGACAACCTCATCCAGTACGGCGGCATCGCCGAGGGTCACGACCTCAAGGGCAACCCGCAGAAGCACCCGGTCACCATCTCGGGCTTCAGTCACGCCGAGATCACCAACATGTGCCAGTCCCTGGTCACCCCGACGCCGCTGGGCAACATCACCCTGCAGCTGAGGACCGGCCACAAGGGCAAGCCGGCCGTCGCCGACAACATCTACCTGGATGTGGCGGAGCTCGACACCGACGCCGAGTTCAAGAACCTTGACATCGGTGTCGCGGTCGGCGACCCGAGCCACAAGACGAAGCCGCAGGCCGGTACGGTCACCAGCCCGTACGCGTTCTCCCAGCGTGCGGACAAGGCCGTCCTGTCGAACGTCCGGCAGAAGGCGTGGGCGACCACGGCGGGCACCTTCAAGCTGCCCGACCTGAAGCTGCGTCTGCTCGGCGGCGACCAGCCGTGCTACCAGGACGAGAAGTAGTCGGTCCCGGTGCGTGACCGCGGGGGCGGACGGCGGCAGCCGTCGCCGTCCGCCCCCGCGGGCTCCACATAGTTCTCCGTACCACCGTTTCCAGGGAGCTGTTGTCCATGAACCCCCAGGCCCCGGTTCGCGCCGCAGACGACGCTTGGCTCACCGTGGTGTACTACCAATTCCGCGCCTGGAGAGGCCGACGTCCCTTCTGGGCGGGCCTGTTCACGCTCCTCGGCGGTGTACCGATCGCCTACTTCCCGTACGCGGACCTGAGGCTGGGCAACGTCACCCTCGCGATGGCCACGACGGGTGGGGCCGGTGCGCTGATCATCGGGGTCCTGCTGATCACGCTCGGGCTGGCCCTCTGGTTCCAGCAGACCATCCGCGTCTTCGCGGGTGTCGCCGCGATCCTGCTGGCCCTGGTGTCGATCCCGGTGTCCAACCTCGGCGGCTTCTTCATGGGCTTCCTGTCCTCCATGATCGGCGGCGCCCTCGCACTGTCCTGGGCTCCCGGCGAACCGGTGGACGAGGAGGCGGAGGCGGAGGCCGAGGCGGCGGAGGCCGAGGCGGCGGAGGCCGAGGCGGCCGCCCGGACGGAGGCCAAGGCGCAGGTGCCGGCGGGCAACCCGTACGGCATCCCGGCTCCCCGTGACACGGAAACGGCGCACGTGACCGAGACGACTGCCCACGCCGATGGCGGGAGGAACAGTGCGGGGTGACGAGACGCAGCGGGGCGTGGCCCCAGGCGCAGAGTCCCGTGAGAGAAAGGGCCCGCGGCACGCGGCGCCCAGGAAGTCGCTGCTGAACAAGCTCCAGATACCCGTCGGCAAGACGATGGCGCTGGCGGCGATGCCGACGGCGGTGTTCGTCGGGATGGGCATGGCCCCGAAGATGGCACTGGCCGACGAGAAGGACATCCCCTTCGCGCCGGGTCCGTGCGTGACGCGCTCCGACGAACCCGCGGAGTCGGAGTCGGCCTCGCCGTCACCGAGCGGTTCCCCGTCGAAGACGCCGTCACCGAGTACGTCGCCCAGCGCCGGCCCCTCGCCGAGCGCGACCGGCGCACCGAAGCCGGGGGCGACCCCCTCGGCGTCGAAGACCCCCTCCGCCGCCAAGCCCTCCGGGGCCGCGACGACCGGGAAGCAGAGCCCCACGGCGGCGCCCACCACGAGCACCGCCCCGACCCCCTCGGCGTCGAAGACGCCGAACCCGCTGGACCCGCTGGGCGTCGGGGATGCCGTCAAGGGCCTCTTCGACGAACTCGGCAGGCCCCTCCAGGACGCGAAGAAGCCGGTCACCCCGACGCCCGCGCCCACCCCGAGCGGTGCGCAGACCCCGGACCCGGCCGCGGACGCGATCCGCGACGCGGCGAAGAAGGCCGGCGTCCCGGTCAAGGAACTGCCGCAGGACGTCAAGGACACCGCCAAGTCCCCCAAGGACGAGACGGGCAAGACGCCCGTCGAGGACCCGAAGGACAAGGACGCCGACGCCGACGAGGCCGACAAGGACGCCGACGAGGCCGACAAGGACGCCGAGGACAAGGACAAGGCCGAGGCCACGAAGGACCCGGACGGGAAGGAACCCTTCCCCTGCCCGACCTACGACGCCAAGGCACTGGCCGACGCCAAGCTGGAGCAGGGCGTACCGCTCCTGCCCGACGAGCCCTGGTACCTCGACAGCTCGCTGCTGACCCTCTACGGCCTCGACTACGAGGGCATCGTCGAGGTGAAGACGGCGGGCGGCAAGACCAAGAAGGTCCTGAAGTTCACGGCGGACTCGCTCGACATCAAGGACCTGTACCAAACGGTCGGGAAGGGCGCGAACACCGCTCAGCTGAAGTCCCGTCCGGGTTCCACGTCCACCATCCGCGGCGGCAAGGTGACGATGTACACCGAGAGCCTCAAGGGGAACCTGTTCGGACTCATCCCGATCGAGTTCACCCCGAACAGTCCGCCGCCGCTGAACGTCCCGTTCGCGTTCTTCACGAACGTCAAGGTCGTCCAGGCCGGCCAGTTCGGCGGCAACCTCACCGTCCCGGGCCTCAAGAACTACATCGGCCCGAAGTAGCCGGACGGCACGGCACGCGCACCGAGGGCGGCACCCCGATGATCCGGGGTGCCGCCCTCGGTCTCTGTGCGGCAGAGTCTTCTCGGCGGTGGGACGGGCGAGGTCAGTCGCGGGTGGAGCCACCGACGTGGTGGACGCGCACCATGTTGGTGGTGCCCGGGACGCCGGGGGGCGAGCCGGCCGTGATGACCATGGTGTCGCCCTCGTTGTAGCGGGCCAGCTTGTGCAGCTCGCCGTCCACGAGGTCGACCATCGCGTCCGTGTTGTCCACGTGCGGGACGACGTAGGACTCGACGCCCCAGCTCAGCGTGAGCTGGTTGCGGGTGTTGACGTCCGTGGTGAACGCCAGGATCGGCTGGGTCGCGCGGTAGCGCGAGAGCCGGCGGGCCGTGTCCCCGGACTGGGTGAAGGCGATGAGCGCCTTGCCGTCGAGGAAGTCCGCGATCTCGCAGGCCGCGCGGGCGACGGAGCCGCCCTGGGTACGGGGCTTCTTGCCCGGGACCAGCGGCTGGAGGCCCTTGGACAGGAGCTCCTCCTCGGCCGCCGTGACGATCTTCGACATCGTCTTGACGGTCTCGATCGGGTAGGCGCCGACCGAGGACTCGGCGGACAGCATGACCGCGTCCGCGCCGTCGAGGATCGCGTTGGCGACGTCGGACGCCTCGGCGCGCGTCGGACGCGAGTTGGTGATCATCGACTCCATCATCTGGGTCGCGACGATCACCGGCTTGGCGTTGCGGCGGCACATCTCGATGAGCCGCTTCTGGACCATCGGGACCTTTTCGAGCGGGTACTCGACGGCGAGGTCACCGCGGGCCACCATGACCGCGTCGAAGGCCGCTACCACGGCCTCCATGTTCTCGACGGCCTGCGGCTTCTCCACCTTGGCGATGACGGGGACCCGACGGCCCTCCTCGTCCATGACCTTGTGGACGTCCTTGACGTCGTTGGCGTCCCGGACGAAGGACAGGGCGACCATGTCGCAGCCCATCCGCAGGGCGAACCGCAGGTCGTCGACGTCCTTCTCCGACAGGGCGGGGACGTTCACGGCGGCACCCGGCAGGTTGATGCCCTTGTGGTCCGAGATGACACCGCCCTCGATGACGATGGTCTTGACCCGGGGGCCCTCGACGCCGGTCACGCGGAGCTCGACGTTGCCGTCGTTGATCAGGACCTGGTCACCCTTGGACACGTCGCCCGGGAGACCCTTGTAGGTGGTGCCGCAGATGGACTTGTCACCGGGGACGTCCTCGATGGTGATGGTGAACTCGTCACCGCGCACCAGCTCGACGGGACCCTCGGCGAAGGTTTCGAGACGGATCTTCGGACCCTGGAGGTCGGCGAGGACGCCGACCGCACGGCCGGTGTCCTCGGAGACCTTCCGGACGCGGTCGTACCGCTCCTGGTGTTCTGCCTGGGATCCGTGGCTGAAGTTGAATCGGGCCACGTTCATACCTGCCTCGATGAGCGCTTTCAGCTGCTCATACGAGTCGACGGCGGGGCCCAGCGTGCAGACGATTTTGGAACGGCGCATGAAGCGGATCCTATCCGTTTGTTTCGTAGCGGAATATTCCGTCTGGTGGAAAGTCCAAGTGACTAGCGGGTAACCAGCGCGTGCACCTGGGTGGCGATCTCCAGTTCCTCATCGGTGGGGACCACCGCCACCGCCACCCTGGCGTACTCCGCCGACACCAGTCGGGGCTCGGAGGACCTCGCCGCATTGGCCTCCAGGTCCAGCGCCAGGCCGAGCTCCTCCAGCCCCTGCACCGCTGCTGCCCGGATGTGCGACGCGTTCTCGCCGACGCCCGCGGTGAACACCACCGCGTCCACCCGGCCCAGTACCGCCGTGTAGGCGCCGATGTACTTCTTCAGCCGGTGCACGTACGCGTCCAGGGCCAGCCGGGCGGCGGTGTCGCCCCCGTCGGCCCGCCGCTGCACCTCGCGCATGTCGTTGTCGCCGCACAGACCCAGCAGACCGCTCTTCTTGTTGAGCAGCGAGTCGATCTCGTCGATGGACAGCCCGCCCACCCGCGCCAGGTGGAAGATCACCGCCGGGTCCAGGTCGCCCGAACGGGTCCCCATGACCAGGCCCTCCAGCGGGGTCAGCCCCATGGACGTCTCCACGCACACCCCGCCCCGCACGGCCGAGGCGGACGCGCCGTTGCCCAGGTGCAGCACGATCACGTTCACGTCCTCCACCGGCTTGCCCAGGAGCGCGGCGGTCGCCCGGGAGACGTAGGCGTGGGAGGTGCCGTGGAAGCCGTACCGCCGGATGGCGTACTTGTCGGCCGTGGCCGCGTCGATCGCGTACCGCGCCACGTGCTCCGGCATCGTCGAGTGGAACGCGGTGTCGAACACCGCGACCTGCGGGAGGTCCGGACGCAGCGCGCGCGCCACCTCGATGCCCGTGACGTTCGCCGGGTTGTGCAGCGGGGCCAGCGGGATCAGGTGGCGGATCTCCGCCAGCACCTCGTCGTCGATGACCGTCGGCTCGGTGAAGCGGGTCCCGCCGTGCACCACCCGGTGGCCCACGGCGGCCAGCTCGGGGGAGTCCAGCCCCATGCCGTCGGCGGCCAGTTCCGCCGCGACCGCCTTCAGCGCGGCCCCGTGGTCGGCGATCGGGCCGAGCCGCTCGCGCTTGCCGCCCGCGGCGCCGGGTCCGGTCAGCGGCTCGTGGGTGAGCCGCGAGGTGTCCTCGCCGATGCGCTCCACCAGGCCGGCGGCCAGCCGGGACCGGTCCGCCATGTCGAGGAGCTGGTACTTCACCGACGAGGAGCCGGAGTTGAGGACGAGTACGCGCGATGCGGTCACGATGAGGGTCTTTCCTTGTCGCGGTCGGTGGGGGGATGCGGGCGGGGCCGGCCGGGCGCCGCCCGTCAGGCGGCGGGGGTGCCCGGTGAGGGAGCGTCCTGGGGCCGCGTTCCCTGGTTCTGCGCCTGGATCGCGGTGATCGCCACGGTGGTGACGATGTCCTGCACCAGCGCGCCGCGCGACAGGTCGTTGACCGGTTTGCGCAGACCCTGGAGCACCGGGCCGACGGCGACGGCGCCGGCCGAACGCTGCACGGCCTTGTAGGTGTTGTTGCCCGTGTTGAGGTCGGGGAAGATCAGCACGGTCGCCCGGCCGGCCACCTCGGACCCCGGCAGCTTGGTCGCGGCGACCGAGGGCTCGACGGCGGCGTCGTACTGGATCGGCCCCTCGATCAACAGGTCGGGCCGCTGCGAGCGGACGATCTCGGTGGCCTTGCGGACCTTGTCCACGTCCGCCCCGGAACCCGAGGTGCCGGTGGAGTACGAGAGCATCGCGATCCGCGGCTCGACGCCGAACGCGGCGGCGGTGGCGGAGGCCTGCACGGCGATGTCCGCGAGCTGCTCGGCGTCGGGGTCCGGATTGACCGCGCAGTCACCGTAGACGAGGACCTTGTCGGCCAGGCACATGAAGAAGACCGAGGAGACGATCGCCGCGTCGGGCTTGGTCTTGATGATCTCGAAGGCGGGGCGGATGGTGGCCGCGGTGGAGTGCACCGAGCCGGAGACCATGCCGTCGGCCAGCCCCTCCTGGACCATCAGGGTGCCGAAGTAATTGACGTCGGTGACCACGTCGTTGGCCAGCTCGACGGTCATCCCCTTGTGGGCGCGGGCCTTCGCGTAGTACTCGGCGAAGCGTTCCCGCAGGGGTGAGGTCGCCGGGTCGATCAGCTGCGCGCCCGAGATGTCGATGCCCAGGTCGGCCGCCTTCTTCAGGATGGCCGGCTCCTCGCCCAGCAGGGTCAGGTCGCAGACACCGCGCCGCAGCACCACGTCCGCGGCACGCAGCACCCGCTCCTCGGTGCCCTCGGGCAGCACCACGCGACGCCGCTCGGAGCGGGCCCGCTCCAGCAGCTCGTGCTCGAACATCATCGGGGTGACGCGCTCCGAGCGGGCCACCGACAGCAGGCCGCGCAGCTCGGTGGTGTCGACGTGCCGCTCGAAGAGGCCGAGCGCGGTCTCCAGCTTGCGCGGCGTCGCCGAGTTCAGGCGGCTCTGGAGGGAGAACAGCTCGGCGGCGGTCGGGAAGCTGTTGCCGGCCACCGAGACGACGGGGGTGCCGGGCGCCAGCTTCGAGGCCAGCGTCAGGATGTCCTGGCCCGGGCGCTCGTTGAGCGTCAGCAGCACGCCGGCGATCGGCGGGGTCCCGGAGGTGTGCGCGGCGAGCGCGCCGATGACCAGGTCCGAGCGGTCCCCGGGGGTGACGACGAGGCAGCCGGGGGTCAGGGCGTTCAGGAAGTTCGGCAGCATCGCACCACCGAAGACGAAGTCGACGGCGTCGCGCGCCAGCCCCGCCTCGTCGCCCAGGAGCACCTCGCCGCCGAGCGCGCGGGTGATCTGCGCGACGGTCGGGGCGGACAGGGACTTGTCGTCCGGCAGCACGTAGCAGGGGACGGGGAGCCGGGCCGCCAGCCGTTCGGCTATGACGTCCCGGTCCTCGGGGGCCACCCGGTTCACGACCATCGCCACGACGTGGCAGCCCAGGCTCTCGTAGGCGCGGTACGCGTTGCGGGTCTCGGCGCGGACGGCCTCGGCCGGGTGCTTGGTGCCGCCCACGACGGGGACGACGACCGCGCCGAGCTCGTTGGCGAGGCGGGCGTTCAGCGCCAGCTCGTCGGGGAGGTTGGTGTCGGCGTAGTCGGTGCCGAGGACCAGCATGACCTCGTAGTCGCGGGCCACCCGGTGGAAGCGGTCGACCAGCCGGGAGACCAGCTCGTCGGTACCCTTCTCGGCCAGGATGGCGGAGGCCTCGTGGTACTCCATGCCGTAGGCGGTGGCCGCGTCCTGCTCGATCCGGTAGCGGGCCTTGAGCAGGTCGAAGAGCCGGTCCGGGGCGTCGTGGAGCAGGGGGCGGTACACGCCCACCCGGCCCGTCTGCCGGGTCAGGAGCTCCATGATCCCCAGCTCGACGACCTGACGGCCGTCACCCCGCTCGATACCGGTCACGTACACGCTGCGCGTCACGCGTGCTCTCCGTCCGTGGTCTGTGATGGTCGTGGCGCCCCACCGTGCGGCGGGCCGATCCGTGCGTCGGTCATCCCGAATGGGCTGGGATTGACCTCTTGACAATACCTCCGCCAATGGATAGGGCGCCCGCCGGAACAAAGGCCCTGGAGGAGGGTCGAAAGGCCCGGTGGGCGGAGTGGCGCGAAGAGCGCGTCCCCCCGGGCACGTGGAACAATCGGACAGGCGCCATCAATACGCCCTTCATATGTACGGCCGTCCGCCCGCACGCGTACGGCCGGGTACGACCAGGAGCAGGAGACACAGGACGATGCGTATCGGAGTTCTCACCGCAGGCGGCGACTGCCCGGGCCTGAACGCTGTCATCCGGTCGGTCGTACACCGCGCCGTCGTCGGCCACGGGGACGAGGTCATCGGCTTCGAGGACGGCTTCAAGGGCCTGCTCGACGGCCACTACCGTCCCCTCGACATCAACGCCGTCAGCGGCATCCTGGCCCGCGGCGGCACGATCCTCGGCTCGGCCCGCATGGAGCGGGCCCGCCTCCACGAAGCCGCCGAGAACGCGGCCGAGTTGGCCAGGCGGTACGAGATCGACGCGCTGATCCCGATCGGCGGCGAGGGCACCCTGACCGCCGCCCGCATGCTGTCCGACGCCGGGATGCCCGTCGTCGGCGTACCGAAGACCATCGACAACGACATCTCCTCCACGGACCGCACCTTCGGTTTCGACACCGCCGTCATGGTGGCCACCGAAGCCATCGACCGGTTGAAGACCACCGCCGAATCGCACCAGCGCGTGATGGTCGTCGAGGTCATGGGCCGGCACGCCGGCTGGATCGCCCTGGAGTCCGGCATGGCCGGCGGCGCCCACGGAATCTGCCTGCCGGAGCGCCCCTTCGAGGTGGACGCCCTGGTCAAGATGGTGGAGGAACGCTTCGCCCGGGGCAAGAAGTTCGCGGTCGTCTGCGTGGCGGAGGGCGCGCACCCGGCCGAGGGCTCCATGCCGTACGAGAAGGGCGCCATCGACCAGTACGGTCACGAGCGCTTCGCCGGCATCGGCAACCGCCTCGCCGTCGAGCTGGAACACCGGCTCGGCAAGGAGGCCCGTCCGGTCATCCTCGGCCACGTCCAGCGCGGCGGCACCCCCACCGCCTACGACCGCGTCCTCGCGACCCGCTTCGGCTGGCACGCGGTGGAGGCCGTACACCGCGGCGAGTTCGGCAACATGACCGCGCTGCGCGGCACCGACATCGTGATGGCCCCGCTGGCCCACGCCGTCACCGAGCTGAAGACCGTCCCCGAGGAGCGGATGTACGAGGCCGAGTCGGTCTTCTGACCGGCCCGCCCGGCCGGGACCTCCGGCCCCTCCTCACCCGCCGAACGACCCCGGTGCGGCTCCCCCGCGGAGCGGCCGGGGTCGTTCGGCGTTCCGGTCCGCGGGGCGGCGGTGTGTCCCGTCACGCACCGCCGACCAGCGCCCAGAACCGGTCGGTGATCTCCGCGAGGAACTCCCGGCCCGAGTTGCCCGCTCCGGCGCCCTCGGCGCCGCCCCAGCTCAGGGTGGACACCATCCGGGCCTGGTAGTCGCCGTGCAGGAGCTCCAGCGCCCGTTCCAGGTTGGCCTTGGGCACCGGCAGTAGTTTGGCGAGCGGTTTCACGTACGCCTGCCAGCGGGTGGTCACCGCGCTGCGGAGCAGGTCGGCGAGCTCGTCGTGCTTGCCGGTCGCCGTGATGAACTGGGCCAGCGTCAGGCCGAGCACCGAGGCCAGGGCGGCGGACTGCCGCTCGTTGCCCTTCCAGCGCCCGGTGTCCTCCATCTTCTGGTAGGCGTTCGCGTCGAGGCCGACCCGCCGGGCCAGGTCGTCGGGGTCGAAGCCGCGGGCGACACGGTGTTCCCGCAGGGTGACCGGCTCGGCGAGCAGTTCCGCCGGGGAACACCAGAGCACGCCGGCGAGGGCCGTGAGCTCGGTCGAGCTCGGCGACAGTTCGCCGCGCTCCCAGGCCATCACGGTCTCGGGCGCGACGAGCAGTCCGTACTGGGCCCGCAGGCCATAGGCGACATGACCGGGAGCCATGCCCAGGGCCGCGCGCAGACGACGCGCGGCGGGGGCATTGAAAGGTGGGCTGGAGTGCACAGGGCACACGGTAGAAGTGGCCAAGGCTTGGCGACTACCAACCGTTCAAACAAGCTCATAACTCGTAGGAAAGTCCTATTGAGATAAGGGCTTTGGCCGGGTTTCCCTGCGACTGTCCGGTAACCGGATCAGTCGAAGATCCATTTATAGCGTACGGATTTAGCCACTCCATTTCAGGTGTCCGGCGATACCCGCGAAGTGATCCCCGTCACAGCCCCTGAACCCGCCGCCCGCCCCGTACGTGATCCATATCGGGGGCCCTCGCATACGGGGGTGGCGAGGGCCCCCGTCGTGATCGACGCGGACAGTGACCCGGGACCGTCAGGCGGTGCGGGGGATCACGGCTTGAGCCAGATCGTCGCCATCGGCGGGAGCGTCAGCCGCAGGCTCGCCGCGCGCCCCTGGGTCGGCACCGGCTCCGGCCGCAACGGCGCGGCGTGGTGGACGTCGCTCCCGCCGTAGGCCTCCCGGTCGGTGTTGAGGACCTCCCGCCACGCGGGCACCTCCTCCGGCACCCCGATCCGGTACGCGTGCCGGACCACCGGGGAGAAGTTCGACACGCACAGCAGCTGCGAACCGTCCTGCGCGAACCGCAGGAACGCCAGCACGTTGTCCTCGGCGGCGTCCCCCGCCACCCAGGCGAAGCCCTCCGGCACGGTGTCCCGCTCCCACAGCGCGGGCGTCGCCCCGTACGTACCGTTCAGGTCCCGGACGAGGTCGCGCACGCCCCGGTGGTCACCGGCCGCCGAGTAGGAGGAGTCCAGCAGCCACCAGTCCGGCCCGTGCGACTCCGACCACTCCGAACCCTGCGCGAACTCCTGTCCCATGAAGAGGAGTTGCTTGCCCGGGTGGGCCCACATGAACCCGAGGTACGCCCGGTGCGTGGCCCGCTGCTGCCACCAGTCGCCCGGGATCTTGGACACCAGCGCCCGCTTGCCGTGCACCACCTCGTCGTGCGAGATCGGCAGCACGTAGTTCTCGCTGAACGCGTACACCATCCCGAACGTCATGTCGTTGTGGTGGTACTTGCGGTGCACCGGCTCCTTCGACACGTACCGCAGGGTGTCGTGCATCCAACCCATGTTCCACTTCAGACCGAAGCCGAGCCCGCCCGAGTCCGTCGGCCGGGTCACCCCGTCCCAGGCCGTGGACTCCTCCGCGACCGTCACCACGCCCGGGCAGCGCCGGTAGACCGTCGCGTTCATCTCCTGGAGGAAGGCCACCGCGTCCAGGTTCTCCCGGCCGCCGTGCTCGTTCGGCGACCACTCGCCGTCCTCGCGCGAGTAGTCCAGGTACAGCATCGAGGCCACCGCGTCCACGCGCAGGCCGTCCACGTGGAACTCCTGGCACCAGTACACGGCGTTGGCGACGAGGAAGTTGCGGACCTCCTTGCGGCCGTAGTCGAACTCCAGCGTGCCCCAGTCCGGGTGCGCGGCCCGGCGCGGGTCACCGTGCTCGTACAGCGGCCGGCCGTCGAACTCGGCCAACGCCCACTCGTCGCGCGGGAAGTGCGCCGGCACCCAGTCCACGATCACCCCGATGCCCGCCCGGTGCAGCGAGTCCACCAGGAACCGGAAGTCGTCCGGGGTGCCCATCCGCGAGGTCGGCGCGTAGAAGCCGGTGACCTGGTAGCCCCAGGAGCCGCCGAAGGGGTGCTCGGCGACCGGCATCAGCTCCACGTGCGTGAAGCCCAGCTCCTTGACGTACGCGGGCAACTGCTCGGCGAGCTGCCGGTAGCCGAGCCCCGGCCGCCAGGAGGCCAGGTGCAGCTCGTACACCGAGAACGGCGCCTGGTGCGGGGGGCGCGCCCCGCGCGTCAGCATCCAGTCGGCGTCCTGCCACTCGTACCGGGAGGTCGTCACCACCGACGCGGTCGCCGGGGGGACCTCCGCGTACCGGGCCATCGGGTCGGCGCGCAGGGTGTGGCTGCCGTCCGGGCGCGTGATGTCGTACTTGTAGAGGGTTCCCTCGCCCACCCCCGGCAGGAACAGCTCCCACACCCCGGTCGAACCGAGCGAGCGCATCGGGAAGGCGCCCGGGTCCCAGTACGAGAAGTCACCCGTGACCCGGACGCCCTGGGCGTTCGGCGCCCACACGGTGAACCGGGTGCCCGTCACGCCCTGGTGTTCCATGGGCTCCGAGCCGAGCGCGGTCCACAGCTCCTCGTGCCGGCCCTCGCCGATCAGGTGCAGGTCCAGTTCACCGAGGGCGGGCAGGAAGCGGTACGGGTCGTGGAGCTCCACCTCGTCGCCGTCGTACGTCACCAGCAGCCGGTAGTCCGGCACGCCGGTCAGCGGCAGCAGCCCCGAGAACAGCCCGTCCCCGTCGTCGAAGAGCTCGGCCCGCAGCCCCTTCGCCACGATCGTGACGGCCTTCGCGTACGGACGCAGCACCCGGAAGGCCACCCCGCCGCGCTGGGCGCGCGCGCCCAGCACCCCGTGCGGGTCGTGGTGGCGGCCCTCCAGGAGCCGGGCGCGTTCCTCGGCGGCGAGCCCGGGCGCGGGCCGGACGCCGCCGTGCTGCGGGTCGGCCCGCCGGGCCCGCGGGGTACGGGGCTTCTTCCCGGCCTCGGGGGCGGTTTCGTCGCGGACGGTCGGTGACGGCTGTCGTGCGGCGCTCACGCGAGCGGCCTCCTCGGGGGCTTCGGGTGCGGATGGGGGGAGACGGAACCGGGGGCGGGCGGGGTCGGCGGCACGCGGTGGGCGGGCCGCTGCGGTTCCGACAGGCGGCGGATCGCCGCCATGGGGACGTGCAGCCAGTCGGGGCGGTGCCGGGACTCGTAGCGGGCCTCGTACACCGCCTTGTCGGTCTCGTACGCGCGCAGCAGGACGGGGTCCTCGCGCGGATCGCGGCCGGTGGTGCGGGCGTAGCCCTCGCAGAACGCGGCCCGGCAGGCGTCCGCCCAGGCGGGGGCGAACGGCCGGTGCGAGCGGGCGGCGTAGTCGAAGGAACGCAGTATCCCGGCGATGTCGCGCACGGCCGGTTCGGGTCGGCGCCGGTCGGCCAACGACCGGGCCGGTTCGCCCTCGAAGTCGATCAGCGCCCAGGTGCCGTCGGCGGTGCGCAGGGTCTGGCCCAGGTGCAGGTCGCCGTGGATGCGCTGGGCGGGGACACCGGCGCCCCGGGAGGCGGCCAGCGCGTCGAAGGCACCGCGCAGGCCCGCCTCGTAGGGCTGGAGCGCGGGGACCTCGCGCGCCGTGGCGGCGAGCCGGGCGGTCATCCCGGCGGCGAGCCGGGCGGTCTGCTCGGGCCCGAGCGCGATGGTGGGCAGGGCGGAGGCGAGGGCGCTGTGCACCTCGGCGGTGGCCCGGCCCAGCGCGTGCGCCTCCGCGGTGAAGTCGGCGCCGGCGCCCAGCCGGCGCAGGGCCAGCTGCCAGCCGTCGTCGGAGCCGCGCAGGTACGGCTGGAGCACGCCCAGGGTCAACGGTTCCGCCCCGGGCAGCTCGGCCTCGTACCAGGCGACGGGCGCGGGCACCCGGGAGCAGCCGGCGGCGGCCAGCGCTCTGGGCAGCTCCAGGTCCGGGTTGACTCCCGGCCCGACCCGGCGGAACACCTTGAGGATGAACGAATCTCCGTAGATGAGGGAGGAGTTGGTCTGCTCCCCCGAGAGCGGCCGGGGCTGCAGCCCGGCCGGGACCGGGGCCTGCGGGTCCCGGTCGAAGCGGAGCGGGCCGAGGGTGCCGGGGGAGCGCAGGCGCTCCAACAGCATCGCGGCGAGCCGGGGATCGCCCAGCGCCTCGTACACCGCCCTGCCCGCGTACGGGCCGTCCTCGGCGGTCCCGATCAGGGCGGGCGCCAGGGCGGGCGGGAGCGGGGACGGGCGGATGCCCAGCAGCAGCTGGTAGCAGTCCCCGTCCACGTCGAGGAGCAGGTGGAGCAGGCCGGGAACGGATCCCGGCGGCAGCAGTTCGGCCGCCGAAACGGCCCTCAACCTGCTGATGGTGCGGCCCTTGCCCGCGAACCAGCGCTGTGCGGGCAACCAGGCCCTCAGCATCGGTTCCAGCGGGCCGATCCCGGCGGCCCGGTCGGCCGTCAGCCGGCTCCGGGCGGATGCAGCCTCCGACATGGCGTCGCGTCCTTTCCCCGGGCCGTCACAGAATGCGCAGAGTGTCCCGGATGTGCGGCAGTTGCTTCTCCGGTATGTGCGAGTGTCGGGTCAGGATGATCCGTACAGGGGCGGGCGATTGACCCAAAGGAGTGCCCGCCCCCCTGCTCGGTCCGTCAGTCGGCGCGCTGGTCGCTCCGCAGGCGGAACCAGTAGAAGCCGTGGCCCGCCAGGGTCAGCAGGTACGGCCACTCACCGATCGGCGGGAAGCGCACGTCACCCGTGAGCTCCACCGGGACCCGCCCGTTGAACGACCGGAGATCCAACTCGGTGGGCTGCGCGAAGCGCGAGAAGTTGTGCACGCACAGCACCAGGTCGTCCCCGAACTCGCGGAGGAACGCGAGGACCGCCGGGTTGGACGACGGCAGTTCCGTGTACGAGCCGAGTCCGAAGGCGGGGTTCGCCTTGCGGATCTCGATCAGCCGCCGGGTCCAGTGCAACAGCGACGAGGGTGAGGCCATGGCCGCCTCGACGTTGGTGACCTGGTACCCGTAGACCGGGTCCATGATGACCGGCAGGTTCAGCCTGCCCGGATCGCACGAGGAGAAACCGGCGTTGCGGTCCGGGGTCCACTGCATCGGGGTGCGGACGCCGTCGCGGTCGCCGAGCCAGATGTTGTCGCCCATGCCGATCTCGTCGCCGTAGTAGAGGATCGGCGAGCCGGGCAGGGACAGCAGCAGGGCGGTGAACAGCTCGATCTGGTTGCGGTCGTTGTCCAGGAGCGGGGCGAGCCGGCGCCGGATGCCGATGTTGGCCCGCATCCGCGGGTCCTTGGCGTACTCGGCGTACATGTAGTCGCGTTCTTCGTCCGTGACCATTTCGAGGGTCAGCTCGTCGTGGTTGCGAAGGAAGATGCCCCACTGGCAGCGGTCCGGGATCGCCGGGGTCTTCGCCAGGATCTCCGAGACGGGGTAGCGGGACTCTCTTCGCACGGCCATGAAGATGCGCGGCATGACGGGGAAGTGGAACGCCATGTGGCACTCGTCCCCGCCCTTCGCGTAGTCACCGAAGTAGTCGACGACGTCCTCGGGCCACTGGTTGGCCTCGGCGAGCAGCACGGTGTCCGGGTAGTGCGCGTCGATCTCCGCCCGGACCCGCTTGAGGAGGGTGTGGGTGCGCGGGAGGTTCTCGCAGTTGGTGCCCTCCTCGGCGTACAGGTAGGGCACGGCGTCGAGGCGGAAGCCGTCGATGCCGAGGTCCAGCCAGAAGCGCAGGGCGGACACGATCTCCTCGACGACGGCCGGGTTCTCGTAGTTGAGGTCCGGCTGGTGCGAGAAGAAGCGGTGCCAGTAGTACTGCTTGCGTACGGGGTCGTACGTCCAGTTCGAGCTCTCGGTGTCGACGAAGATGATGCGGGCGTCCTGGTACTGCTTGTCGTTGTCGGCCCACATGTAGTAGTCGCCGTAGGGCCCGTCCGGGTCCTTGCGCGACTGCTGGAACCACTCGTGCTGATCGCTCGTGTGGTTCATGACGAAGTCGATGATCACCCGCATGCCGCGGGTGTGCGCGGCGTCCACGAACTCCACGAAGTCGGCGAGGTCGCCGAACTCGGGCAGCACGGACGTGTAGTCGGAGACGTCGTAGCCCCCGTCGCGCAGGGGCGAGGCGAAGAACGGCGGCAGCCACAGGCAGTCGACGCCGAGCCACTGGAGGTAGTCCAGCTTGGCGGTGAGCCCCTTGAGGTCACCCACGCCGTCGCCGTTGCTGTCGTGGAAGGAGCGGACGAGGACCTCGTAGAAGACCGCCCGCTTGAACCAGTCGGGGTCGCGGTCCTTGGCGGGGGTGTCCTCGAAGGTGTCGTGGACGGGATCGTTGATCATCATGTGGTGGGTGACCCTCCGGTGGGCGGGGACGGTCGCAGAGCGGCCAGTACGTGCGCGGGCGTGCGGCCCGGCTCCAGGCGTACGTAGTTCGCCCTGCCCCAGTGATAGGTATCGCCGGTGAGCTCGTCGCGCACCGCGAGGGACCCGTGCCAGTCGAGGCCGAGTACCGGCATGTCCAACGAGACCGTCGCCTCCTGGGTGTGGTGCGGATCGAGGTTGACGACCACCAGTACGGAATTGGCGCCCGCGTGCTTCGAATAGGCGATCACCTGTTCGTTGTCGGTCGAGTGGAAGTGGATGTCCCGCAACTGCTGGAGGGCGGGATTGAGCCGGCGCACCCGGTTGAGGGTGGTGATGAGCGGGGCGATGGTGCGGCCCTCGCGCTCGGCGGCGGCCCAGTCGCGTGGCCGGAACTCGTACTTCTCGGAGTCCAGGTACTCCTCGCTGCCCTCCTTGGCCGGGGCGTTCTCGCACAGCTCGTAGCCCGCGTAGACCCCCCAGGTGGGGGAGAGGGTGGCGGCGAGGACCGCGCGGACCTCGAAGGCGGGACGGCCGCCGTGCTGGAGGTACTCGTGCAGGATGTCGGGCGTGTTGACGAAGAAGTTCGGCCGCATGACCGAGGCCGAACGGTCGTCCGCCAGTTCGCTCACGTACTCGGTCAGCTCGGCCTTCGTGTTGCGCCAGGTGAAGTACGTATACGACTGCTGGAACCCGACGGCCGCCAGGGCCCGCATCATCGCCGGCCGGGTGAAGGCCTCGGCGAGGAAGATCACGTCCGGGTCGGACTTGTTGATGTCCGCGATCACCTTCTGCCAGAAGACCACCGGCTTGGTGTGCGGGTTGTCGACGCGGAAGATCCGGACGCCGTGGTCCATCCAGTACCGCAGGATCCGGCAGGTCTCCTCGACGATGCCGGCCATGTCGGTGTCGAAGTGGACCGGGTAGATGTCCTGGTACTTCTTCGGCGGGTTCTCGGCGTACGCGATCGTGCCGTCGGCCCGGTGCCGGAACCAGTCGGGGTGCTTCTCCACCCACGGGTGGTCGGGGGAGCACTGGAGCGCGAAGTCGAGCGCGATCTCCAGGTGCAGCTCGCGGGCCCGGGCAACGAAGGCGTCGAAGTCCTCGATGGTGCCGAGCTCGGGGTGGACCGCGTCGTGGCCGCCCTCGGTGGAGCCGATGGCCCACGGCACGCCGGGGTCCCAACTACCGGCGGACAGAGTGTTGTTGGGGCCCTTGCGGTAGGTGGAGCCGATGGGGTGGATGGGCGGCAGGTACACCACGTCGAAGCCCATGTCCGCGATCGCGGGCAGCCTCTCGGCGGCGGTTCGGAAGGTACCGCTGACCGGGGCCGAGCCCGGCTCCAGCACCGCTCCCTCGGAACGGGGGAACATCTCGTACCAGGAACCGAAGAGGGCGCGCTTGCGTTCGACCAACAGCGGGAGCGGTTTCGCGGCGCTGACCAGCTCCCGGTACGGACGCCTGGCGAGCGCGGCGTCCACCTCGGGCGCGAGCGCGGCCGTGTACCGCTCGGCGACGGGCCGGTCCTCGTCGCGCATGATCGCGGCGGCGCCCAGCACCGCCGCGCGCCCGTCCCGCTTGGGAATCTTGGCGCCGGCCCGCTCGTAGAGCTCCGCGCCCTCCAGCAGTACGAGACCGGTGTCGATGTCCGCCGGGATCTTGATCGCGGCATGCGACCGCCAGGTGGCGACGGGATCGCTCCACGCCTCGACGGTGTACGTCCACCTCCCCTCGGCATCGGCGGAGATCCGGGCCCCCCACCGGTCGGTGCCGGGGGCGAGCTCGCGCAGGGGGACGGGCGGGCGCAGGCGCCCGCTCGGATCCCGCAGCACGACGTGGGCGGCCACGGCGTCGTGGCCCTCGCGGAACACGGTGGCGGAGATCTCGAAGACTTCGTCCGCGACCGCCTTGGCGGGTCTGGCGCCGCAGTCGACGGCAGGGCGGACGTCCAGCACGGGAATGCGACCGATCATGATGGGATCACCTGGGGGCATTTCGCAGGGCTCGGTGACAACAGGCCAGCCGGAATCACGGCTGGTAGTGCACGCTCTGTTCGCTCTGTTTCTAGCCGCTCGGAAGACGGCTGGGCTGCGGGCATGGCCGCTCCTGTCCGCGTTCACTCGGGTGGCGGGGAAAGGGGGTGGGCGGGTGCGCCGTGCGTGTACCGCGCGTACCCGCAGAGCCCTGCCCCACGCACAGCCCGTCCAATCCGCGCCGTTGGTTAACTACTCGTACGTAGTGGCACGTGGCGCACAAAGGACCGGATCGCCGGGTCCCGATGCCCCGTCAATTAGGTGAGGAACAAGCGATGTACAGCGAAACGGCCGTCGTCCCACCCGCCCCTTCCGCCCCTGGAATACCTTCGGCGAGGGGGTGGGGAGGGGCGCCGCAACCGGTGTTCGCGCTGCCGTGCGGCATGGTCCTGCGACCCTGGCGGGAGACGGACGCGCAGGTGCTGGCCTCCTCGTACGAGGATCCGGACATCCGGCACTGGAACCGGCCCGAGCCGATGACGCCGGCCCGCGCCGTCGAAAGGATCGAGCGGTGGGCCCGGCGGTGGGACGGGGGTGAGGGAGCCGCCTGGGCGGTGGCGCACCCCGACGGCGACGGCGGTCCGGGCGCGGCGGTGGGCCTCATCGGTTTGGCCGACATCGATCCGTTCGGCGCGAGTGCGGAATTCCTCTACTGGCTGCTGCCGGCGGGCCGCGGCCGGGGCGCCGTGGCGCAGGCCGTGGCGGCCGTATCCCGATGGGCGTTCGAAGAGTGTGATCTGCACCGGCTGCGCATCTGTCACTCCGTGGCGAACCCGGCTTCCTGCGCCGTCGCGCTCAAGGCCGGCTTCCCGCTGGAGGGCACCATGCGCGGCGCCCTCCTCCACGCCGACGGTTGGCACGACGAACACCTCCACGCCCGACTCGCCACCGACGCCTGACCGACCCGTGCCCGCCGCGGGCCGCAGGCGGGACAATGCCTGGCATGGGTTCGATGGAGCAGCAGGAATATCCCCTCGTACGGCGCCTGCACGCGCTCGACCCCCGGCTGCGCGAGGCCGCCGCGCGGGACGCGGCCGCCACCCTGTGGGGGCCCGAGGCGGAACGGGTCCTGGCGGCCGCGCTGGTGACGGCCGCCCGCGAGGAACGCGACCCCGGCGCGCTGGAGGCGCAGCTGGCCGCCCTGCCCTCCGTGGAGACCGGCCTGGACGACACCGACCTGGGCCGACTCGCCGTCATGCCGTCGCCGCCCCCGGTGCTGGCCCGGCTGCTCGCCCGGGCCGGCCGGCTCCAGGTGGCCGGCCCCGTGGAGCCCGTCGGCGCCGGCACCCGGGCCGTGGTGCGCTGCCTGCGCGGCATACCGCGCACCGGTCTGAGCCTGCGCACCCCGCTCGGGGCCTGGGTGGTGCTGGAGCGCATCGAGTCCTACGGCCGGGCCACCGACCGACTGGACACCGGTGCCTCGGCGCGAGTGCTGCTGTCCGGCCCCGGCGCGCGGGCCCTGGGGGAGTGGGACCGGCTCGAAGCCGACCCCCGGGCCCGGGAGTACGTACGCCTGCTGCGGGCACCCGACCCACGGGTCCGGGAACTGGCCGCCGCCGGTGCCGCGGACTGGCCCGACTCCTGGGATCCGGAGACGGGCACCCTGCTGTGCGCCGCCCTGGCCCGCGCCGCCGCGCACGAGCCGGACGCGTCCGCGCTGGAGACCGAGCTGGGCGCCCTGCTCCAACTCGCCCGCTTCCTGTCGCCGCCGGCCCGCGCCGCCCTGCGCGCACGGGACCGCGCCACCCTGCCCCCGACCCTCCACCCCTGCCTGGACGCGCTCCTGACGTCCGACGACCCGGCGCACTGACCGCGCCGCGGCCCGCGGCCCGAGGGGCGGGATGGTCCGGGGCGGGGTTCGCCGCTAGCCTTCCGGGGGCGATGCGCGGGTGCACAGCGTGGTGCGGCCGCTCCGATCCGTAATCCCCTGCGAAGGTGGAACACGTGAAGGCTATCCGTCGATTCACCGTGCGCCCCGTCCTCCCCGAACCCCTCGTTCCGCTCGCCGAACTCGCGCGCAACCTGCGCTGGTCATGGCATACGGAAACCCGCGAACTCTTCCAATCCGTCGACCCCGAAGGCTGGCAGGCCGCCGGTGGTGATCCCGTCCGGCTGCTCGGCGCCGTGCCCGCGGCCCGGCTCGCGGAACTCGCCGCCGACCGGCGGTTCCTGCGCCGCCTCGCCGTCGCCGTCGCCGACCTCGATGACTACCTCCACGGCGGGAGGTGGTACCAGAGCCAGGAGAACGCGGCCGACCTGCCCGCCGGGATCGCCTACTTCTCCCCCGAGTTCGGGATCACCGCCGCCCTCCCCCAGTACTCCGGCGGGCTCGGCATCCTCGCCGGCGACCACCTCAAGGCCGCCAGCGACCTCGGCGTCCCCCTCATCGGCGTCGGACTCCTCTACCGCCACGGGTACTTCCGCCAGTCCCTGTCCCGTGACGGCTGGCAGCAGGAGCACTACCCGGTCCTCGATCCCAACGAACTGCCCGTCTCGCTGCTCCGCGAGGAGGACGGCGCCCCCGCCCGGGTCTCGCTCACCCTGCCCGGCGGCCGCTCCCTGCACGCCCACGTCTGGCAGGCCCGCGTCGGCCGGGTCCCGCTGCTGCTCCTCGACTCCGACGTCGAGGACAACGACGCCGTCGCCCGCGAGGTGACCGACCGCCTCTACGGCGGCGGCAGCGACCACCGGTTGCTCCAGGAGATGCTGCTGGGGATCGGCGGCGTGCGCGCGGTGCGCACGTACTGCCGGATCACCGGGCACCCGGACCCCGAGGTGTTCCACACCAACGAGGGACACGCCGGCTTCCTCGGGCTCGAACGCATAAGGGAACTGGAAGGGGAGCGCGGCCTCGGCTTCGACGCCGCCGTCGAAGCCGTCCGCGCCGGGACGGTGTTCACCACCCACACCCCCGTCCCGGCCGGCATCGACCGCTTCGAGCGGGGCCTGGTCGCCCGGCACTTCGGCGAGGCCGCCGAACTGGCCGGCGTACCCGTCGACCGGATCCTGGAACTCGGCGCGGAGTCGTACCCGGGCGGCGATCCCGGGGTGTTCAACATGGCCGTCATGGGCCTGCGCCTCGCCCAGCGGGCCAACGGCGTCTCCACCCTCCACGGGGCGGTCAGCCGGGGCATGTTCGCCGGGCTCTGGCCGGGCTTCGACCCCGTCGACGTACCCATCGCGTCCGTGACCAACGGGGTGCACGCCCCCACCTGGGTCGCCCCGGAGGTCATGCGGCTCGGCGCCCGCCAGATCGGGTCCGGGCGCACCGAGGACGCCCTCGCCGTCGGCGGCTCCGCCCGCTGGGACGCCGTCTCGCAGATCGCCGACCAGGACGTGTGGGACGTGCGCCGGGTGCTGCGCGAACAACTGGTCCAGGAGGTACGGGACCGGCTGCGCGCCTCCTGGAAGCAGCGCGGGGCCGCGGACGCGGAACTGGGCTGGGTGGACTCCGTCCTCGACCCGGACGTGCTGACCATCGGCTTCGCCCGGCGCGTGCCGTCGTACAAGCGGCTCACGCTGATGCTGCGCGACCCCGAGCGGCTGCGCCGGTTGCTGCTGGACCCGGACCGGCCCGTGCAGATCGTCGTCGCGGGCAAGGCGCACCCGGCCGACGACGGCGGGAAGCGGCTCGTCCAGGAGCTGGTGCGGTTCTCGGACGACCCGCGGGTGCGCCACCGCATCGTCTTCCTGCCGGACTACGGCATGGCCATGGCGCAGAAGCTCTACCCGGGCTGTGACGTCTGGCTGAACAACCCCCTGCGTCCGCTGGAGGCCTGCGGGACCAGCGGGATGAAGGCCGCGCTCAACGGCTGCCTCAACCTCTCCGTCCTGGACGGATGGTGGGACGAGTGGTTCGAGCCCGACTTCGGCTGGGCCATCCCCACCGCCGACGGCCTCGGCACGGACGAGGAGCGGCGCGACGACCTGGAGGCCGGCGCCCTCTACGAGCTGATCGAGAGCCGGGTCGCCCCCCGGTTCTACGACCGGACCGGGCGTACGGGGCTGCCCGTGCGGTGGATCGAGATGGTCCGGCGCACCCTGGTGTCCCTGGGGCCGAAGGTGCTCGCGGGACGGATGGTCCGTGAGTACGTGGAACGGCTCTACACCCCGGCCGCCCGCTCCCACCGCGCCCTCACCGCCGACGCGGCGCGGGACCTGGCCTGGTGGAAGGGCCGGGTCCGGGCGGCCTGGCCGCGGGTCGCCGTCGAGCACGTGGAGGCCGTCGCGGCGGCGCCCGTCGGGGGCACCGCCGAACTGGGGGCCACCCTCACGCTGCGGGTCCGGGTGGCGCTCGACTCGCTGGCGCCCGAGGACGTGGAGGTGCAGGCCGTCGCGGGCCGGGTCGACGCGCAGGACGTGATCCGGGACGGGCGGAGCTTCCCGCTCAAGCCCGCCGCCGGCCCCGACCTGGAGGGGCGCTGGGTGTACGAGGGCCCGCTCGCCCTCGACCGTACTGGCCCCTTCGGGTACACCGTGCGGGTGCTGCCGTCGCACCCCCTGCTGGCCGCCCCGGCCGAGCTCGGGCTGGTCGCCGCCCCGGTGAACACCGAGGTTCCGGGCGGCGTCGTCCTGCGCTGAGCCCCGGTCCCGCACACCCCGTCCGCCCCGCCCCGCCCCGTCCCGCCACCGCGGGGCGGGGCGGTGGGCCGTACGGACGCGGGTCACTCCGGGGGGCGCCCCGGGAGGGTGAACCATCGAACACGTTGCGTATGAGGAAACGTTTCGGCAAAGGGATTCGCTCCTACGTTGTCTCGCGGATGCCCACCGACAGGCATCCGTGAACCCCGAGAAACGGATCCCCCATGCGTCTTCGCACCACAGCAACCGTGCTGCTCGCCGGCCTCGCGCTCGTGCTGCCCACCGCCGGCCAGTCGATGGCCAACGACCGGCACGACCGCGACTCCCTCGGCGAACTGCACTACCGGTACGCCGATGAGGAGGGCGACGTACACCGCAGGTCGATCGAACCCGCCGACAACGACACCTGCTACCAGCTGCCGGGCACGCGCAACCACCCGGCCTTCAAGGTGGAGAACGACACCGACTCGCTCGCGCTGGTCTTCCGGGACCGCAACTGCGGCGGTGAGCCCCAGGAGGTGCTGGAGCCGGGCGACGAGGCGCGGAACCTGAACGTCCGCTCCGTGTACTTCAAGCCGACCGACGACAACGGCCACCACGGCGGCCGCCACGACAACGACAACGACGACTCCGACCACTACGACGAGGACGACCTCCGGTCGGTCTTCCGCAACATCGGCTGATCGCGGGACCGGTACGCCGAACCGCATGAGGGCCCGGCACCCCCGTGGGTGCCGGGCTCCCGCGCGTCCGCCGTCCCGCCCGGTCCTACGGTCGCGCCCCCGGCTCCAACCACCGCACCACGTCCGCCGCCGTATAAGGGGAGGCGTCGGGGGACAGCCGGGGAAGGAACGACAGGTCCTTGCCGATCGTCACCAGCGGGGGTTCGATCCGCCCGCCCGGCCGCCGCTGCGCGAGGCCGATGGTGGCCAGCAGGCCGTTGCACAGGCACTGCTTGCCCTCGGCGTCCGCCGGATCCCCGCCCTTGCGGACGTACGCGGCCACCGGCTCGGCCGCGCACCAGTACACCAGCCCGCGCGGACCCCGGACGGGGGTGCGCAGGAATCCCAGGTCACAGACCCGGCGCCGGCCGGCGGCCACCTCGGGCTCGGAAACCGTGCCGGGCAGCCGGGCCACCTTGAACGGGAACGCGGTGGGGGAGGCCCCCGGGTCGTTGCGGACCGTCAGGGTCCCGGCGCGGGCGCGGTCGAGGAGCTCCCCGCGCAGCCGACGGGCCATCCCCGACTCCTCGCACAGCGCGAAGGCGCTGCCGATCTGGACACCGGCGGCCCCGGCGGCCCGGGCCGCGGCCACCGCCTCGGGGGAGGCCTGGCCGCCCGCGAGCCAGAAGGGCAGCCCGAGCGCGGCCATCCTGGCGGGATCGGGGTGGTCCCGAGGCCCGTAGAGCGGCTCGCCCGCCGCGTCCAGGGTCATCGGCCCGCGCGGCGGGGCGCTGTGGCCGCCGGCCCGACTGGTCTCGATCACGAAGCCGTCGGGGCGGGTGGCCTCGTCCCGGGCCAGGTAGGCCGCGAGCACCGGCAGCGACACGATGGCCAGGACGTCCGGGCGGCGCAGCGGGCCGGGCAGGTGCCCGGCGAGCAGCGCCCGCGGGTCGAAGAGCTGCTCCAGCGGTTCCTCCTGACCCACGACGGAGACCCGGGTCACGCACGGTTCGCAGCGCGCCAATCGGGTGGCGAGGGCCGGGATCTGACCGGGGACTCCCGCGCCCACGAGCACGTGGTCGACGCCTGCCAGGATCGCGCCGAACATCGCGGGGGCGGTGGCCAGCTGGATCTTCTCCAGGTAGTTGACGCCGACGACACCATCGTGTCCCTCCTTGGCGAGCCAGACCTCGACGAAGTTGCCGAGGACGGTGAGGACCTCCGCCGGGGACCCGCCGGCCGCGCGCAGGCGCGGGGTGGTCCGCATCGGGGTGCGGTCGTCGGGCAGGCCCTCCTCACGGAACCAGCAGTCGAGGGCGACCTGGGCGAGCTCGGGCAGCGGGAAGGCGGCCAGGGCGCGGCGGGCGTGGCCGCCCGGGTCGCCGGTCTGCAGGACGCGGGCCAGTACGACGTCCAGCGCGGTGCCGGACACCACGCCCAACTGACCGGTCACGGACACCGCCCGGGCGAGCCGCCATCCGGAGACGCCGACGCCCATGCCGCCCTGGATCAGCCAGGGGCGCTGCGCGGGAGGAGCGTTCGTGGGGCTCTGGGGCATGGCGCACGTCCTCGGAATCACTCGAACCTACGGTTCCGTAGGTTCGCCGGACTCCACTATCCCCCCGACGTCGTGACCGGCGGCAGCGCCGAAGGTCCCGGCGTCGGGGGCAGCAGGTCCCGCGCGCAGGGGGCCGGGTGGACGTGCCCGCGCGCCGTCGCCCGGCCGGGGCGGACGTAGGGTCGTGCGCATGCTGGACGGGATCGACGACATCGACTGGGCGGAACTGGAACACGCCTACGGGCGGGCGGACGACGTGCCCGACCTGCTGCGGGCGGCCGGCTCGGCGGACGCCCGGGTACGGGAAGAGGCGTCGGAGGAGCTGCACTCGTCGCTCTGCCACCAGGGGACGGTCTACTCGGCGACGGCCGCGGCCGTGCCGTTCCTCGCGCGGCTCGTCAAGGACGGCCCCGGTCACCGGCTGCCACTGCTGTGGTTGCTGCACGGCGCGGCCGACGGGACGGGCCGCGAGCACCGCCGGGTGCGCCGGGCGGTGGCCGCCGCGCTGCCGGCCCTGCTCGGCCTGACGGCGGACGAGGACCGGGAGGTCCGGCGCGCGATGGTGTGGATCGTCGCCGCCTGCGAGGAGGCCTCCCTGCCGCTGCTCCCGCTGTTGCGGGCCCGGATGGAGGAGGAAGGGGACGCCGAGGTGCGGGCCGACCTCGTCACGGCCCTCGGCCTGCTCGACGTCTCGCCCGGCGGCCGGGACGCGCGCAACCGGGCGCTGCTGTCCGCGCCGGAACCCCTGGTGCGCAGGGCCGCGGTGACGGACCTGCTGCGCACGGCCCCGCTGCCGCTGCCGACGGACCTGGTGGATTCGGCGCTCGACGCCCACGGCGCGGCTCCCGCCGACGGGTCGGGCCATCCGTGGCCCGATACCTACCGGCCGCTCGTGGAACGGCTGCTGGACGATCCCGACGCGGCGTTCCGGGCGGTGGAGCGGGGTCTGCCGCTGGCGGCGGCGCTCACCGAGCAGTGGCGCGACCGGGAGCGGGACGTGCTGCCGTGGCTCGCCGCGACGGCGCGGGACGCGGAGGACCTGTGCCGGGTGGCGCGCGTCGCCGCCGCGCTGGACGGGGGTCGGCCCGCGCCGTGGCTGGACCCGCACCTGCGGTCCGCGGACCCCGCCGTACGGGTGGCGGCGACGCACGCCGCGGTGCGGCTGCGGGTGCCCGGCGCCGTCGCCCTCGTCCTGCGGCTGATGGACGAACTGCCGCACGAGGCGGCCGAGCTGCGGCTCACCCCCGTCAGCGCGCCGGGCACGATCGTGTCCGCGGTGGTGGACGTGTTCGGCGCGGACGCCGAGCCGGTGGCGCGGCGGGTCGCGGACCGGCCCCGCGCCGAGTGGGTGGACGCCCTGCGGCGCTTCCCCGCGCTCGCGGCCGGCCGGGTGGACGAACTCGTACGCCTCCTGCCCACCTCGGCCGGGGTGCTGGGAGCGCTGGGCGCGGCGGCGGGACCCGTGGCGGCGCGCGCCCTGCTGGCCCGGGCCGAGGCCGGGGACCTGGAGGCGGCCACGGCGCTGGTGCGCGTCACGGGCGAGGCGGGGCCCGCGGTGGACGCGGTACGGGGGCTGCCGGAGGCCTTGGCACGCCGCCGGGCGGCCGTCCGGGTGGCGGGCGAACTCGGCCCGGCCGCGAAGGCGCTGCTGCCGCTGGTGGAAGAGCGGCTGGGCGCGCCGGACCGGGAGAGCCGGGCGGACGCGGCCGCCGCCGTCTGGCGGGTCACGGGCCGCAGGCACGACACGGCCCCGGTCATCGCGCGCCAACTCGTCCGCCGGGGCGCCCTCCACGCGCCGCACCCGGGCGCGCTGCGCGCACTGACGGCGATGCGGATGCTGCCGGAGGAGGCCCGGTCGGCGGTGGAGCACATCGCCTCCTCACCGCGCCGGGTCGTCGGGGGGTTCCCGTGCGACGGGACGCCGCACCCGGACCTGGCGGTGAGGGAACTGGCCCGGGGGTTGTTGGCCCTCACCCCGGTGCCGCGGCAGCCGCGGTCGCCGCGCAATGGAACAGGGCCGCCCGGGGAGGTCTGCTCCCGGGCGGCCCCGTGATCTAACGGTTCAGCTGTGGTTCACGCTCGGACCCGGTGGGTCAGAAGGTGAGCTTCCAGCTGTCGATCTTGCCGACGTCGGCGGAGGCGAGGTCCGCGACACGGAGCTTCCAGACACCCTGGGCGACCTCGGAGGAGGCGTTCACGGTGAACTGCTGGACGATGTTGTCCGCGCTGCCGCCGGTGCGGTTGCGCAGGTTGTAGACGGAACCGTCGGGGGCGACCAGGTCGACCTTCAGGTCACCGACGTAGGTGTGGAGGATGTTGACGTCCACCTTGAGGGCGCTGGAGGCGTTGCCCGTACGGTTCACCGTGATGGGCGACTCGACCGTGGAGTTGTCCGCGATCGCGTAGTCGGTCGTGTTCTCGAACACGCTCGGCTGCGAGGTGCCGACGGTCCAGGTGAAGGCCGCCGTGCCGGACTTGGCCTGCGAGTCGGTCACCGTGACGGTCACGTTGGACGTGCCCGCCGTGGAGGCCGTGCCCGAGATCAGGCCGGTGGAGGAGTTGATGGACAGGCCGGCCGGCAGGCCGGTCGCCGCGTAGCTCAGCGCACCCGGGTTCGTGCTGTTCGCCTGGATCTGCAGGCTCACCGCGCTGCCCGTGATGGTGTTCTGGTTGCCGGGGTTGGTGACCGTCACGCCGTTGGCGATGCGGGCACCGACGGCGACGCCGGCCCAGGCGTTGGCCACGTTGTTGTACGTGGTCGAGCCCTGGCCGTACAGGTCGGCGGCGGCCTGGAGGGTGGCGGTGCGGGCGGCGGCGTAGTTCGTGTTCGACTTGAAGTAGCCGACCGTCAGCGCGCGGAACCAGATCTTCGAGGCGGCGTCACGGCCGATCGCGGTGACGGGCTGGCCGTCCGCGGTCGGGGAGTCGTAGCTGACCCCGTTGACCACCTTGGCGCCCGAGCCCTCGGAGGCCAGGTAGTACCAGTGGTTGGCCGGACCCGAGGAGTAGTGGACGTCGATGCCGCCCAGACCCGAGTACCAGGAGTCCTTGGACGAGCCGTCCTTGCTCGGCTTGTCCATGTAGCGCAGCGGGGTGCCGTTGCCGCGGATGTCGATCTTCTCGCCGACCAGGTAGTCGCCGACGTCCTGCGGGTTGTTGGCGTAGAACTCGACGGCCGCCGCGAAGATGTCGGAGGTCGCCTCGTTCAGGCCGCCGGGCTCACCGCTGTAGGTCATGTTGCCGGTGACCGAGGTGAGGCCGTGGGTCATCTCGTGCGCCGCGACGTCGGTGGAGGTGAGCGGCTTGGCGTTGCCGTCACCGTCGCCGTACGTCATGCAGAAGCAGGAGTCGTCCCAGAAGGCGTTCACGTAGTTGTTGCCGTAGTGGACGCGGCTGTACGGCGAGACGCCGTCGTTGCGCAGGCCGTTGCGGCCGTGGACGTTCTTGTAGTAGTCCCACGTGACCGCGGCGCCGTAGTGCGCGTCGGCCGCGGCGGTCTCCAGGTTGGAGGCCGCGCCGTTGCCCCAGACGTCATCGGTGCCCGAGAAGAGGGTGCCGGTGCCGGAGGTGCCGCGGTTGAGGTTGTTGGTCTTGTGGTTGCCGCGGGTGGCGTCGGTCAGCGTGTAGTTGCTGCCCGACTGCGAGGACCCGAGCGTCACCTGGCCGCTGTACATGGTGTTGCCGGTGCCGGTCTCGATGGCCTGCCACTCGGTGATCTTCGCGCCGGTCTTGGCGTTGGTCACCACGTGCAGCTCGTTCGGGGTGCCGTCGTGCTGGAGCCCGCCGACGACGGTCTCGAACGCGAGGACCGGGGCGCCCTCGGCCGCCCAGATCACCTTGCGGGCGTTCTTGGAGGCCTTGGCCTCCTTCGAGCCCTCGGCGTTGGCGGCGGAGACGGCCTGGCTCTCGGCGGCCGCCGGCGTGACCGAGGCGTTGGTGTCCGCGACCTTGATCTCGTGGTTGGTCGCCTTGGTGACGCTCCTGGTGACGCCGCCCTTGGCATGGACGGTGAGGTCACCACCGAGCACGGGCAGGCCGTCGTAGGTCCGCTCGTACGACGTGTGCGTGGTGCCGTCCGCGTCCTTGACGACGTCGCGGACGACCAGCTTCTCGCCGGAGCCGAGGCCCAGGGCCTTGGCCGCCTGCACGGTGGTGGAGTTGGCCTCGGCAAGGAGCGTCGCACGCTCCGAAGCGCTGAGTTTGAGGTTGGCCGCGCCCGGGTTGGGCTGGGCTGCCGCACTGGCCTGCGACGCGGTGGCGTCGGCGGTGGCACTGCCGGCCTGTATGCCTACGGCGAGCAGTGCTGCCGCGGCGACGAGCGCTCCGGCCGCGGTGGCACGCCTCTGGGGGGTGGGACTCAACGCAGACTCCTTCTGCAAGGGGGGTTCCGGACGGCTGGGTAGGGCCTCCGGGCAGATCAGGGCTGGTGCGATGAACGGTCGAAGAGTGCCACCTGTGGGCCGTGATGTCAGGGCCGCGTCAAAAGGTTGGCCGGAAACGGTTCGTTGTCCGAAGATACGTATCCGGTATCCGAACCATTCACCTTCGCGTGCGAAGGGGGTGTCCAATATGCGGAGTGGTTGATACCGGTTTCTAACACTTGGGCAACGAGAGCTCTCGTTAACGCAAACGGCATTTACCGTACGGGTGTTTGTCGTACTGTTTCCCGGTGCGACAGTCGCTCGTTGCCAGGGGAAGCCGCGGGCACGCGCCAATGTCATAGACCACGTGCCAGGGGGGCCCATGAGGCATGTCCATTTTCCTGCGCAAAGGGTGGCCAGAGCAGTCTCCGAGTCCGATGGGCCGGCAACCGCCCCGGCACGGCGGCTCGGTGACAAGGCCCGCTGGTACCTGCCCGCCGCAATCACCGCCGACTTCGTCGGCGCCGCCGTGCCCGTCGGCCTCGTGTTCGAGGCCGCGCAGCAGGCCCGCCCCGTCTACTGCGCCGTCGGCGCCGCCCTGGCGTGGACCGGGGTGCAGGCGCTGAGGCGCCGTTACACCTCCCGCGTGCTCGGAGAATCCCGAGGAGTCCTGCCGGTCCTCCATGACTGGCTGATTCTCATCGGGGTCCTCGCCGTCGCCCGGGTGGTGACGGGCGAGAGCACCCCGCGGCTGGCGGCCCTCGGGGCGCTGTTGCCGGCGCTGCTCATCACCGTCGCCTGCCACAAGCTCACCTACCGCCACCTCACGGCGGCCCGCCGCGAGGCGCACGCCGTCAGCCGGGTCCTGGTGGTCGGAGAGCCCGAGGCGGCCGAGCACGTCATCGCCCACCTCGCCGCGCGGACCGACCACCCGTACGTCGTCGTCGGCGTGGTTCCCGTCGGCGCAGGCGCCCTGACCAGCGGAACACCCGTCGCCGGGCGGCTCGACGACGGGATGCCCGAGGCGCCGAACGGCGACTCGGCCGCCGTCCTCGGCGCCGTCCGCAGCCACCAGGCCGACCTCGTGCTCGTCGCGCCCGGCGTGCGGATCGCGGGGGAGCGGCTGCGCCGCGTGGCGTGGGCCCTGCACGACGAGGGGCTCGAACTGGCGGTGTTCCCGGGACTGGTCGAGATATCCGTCAAGCGACTGGAGACCCTGTCCGCCGGCGGCCTCGCCGTGCTGCGGATCGCGCCGCCCGTGCGCCGGGGCGTGCAGCCCCTGCTCAAGTCGGCGCTGGACCGCATCGGGGCGGGAGTCGGCCTGATCCTGCTGTCGCCGATGTTCCTCGCCGTCGTGCTGGCGATCCGGCTGGGCTCGCGCGGCCCCGCCTTCTACAGCCAGGACCGGATCGGCCGCGACGGCGAACCCTTCGTCATGTGGAAGTTCCGCACGATGGTGGTGGACGCGGACAAGCTGAAGGCGGAGCTCTCCGGGGCCAACGAGAACGACGGCCTGATGTTCAAGATGCGCCGCGACCCCCGGGTGACCCGGGTGGGCCGGCTGCTGCGCCGGACCTCCATGGACGAACTGCCCCAGCTGCTGAACGTGCTGGCCGGCAGCATGTCGCTGGTGGGGCCGCGCCCGCCGCTGCCCGAGGAGGTGGCGGAGTACGACGAGGTCGAGCTGCGCAGGCTCGCGGTGCGGCCCGGTATGACCGGTCTCTGGCAGATCAGCGGACGGTCCGACCTGTCCTGGGATGAAACGATTCAGCTAGATCTCCAGTACGTCGACAACTGGTCCTTCACCAGCGATGTCGACGTGATGGGCCGTACCCTCCGCGCCGTTGTCGACGGTCGCGGAGCGTACTGAGGGCCGTGGTGGAGTCAGCTTTGGTCCAGCCACCACCGGTAGGTGGCGGCGATGCCGTCCCGCAGCGGGATGCCGGGCTTCCAACCCAGCGAGGTGAGGCGGCCGACGTCCAGCAGCTTGCGCGGCGTCCCGTCGGGCTTCGAGGTGTCCCAGGCGAGCTCGCCCCGGAACCCGGTCACCTCGGCGACCGTCTCGGCGAGGGCCTTGATGGTCAGGTCCTCGCCGCAGCCGATGTTGACGGGCTCGTCGCCGTCGTAGCGCTCCAACAACACGGCGCAGGCGGCCGCGAGGTCGTCGACGTGGAGGAACTCGCGGCGCGGGGTGCCCGATCCCCACAGCGTGACCTCCTCGCGCCCCTCGGCCGCGGCCTCGTGGAAGCGGCGGATCAGCGCGGGCAGGACGTGCGAGGACTCCAGGTCGAAGTTGTCGCCCGGACCGTAGAGGTTCGTCGGCATGGCCGAGATGTACGAGGCCCCGTACTGCTTGCGGTACGACTGGACCTGCACGATGCCGGCGATCTTGGCGAGGGCGTACGCCTCGTTGGTGGGCTCCAGCGGACCCGTCAGCAGCGCGTCCTCGCTGATCGGCTGCGGGGCCAGCTTCGGGTAGATGCAGGACGACCCGAGGAACAGCAGGCGCCCGACGCCGGCCGCGTGCGACCCGGCGATGACGCTGAGCTGGATCTTGAGGTTGTCCTCCAGGAACTGCACCGGGTACGTGCTGTTGGCCATGATGCCGCCGACCTTGGCGGCGGCCAGCACGACCGCGTCGGGGCGGACGTCCCTCAGGTAGGCCTCGGTCGCCGCGGCGTCGCGCAGGTCGAGGTCGGCCCGGCCCCGGGTGAGCACCTCGTGGCCGTCGGCGGTCAGCCGGCGGGCGACCGCGGAACCGACGAGGCCGCGGTGACCGGCGACGAAGACGCGGGCGTGCGGAGGCAGGAGCGGCAGCGAACTTGTCATACCGCCGATGATGCCAGTCCGCCGCCGCGGCTTCCCGCACGGTCCGGATCCGGTCGTACCCGGGCCCGGGCACGGCGGACCCGCCGGCGACTCCGGGCG